>NZ_LKBW01000267.1 GCF_002699855.1 Pseudomonas amygdali | reverse complement strand
CAGGATGCAGGCCGCCAAGGCAGCGTAAGTGGATAATTGTCCAACCTTCGGGGGGGGCATACCATTCCAGCGTGGGAATGCCGTTCGTGACGCTCCGCGTCACAGGTCTTTCAGTTACCCACCTCGATTGTGCTCAACCCATTCCCCTGGCGACGCACTTTGATCTGCACCGGAATCCGTTCATGCATTTCCTGTACGTGGGAGATCACGCCGACCTTGCGACCCTGTGCCTGCAAGCCGTCCAGTGCGTCCATCGCCAGTTGCAGCGATTCCGGGTCGAGGCTGCCGAAGCCCTCGTCGATGAACAGCGATTCGATACGCAGCGTGCTGGAGGCCATCGACGCCAGTCCCAGCGCCAACGCCAGCGAGACCAGGAAGGTTTCGCCACCCGACAGCGAGTGAACCGAGCGTAGTTCGTCGCCCATTTCGGTGTCCATGACCAGCAGGCCGAGCATGCTGCCGCCGCGTTTCAGGCGGTAGCGGCGCACCAGTTGCCGGAGCTGCGCATTGGCATGGTGGACCAGCAGGTCAAGGTTGTAGGCTTGGGCGATCTTGCGGAATTTCTCGCCTTCGGCCGAGCCAATCAGCGATGCCAGGCGTGCCCAGCGCAGGTATTCGTCATTGGCATCGTTGATGCGCGCCTGCAATTCGCTGTTGGCGTTGCGACGGCGCTGATCTTCGCTGAGTTCGGCACGCAGGTCGGCGCATTGCTGCTCGCCGAGCGCGGACTGTTCATGGGCCTGTTGCAGCGCTGCCGCCAGTTGCGTGCTGTCGCTAAGGTCGCTGTATTGCGCCTGATGCTGTTGCAGGCGCTGATCGCGCTCCTGCAGCAATACTTTTGCCTGCTCCAGCGCTTTGTCGGTAGCGTTCAGTTGCAGACGCAGTTGCTCGACATGCGCGTCATCGTAGGTCAGCAGCGTGTCGAGCGCGGTATCGTCCAGCTCGGGATGCTGGCCGCGCCACTCGCTGATCTGCACATCAAGTTCAGCCAGTTCCTGCTGTAAGGATTGATGTTGTTGCTGGGCGGACTTGAGTTCGGCAGCCAGCTGGATCAACTGGCTTTGAATCTGCTGCAGAGCCTCGGCGGGCGAGCTTTCGGTTTGCCTGGCCTGCTCGATGGCGTTTTCCAGCGCCTGTTGCCAGTGCTCGGCAGTCGCATGCTCGCCCAGCAAGCCGGTCAGTGCCTGTTGGCTGGCCTGTTGTTGCTCGCCGAGCCGGGCGACTTCCTGCGCCAGTTCGGTCTGGCGGTGCAGGCGAGTCTGCTGCTCGATCTGATGCTTTTCGATCTTCTGCTGGCGCTCGCTCTGCTCCTGCTGCTCTTCGTGTTGCTGCTCAAGTTGATCCAGACGCTGAGTCACCTGCTGCTCAAGCTGCATCACCGTTGCCGATGCATCGCTGCGCAGCCCCTCAAGCACGTGTGGCGAGACCAGCGGCGTGAATGCGCTCAGTTCTTCGTCCAGCCGCTGCCTGTCGACGTCCAGCTGCTTGAGCTGCTCGGCAACATGGCTCGCCGCGGTCTGACTGGCTTCTGTGGCTGCCTGAAGTTGCTGCTGCAAGCGGGCGGCGTCTTTCTGCAGGGTCAGCAACGCTTCCTGGCGTTGCTCGTCACGGGTGATGACTTCGCTCAGGTTATTCAATTGCTGGCTCAACCAGCTGTCACGCTTGCCTGCGTCGTGGTCGAGCAATTGAGCCGCGAGGGGATGAGATTCCAGATCCGGTGCCAGGGCTTGATGACGCAGGGTGAGCTGTTCGTGCTGACGCAGCAGCTCTTTCTGGCGGGCGATCACGCCGCCAACCTGCTCGCGCAATTGGTTGCGCTGTTCGGTCAGTTGGTCCACCGCCTTCTGCGCGCTGGCCTGCTCGTTGTCATCATGTTGCGTGAGGCTTTCCAGCAAAGCTTCCGGCTGATGCCAAGGGTGTTCGATGCTGCCACAGACCGGGCAGGGCTGGTCGTCCTGCAACTGGACGCGCAATTCTTCAACGCTGGCGCTGCGGGCCAGGCGTTGACGTTCCAGCAGTTGCCGGGTAACGGTCAGGGTCTGTTCGGCGACGGTCAGTTCATCACGAACGCGAATGCCTTCGCTGTTGAGCTGTTCGCGTTGCTGCTGAGCGCTTTGCTGTTGCTGCGCCAGATCGGCCAGTTGTCGGTCTACGTCCTGCTGGCTGGCCCACAGACGGGCCAGGTCTTCGAATGCGCGTTGCTGCTTGCGATTGTCCTGCAGCAGGCTGCCGAGAATCTGTACCTGTTCGGTCACCGCATCCACTTCGCAATCGGCTTCGCGGTACAGCAATTCCAGCGCGCTGCATTGCTCGGTCAACTGTTGATCGGCCGTGCTGGCACGTTGCTGCAGTGCAGGCAGTTCACTCTGCCCGTGCTTGAGGCGGTTGGCGATCAGCGTGAGGGATTTCAGGCGGTCGCGCCAGGCGCTCCAGGCCTGAGCCAGCGGGGCCAGTTCGCTGCTGTGCTCCAGTTGCTCGGCAATACGTTCAAGGCGCTGCGAAACCTGTTGCTGCTGGTCGAGCAGAATGTGCAGGCTGGCCTGACCCTCAGTACAAAGCTGTCCGGTTTGCTGATGCAGGTCAGACACCTTGGCCAGTTCCTGGGCCAGGTGGTTCAGCGTGTTCTGTGTGTCAAAAGCCTGCTGCAACAGCGGTTTGGCGTTGCTGTGGGTTTGCTGGGCCGCCAGCAGACTGGCGTGCGCCTGGGTGCGGCGGGTCTCCAGTTGTTGCTGCTGATCTTGCAGCGAAGCCTGCTGTTGCTGATGCTGACGAATTTGTTCCGCCAGCGGGTTGAGCTGGGCGTTCAGCGTGACCCGACGCGTGAAACGGTGGCGCTGCGGGCCCAGGCGTTCCAGTTGGCCGAGGGTCTGACGTGCACCGCTCTGGTCGTCCCAGGCCTGTTGAGCACGGGTGATCGCCTCCTGCGCGGCAAGCTGTTCATCGCGCAGGCGGTGTAGCTCGATCAGCCACTGCTGTTTGATTTCCAGTTGCCTTTGCTGTGCCTGGTGCGCCTTGAGCTGCTGCTGTGCGTCGTTGAGGCGTTGTTCCAGTTCAGCCAGCAGCTCCGGAGCCAGCGGGACGATGTTGCTGGCTTGAGCAGTGAGAGTTTTAAGCGCTTCCTCGGCCTCTTTGCTCTTGCTGTAGGCGCGCCTCCCGAGCTGGCTGTAGATAGCGGTATTGGTCAGCTTCTCCAGCAGTTCGCTGCGTTCCTTGTCGTCGGCCTTGAGGAAGGCACTGAACTCGCTCTGAGCGAGCATCACGGCGCGGGTAAATTGCTCGAAATTCAGCCCCAGACGCTGCTCGATCAGTTGCTCGAATTCACGCTTGCTCTGGTTGCTGAGCACCTGTTCGCTGTCCAGGTCGGTCAGGGTCTGGCGGCTGGCCTGCAGCTTTTTGGTCGCGTTGTCGCGTGCGCGGTTGGTTTCCCAGCGGGCGCGATAACGGCGCTGATCGATGCCGATAAAGTCTACTTCTGCGTAACCGCTGCCCGTGCCACGCCGCAGCAGGGTGCGCGGGTCGCTGGTGGTGATGTCGCCGTCGATGTCCGGGACCTTGGACTGGCCGATATTACTCAGCCGCGGAATCGCTCCGAACAGCGCCAGGCACAAGGCGTCGAGCAGGGTGCTTTTACCTGCGCCGGTCGGGCCGGTAATGGCGAACAGACCGGCGCTGGCCAGCGGCTCGGCAGTGAAATCGATTTCAAACGGCCCGGCCAGCGAGGCAAGGTTTTTCAGGCGAATGGCAAGGATTTTCATGGCTGTTCGCTCTCCTGCTGGACTTCACGCAGCAGCGTGGCGAAATCGGTCAGGGTCTGTTCGTCGACCTCGCTGCCGAAGTTGTCCTGCCAGGCACGGCTGAACAATTCCTGAGGCGTTAGCTGGTCCAGCTCGATCAGGGCGGCTTCACCCTCGTTGCCGTCGGCACTGCCTTTACCGGCGTATTCAGCACCGATGCGCACCAACCGCACGGCTTTGCCTTGCAGCGCGGTTTCGATCTGGTTGCGCAGGTCCGGTTGCGGTTCATCAAGACGCACGCGCACTTCCAGCCACGGCTGGCGGTCCGGGTCGGCAAGCAGGTCGATGTCCGGCAGCGCCTTGAGCTGTACCAGCAAATCGGCCAAGGGCGCAGGCCCCAGGCGTTGCAGGTTGACGGCGCGAGGGATGAGCAACGGCTCGACACTGGTCAGCGTCTCACCGTCGCAATTGATCTCGAGAATCTGGTGCTGATAGCTGATTTCCGAAAATGAAAGTGGAATCGGCGAACCGCTGTAGCGAATGCGCTCTTCACCATTGACTCGTTGCGGCTTGTGCAAATGGCCAAGCGCGACATAGGTGATGCTCGGTCCGAACAGAGTGGCGGGCAGGGCTTCGGCGTTGCCGATGATCAGGCTGCGCTCGGAGTCTTCCGAGACCGAACCGCCCGCCATGTGCGCGTGGCTGATGGCGATCAGTGCCTGACCTGGCTGGCGCTTGAGGTTGGCTGCTTCGATCAGCAACTCATGAACCCGACCGATACCGCGCAGGTAGTCGTCACCCAGCGTCGGGCCGGTGACCTCGGCAGGACGCAGGAAGGGCAGCGCCAGGCACCAGGCTTTGACGTTGCCTTCGGCGTCCGGCAACGGTAGCAGCAGGCGTTCGGCGTCCAGCACACCGTCGTCCAGCCACATCACCCTGCCCAGTGCGTGTGTGCGCAAACGGCGCATCAGGGGTGCAGGGAGTTCGATACGCGAGCCGGAGTCGTGGTTGCCTGCGATCATCGCGATGGTCAGCAGCGGCTGCCGTTCATGAGCGTTGACGATGAAGTCGTACAGGCGTTCCTGCGCTTTGACCGGCGGGTTGACGGTGTCGAAGATGTCGCCCGCGATCAACAGTACATCAGGTTTTCGTTCGGCCAGACGGGCCAGCAGCCAGGTCAGAAAGCAGGCGTGTTCGAAATCCCGCTCCTGACCGTGCAGGTTCTGACCCAGATGCCAGTCAGAGGTGTGAAACAGACGCATTGGTTTACCTTGTCGTGTAGAGGTGTTGCCTGAGCTGCATCCTCACTTGGGATACAGCGGTGGCAACCCGGCATCGCCTGCCGGGTCCTTGATATGTTCGGCGGCAGGCAGCTTGCGCACGGCGCGCCAGAGGTCTTCACCCAGCCACAGCTTGCCGGTTTCGCTATAAAGCGCGCCGTTCAGACCGTCCAGTGCATCGGACAGCGGCACGAAACGCGCGGCCATTTCGGCCAGGGTTTCCGGCTGCTGGCGTGCCCACGCGTCGAGTGCCTGACGGGTGCCTTGAGGGTCGTTGGCCAGGCAGGCGCGTTTGAGGTCATCCAGGACGGTACGCGGGCTGGGCCCGGTCTGCACGGCCCGGGCGATTGCCGGCTGCCCGCGGGCCCGCCACCACAGGGCGAAACCGTAAAAGGTGGTGCAGGCCAGCAATAGCGTGCTCAGTTGCCACGGCCAGACTGGCGGGCCGATCACCGTCACGCCGCTCATGTCGTTGTTCACCGGCGTGTCCACTGCCAGGCCGGGGTTGCTGCTGATCTGCAGGGTACGTGCGGCCAGGCTGGTGTGTTCCAGGTGATCTTCACGGGTATTCCACCAGGTCACTTCAACCGCAGGCAGGTCAATTGCCCCGGCGCGGGTTGGCACCAGTGCCTCGCGTTCTTCGCGGGTACCGATCAGGCCGCGTTCGCTGGGCAGGTTGCGCAGCTGTGGCTGATCCGGATAACGCCGCAGGCCGGGCACTTCGGTGGGCGGCAAGGGTGGCAGTTGCGCACCGGCCAGGCCTTCGGCCTTGAGTATGAGGGTGCGGGTCAGTGAATCGCCGACCTGAGTGGTGCCGGGCTCGGGGCTCCAGCTCTCTTCAAGGCTGATACTGCGCGCCGGCAACCAGGCGACATCAGCCGGGTAGTCGGCGGGCTTGGGTTTGACGGTCAACGGCACTTCGGCGGATTTGACCCGCACCGATCGACCTGGTTGCGGGCCGAACGGGTTGGCATCCTGGCCTTGCGAGCCTTCGGCAGGTGTCTGCACCAGCGTAGCGCTGAACACTTGTGCCGGTATCTTCAGCACGCCGCTTTGCTGCGGATAGATCGCGTAGCGTGTTTCGATCACGCCATGACGCACACCATTGATCAGCTTTTCGTAGGTGTGCGAATCACCCAGTTTTTCGACCCGTGCGTCCGGTACTTGCAAAGGGCTCAGGCTGCTGTCGTCGAACAGCGACACCGAGTGGTAGATGCGCAGGGTCAGCACGGTCTGGGCCTGAACATAGACGCTGTCCTGATCGAGGCTCGCTTCGATGAAGATCGACGCCAGATGGCTGCCTGGGTCCTGGGGCTCGCTTTGCAGAACCTGTAGCGTCAGTGGCTGGCTTTTCAGCTCACCCAGTTGCAACGACGGGATCAACACGCTGCCGGTCTCGCGAGGCAGCAGGGTGACGATCCAGCGAGTGGTGGCCTGACTGCTGCCGTCCAGGGTTTTCAGGCTGTTGAGCTGGCGCGTGTCGCGCACCTCGAAACTGCTTTCCAAGGCGCTCATGTCCGGCTTGCCGAACTGCGTCACATCATCGGTTTCCAGCGTCAACTCGACAGTTTCCCCGGCGTTCAGGCGCGTGCGGTCGACGCTGGCGGTCAGTTGCGCAGCCTGCAATGACAAGCTGATCAGGCTCAGCAGCAGGCCGATCAATAAGGTGTACACGCGACTCATCGGGTCTTTTCCTGATGTTGCTGTTCGTAGCGAAATTTGCGCCGCAGCAGCTCGCCCGGATCATCCGGAATCTGCCTCAGCCACTGTTCCAGTTCCTGACGCCGCTCGCCGGTAATAGGGGTGTCTGCGGCCTGGAGCGGTGGGCGGGTAGTTTGCTCGTCGTCCGCCGATTCGCCTGAGGTGGCCTGACCGCTGACGTCTGGCGGCAGGCTCTCGCTGGCACCGGGCTGATCCGAGCGGGACGGGTTCTGATCGGCTGGCGATGCACTGCTGTTGGGGTCCTGTGACGCTTGCTGGCCTTCTTCGCCCTGATCGGCCTTGTTCTGTTCATCCTCGGCAGGCTTCTGGACATCGGCCTTGTCCAGCAGGCTTTGTACCAGCGCCCGGTTGGTTTGTGCCGCGGGAAACTCGGGCTGGCGGTCCAGGGCCTGTTCGTAGGCATCCAGTGCTGCCGCCAGCTCGCCGCTGCGCGCCAGGGCATTGCCGCGATTGTAATGGTCGGCGGCGCTGTTGCCTTCGGCAAACTGCTGGGCGGCGCTGACGTAGTCTTCGGCCTGGTAAAAGGCCACGCCTTTCCAGCGCGGGTCTTCGAAGCGTTGTGCGGCCTCGGCTGGCCGATGCTGCTCCAGTAGCCGCTGGCCCTGTTGATCGGGACGCAGCCACAGGTCCTGAAACTCGAACGCTTGGCTGTTTTGCGGAAACATGAACAGTAGCGGCAGACAGAACAGCCAGCCGCGCCGACCAGCCAGGGCTGCGATCAACAATAGCGGGAGCAGGAACCAGTGGCCCTGATCGGCCCAGGTATCGAGTTGCACGACCTGCCCGTCGCTGCTCATGTGCTGGGGGCTGGCCAGCAGGCCAAGGCTGTGCAAATCTTCTTCATCGCCTCGTGCCTGACGATAGCTGCCGCCGACCTGATCGGCGAATTCGTTGAGGCTGTTGCTGTCCAGGCGCGACACCAGAATGGCGCCCTGGTCGTCCTTGAGCAGGCTGCCGTTTTCCTGCATGACCGGCGCGCCGTCAGCCGTACCGATGCCAAGGATCAGCAACGGCGGCGATTGCCCGCGCAACGCCGTACGGATGCCCTGACGTTCCTGTTCGCTCAGTGACGAGGTGATCAGCAGAATTCGCCCTTGGCCCAGTGCGCCCTGTTTCAGCAGGTGCAGGGCTTTCTGGACCGCCAGATCGGCACGCTGGCCGGTCATGGGCATGATCGACGGCCTGATGGCTTCCAGCAGGTTATGGCTGGTGACCAGGTCATCGGACAGCGGCACCAGCGTGTGCGCGCTGCCCGCATAGACGACGATGGCGGTCTGCGCATCGCTGCGCTTTTGCAACAGGTCCAGCAGTTTGCGTTTCGCCTGTTCCAGGCGGGTGGGCGCATTGTCGGTGGCGAGCATCTGCGGGGTGAGTTCAAGTATCACCACCAGCGGATCGACCGGTTTCTGGCTGATCTGTTCGACACGCTGCCAGCTGGGGCCCAGCAACGCGAAAAGCGCCAGCAGCCATGCCAGCCCGAGTGCGACCCACGGCAGTTTACTGTTGCTGCCGCGCCCACCGTTGAGCAGTACGGCATGAAAGTGGGTCGGCAGAAGCATTTGCCAGCGCCCGGCGCGTTTCTGCCGATGCCAGAGCCGCCAGATCAACAGCGCCAGCAACGGCAGGATCAGCAGCCATTCGGGGCGAAACCAGTGCGGCCACAGAGAGGCGATCATCGCGACCTCCAGAGGCTTTTGACGCGCTCACGCCAGTTGACGGAACGCACGACAGTCAGCAGGCGTTGCAGCGCATTGTTTGGCCACAGTTCACGCAGTACCAGCAGTACGCTCAACAGCAGGGCTGTCGCCAGCGGCCATTGATAAAGCGTCTGCGCCGGACGTGCCTGGGTGGGCTGCTGGGCAACCGGTTCCAGGCTGTCCAGGGTGGCGCGAATCTTTTCCAGTTGGTCGCCGTCGCGAGCACGGAAATACTGGCCGCCACTGAGGCTGGCGATTTCCTTGAGCGTCGGCTCGTCCAGATCAAGGCTCGGATTGAGGCCGAGGACGCTTTGCAGCGCGTCCTTGTCGGGGTCCGAGCCAATACCGATGGGGTAGATTTTTACGCCTTCTTCGGCAGCCAGCCGCGCGGCAGTGATCGGATCGATCTGACCGGCGTTATTGGCACCGTCGGTGACCAGCACCAGCACGCGGCTGGTGGCCGGGCGCAAGCGCAGGCGTTTCAGGCCCAGACCGATAGCATCGCCAAGCGCAGTGTTCTTGCCTGCAATACCGATTTTTGCCTCGTCAAGCCAGACCCTTACAGTGCGCCGGTCATAGGTGAGCGGTGCCTGGACAAAAGCCTGAGTGCCAAACAGGATCAAACCGACCCGGTCGCCCTTGCGGCCCTCGAGAAAGTCACCGAGCAACTGTTGCACCAGCACCAGTCGGCTGACTTCATCGCTTTTCCACTGCATGTCGGGGTAGTCCATGGAACCGGACACGTCGACAGCCACCAGCAGGTCGCGCCCGCTGGCAGCCACTGGCAGTGGCTCGCCCAGCCATTGCGGTCGCGCGGTGGCTATCAACAGCAACAGCCAGATGAGCAGAAAGGGCGCACGCTGTCTCCAGATCGGCAGATTGGCCTTGGCGCGGCGTCCACTCAGCCCTTCGAGTTCACTGAGAAAACTGACCTTTAGCGCCGGCTCGCCGCTGTCGGCCATGGGCAGCAGGGCGCGCATCAGCCACGGCAGCGGCAGCAGGGCGAAAACCCAGGGCCAGACGAACTCAAACATGTTTGCGGATCCAGGTATCAACCGCCTGGGTCAGCCCGGTGATGGCCTTGTCGTCCAGCTTGCACTCGGGTTTGTAGGCACCTTCGACCAGAATCATCCAGCGCGTCAGGCCTGCCGCCGGGCAGCGGTTGTCGAGGAACGCCAGCCATTTTCGGCCGTTCAGCGTGTGGCTCTGGCTGTGCGGATAATGGTTGCGGCACAGGCGTTTGAGCAGGCCGTTGATCTGCTGCAGCCAGGCACCTGCCGGGGCGCCATCGTAGGGCTTGGGCAAGCTGGCGAGTTCCGCCAGGGCGGCGAGGCGAACCGGGTCCAGCGGTTGTTCGCTGCGAACCTTGCGCGCCTTGACCGGCAGCAGTACACGCAAACGCCACAGGCCCCAGCCCACTGCCGGGATCAGCAACAGCAGCAGCCACCACCCCGGGGCAAGCGGCCAAAAGCCGACGGCTTCGGGAGCAATCAGCGGCTCGAGCTGATCGAGCGGATTCATTTGCGCTTCACCGGACGCTTTGCGTTGAGGTATTCGCGCAATTGTTCAACGAGTTCCGCCTGGGTGCTCAAGGGCATTAGCAATACCCGCAGTTTCTGCGCCAGCAATTCCCAGCGCGCAGAGCGGTCTTCGCCCTGTTGCCGGTAGGCGCGGCGCAGTTCGGGGTTGAGGGTATCGAGTTCCAGCTGCGCGCCGCGTTCGGCAAAGCGCAGCAGGCCCGCAGCGGGCAGCGCACGGTCCAGTGGGTCGGACAATGGCAGCAACAGCAGGTCGCTGTGGCGTGACAGCAGGCTCAACTGTTGTTCGGCAGCATCGGAAAGGGCGCGTTCGTCGCACAACACGATGACCAGGCTGCCAGGGCGCAGCACTTCCCTAGCGCGACGCAGCGCAGTGCCGAAGGCATCGCGGTCTGCCGGGATCTCGGTGTGCAGTGACTGATTGACCCGCACCAGTCGGTTGAGCAACTGCAACAGGCTTTGTTTGCTGCGTCGGGGCTTGATCTCGTAGTGCTCGTTATCGCCGAACACCAGCCCGCCGACCCGGTCGTTGTGTTCCAGCGCGGCCCAGCCGATCAGCGCGGCAGCCTGGGCCGCGAGTACCGACTTGAACATCAGGGCGGAGCCGAAGAACAGTCGACGGCTTTGCTCCACCAGAATGAAAATCGGCCGCTCGCGTTCTTCGTGGAACAGCTTGGTGTGCGGCTCCTGAGTGCGTGCGGTCACTCGCCAGTCGATGCTGCGCACGTCGTCGCCAGCCTGATAGACCCGCACCTGATCGAAATCCACGCCGCGCCCGCGCAGTTTGGAATGGTGCAGGCCGATCAACGGGCTGAGTTGGCTGGGCGTAGAGAACAGCTGCACTTCCCGCACCCGATGACGCATTTCGATCAGCTCGCTGAGGCTGACGCGGATGCCCGGCTGGGGGATCAGGTAGGGTTGCATGGGCTCAGGCGACGGCCACGACGTCGAGGATGCGCTGAATCACGCGATCCTGATCGATACCGGCAGCTTCGGCTTCGAACGACAGGATGATCCGGTGGCGCAATACATCGAACAGCACTGCCTGAATGTCTTCGGGGCTGACGAAGTCACGTCCGGCCAGCCAGGCATGTGCGCGGGCGCAGCGCTCCAGCGAAATGGAACCACGCGGGCTGGCACCGTAGGCAATCCACTCGGCCAGTTCCGGGTCGAATTTGGCCGGGGTCCGGGTGGCCATGACCAGTTGCACCAGGTACTCCTCGACCGCATCGGCCATGTACAGGCCGAGAATTTCCTTGCGTGCGGCAAAGATCGCCTGCTGGCTGACACGGCGTTCCGGCTTGGTTTCGCCATTCAGGGCTTCGCCACGCGCCTGTTGCAGGATCTTGCGTTCGACGGCGGCATCCGGGAAACCGATCTTGACGTGCATCAGAAAGCGATCGAGCTGAGCTTCTGGCAACGGGTAGGTGCCTTCCTGCTCAATGGGGTTCTGGGTGGCCATGACCAGAAACAGCGGTGACAGGTCGTAGGTGCTGCGGCCCACGCTCACCTGGCGTTCGGCCATGGCTTCGAGCAGCGCTGACTGAACCTTGGCCGGCGCACGGTTGATTTCGTCGGCCAGTACCAGATTGTGGAAGATCGGCCCTTGCTGGAATACGAAACTGCCGGTTTCCGGGCGATAGATTTCCGTACCGGTGATGTCGGCAGGCAGCAGGTCGGGGGTGAACTGAATGCGGTGGAACTGTGCTTCGATGCCTTCTGCCAGTTCCTTGATGGCCTTGGTCTTGGCCAGGCCGGGTGCGCCTTCGACCAGCATGTGACCGTCGGCAAGCAGGGCGATGAGCAGGCGTTCGATCAGCTTTTCCTGGCCAAGGATCTGCGTTGAAAGAAAGGTTCGCAGCGCAATCAGCGCTTCACGATGTTCCATCGGTGACGGTTCCTGGCAGGGTGATCAGCTGTGTCTGGTGACTGCTGAGCTGGGGGCGATACTTTAATCCATCCAGGCAGGTATCGACTAACGACTACCGCGTTTTTTATTGCATTTAGAGACGCATACGTCATTTAACTGGGAATTGCCCTACATGTTCTGTGTATGGGCGTGTAGGACGACAGGGTCAGGCCGTCGAATGCGGCAGGGTTAGAGCCGATAGAATTCAGCTGCGTTATCCCACAACGCCTGACGGGCGCCGCCTTCACCCAGTGCGTCGATCAGCAATTCGATATCGTCAGGCTGGAAAGGGCGGGGCGCTCGCGTGGAGGGCAGGTCAGTGCCGAACATCAACGCATTCGGATTGGCGGCATGGATATCCCTGAGTGCTTCGCGCACCGGGAAGTCAACGCGTCCAAAACCACAGGCCTTGACCCGCACACCGCGCTCGGCAAGACGCAGCACCACGGGCAATCCTTCGGCGCTCAATCCCAGGTGATCGATGCTGATCGCTGGCAATTTCAGCAGACGGGTTTCTATTTCCGCCAGTTCTCGGGAGTCGATGTACAGCTCCGAATGCCAGCCTGCGCGTTCATGCACTCGCACGGCCAGCGCTTCCAGCTGGTCGAGCTGCTCCGAGCCGCCGCGCTTGAGATTGAAACGCAGGGCGCGCACGCCTGCGGCATTGAGGGTGTCCAGTTCAGTATCGGTGACACTGGCGGGCAGTTGAGTGACACCGACGAAGCCCGGCCCCAGCAAGCGCAGCGCCTGAAGTAAATAACCCTGATCAAAGCCCTGAAAGGACCCGGACACCACCGCGCCGCCCTGAACGCCCAGCGGCTGGACCGTCGCAAGCTAGTCTCCGACGCCGAACGGGTCCGGCAGGTAGCCGTTATTGGCGATCAGCGGGAAGTGCGGGTCGATGATATGGCAGTGGGCGTCGAAAATGCGGTTCATGACGGGCTCCTGTACGGCGAAGTACTCACTCTAGCGGTTTTGCCCGTTAACTGATCGTGCTGGTGTACTCGCCCACGTTTTCAAGAATGATCTGTAGCGTGTGGTGAACATCCTGCAGCTCGGCTGCGTCGGTGCCGTGCAGAATTTCATACTGGTGGTGGCCATCGAGCTGCTTCGCGTCCTCCGGGGTGATTTCCACCAACAGGCGCTCGGCACTGAAGCTGACTTTCAGGCTGGACACATTCAGTGACTTTTCATCGCTGACAGTGATTTCCACTTCGTTCTCGTCCGGGAAGCGGGTCAGGGAAAACAGCACGCCGTTCTCTGCGTGGCAGCAAAGCAGCGCCATGTCGTCGTATTCGTCGTCGCACGGGTTGGCGATGAGGCTGGCGGTCTTGATTTGCATGATGGGGCTCCGGGTCTTGGCAACTGAGGCGTCAGGGGGATTTTGCCAGTCCCGAGTAAATTTTGTCGGGGATGTTTGGCACCATCGTGCGGATTTTAACGCGACCTGATGACCGAATATGTCGCAGCCTCGTAAGCAGCACGCCGTCAGCTCTCGTTAAGCTGCATGGCAGACGAGTGGTGTACGGTGTCGGATGCGCGCAGTTTTTTATTCCCGCATTCAAATGTGACTACCCTGACACAGCGCGCGTTAGTACTTTAGCTTTACACTCGATCAGGTTATGCCCACGCAAGTGAATGTAAGGGCACACCGGTCGCAACACCTTCTTCAAGCCTCCCCAATAAAAGCCAAAGCGGAGTACCACAGATGGCGTTCTTCACCGCAGCCAGCAAGGCCGACTTCCAGCATCAACTGCAAGCGGCACTGGCTCAGCACATCAGCGAACAGGCACTGCCACAAGTGGCGCTGTTTGCCGAGCAATTCTTCGGCATCATTTCCCTCGACGAACTCACCCAGCGGCGTCTGTCCGACCTGGCAGGCTGCACCTTGTCCGCATGGCGCCTGCTGGAGCGTTTCGAGCACGCTCACCCGCAGGTCCGGGTCTACAACCCTGATTACGAGCGCCACGGCTGGCAGTCGACTCATACTGCCGTTGAAGTGCTGCATCACGACCTGCCGTTTCTGGTCGACTCCGTGCGTACCGAGCTGAACCGTCGCGGTTACAGCATCCACACCCTGCAGACCACCGTACTGAGCGTGCGTCGCGGCGCTGCTGGCGAACTGTTGGAGCTGCTGCCCAAGGGCACCACCGGCGAGGACGTGCTGCAGGAATCGCTGATGTACCTGGAGATCGACCGCTGCGCCAACGTCAGCGAGTTGAATGTGCTGGCTCGCGAGCTGGGGCAGGTGCTGGGCGAGGTACGTGCTGCCGTCGAAGACTTCGGGCCGATGAAAGCGCGTCTGCATGAGCTGCTGGCCAGTATCGATGCCAACGAATCCAATACCGACGTCGAAGAGAAGGCCGAGATCAAGGTCTTCCTGCAATGGCTGGTGGATAACCACTTCACCTTTCTGGGTTATGAAGAGTTTGAAGTACGCAACGACGCCGAAGGCGGCCAGTTGGTGTATGACGAGTCGTCTTTCCTGGGGCTGACCCGACTGTTACGCCCCGGTCTGACCCGCGAAGAGCTGCACATCGAAGACTACGCAGTGAAATACCTGCAAGAGCCGGTGCTGCTGTCGTTTGCCAAGGCGGCGCATCCAAGCCGCGTACACCGTCCTGCCTATCCGGATTACGTGTCGATCCGGCAGATCGATGCCTCGGGCAAGGTCATCAAGGAATGTCGCTTCATGGGCCTGTACACCTCGTCGGTGTATGGCGAGAGCGTACGGCAGATCCCGTACATCCGTCGCAAGGTCGCAGAAGTCGAGCGCCGTTCCGGTTTCGACGCCAAGGCGCACCTGGGCAAGGAGTTGGCGCAGGTCGTCGAAGTGCTGCCCCGTGACGACTTGTTCCAGACGCCGGTGGACGAGTTGTTCACTACGGTCATGTCCATCGTGCAGATTCAGGAGCGCAACAAGATTCGCGTGTTCCTGCGCAAGGACCCATACGGCCGTTTCTGCTACTGCCTGGCTTATGTGCCGCGCGACGTGTATTCAACCGAAGTGCGCCAGAAGATCCAGCAGGTATTGATGGATCGCCTGAAAGCCAGCGATTGCGAGTTCTGGACGTTCTTCTCTGAATCCGTGCTGGCGCGTGTGCAGTTGATCCTGCGGGTCGATCCGAAGGTCAATCTGGACATCGACGTTGCCCAGCTGGAAAACGAAGTCATTCAGGCCTGTCGCTCGTGGAAAGACGACTACGCCAGTCTTGTGGTCGAGAGCTTTGGCGAGGCCCACGGCACCAACGTGCTGGCCGATTTCCCGAAAGGTTTCCCGGCCGGCTACCGCGAGCGCTTTGCTGCGCATTCGGCGGTGGTCGACATGCAGCACGTGCTGAGCCTGAGCGAAACCAATCCGCTGGTGATGAGCTTCTATCAGCCACTGGCTGGTGGCCGCCAGCAATTGCATTGCAAGCTGTATCACGCCGACACACCGCTGGCACTGTCCGATGTGTTGCCGATTCATGAAAACCTCGGTCTGCGTGTACTGGGCGAGTTCCCGTATCGCCTGCACCACGCCAATGGTCGCGAATTCTGGATTCATGACTTCGCCTTTACCTATGGCGAAGGTCTGAACCTCGATATTCAACAGCTCAATGACACCTTGCAGGATGCGTTCGTGCATATCGTGCGCGGCGACGCCGAAAACGATGCGTTCAACCGTCTGGTGCTGACTGCCGGTCTGCCTTGGCGCGACGTGGCGCTGCTGCGTGCCTATGCGCGCTATCTGAAGCAGATTCGTCTGGGCTTCGATCTGGGCTACATCGCCAGCACGCTGAACAACCACACCGACATTGCCCGCGAGCTGACGCGTCTGTTCAAGACCCGTTTCTACCTGGCGCGCAAGCTGGGTTCCGACGATCTGGATGACAAGCAGCTGCGTCTGGAACAGGCGATTCTGACTGCCCTGGACGACGTTCAGGTGCTCAACGAAGACCGCATCCTGCGTCGTTATCTGGACCTGATCAAGGCGACCCTGCGGACCAACTTCTATCAGGCTGATGCCAACGGGCAGAGCAAGGGCTATTTCAGCTTCAAGTTCAACCCGCGCCTGATCCCCGAATTGCCAAAGCCGGTGCCCAAGTTTGAAATCTTCGTCTACTCGCCGCGCGTCGAAGGCGTGCACCTGCGCTTCGGCAACGTGGCGCGTGGCGGCCTGCGCTGGTCTGATCGCGAAGAAGACTTCCGTACCGAAGTGCTGGGCCTGGTAAAAGCCCAGCAGGTGAAGAACTCGGTCATCGTGCCGGTCGGCGCGAAGGGCGGTTTTGTGCCGCGCCGTCTGCCGACCACTGGCAACCGTGATGAGGTGCAGGCTGAAGCGATTGCCTGCTACCGCATCTTCATCTCGGGGCTGCTGGACATCACCGACAACCTCAAGGAAGGCGTGCTGGTACCGCCGGTCAATGTGGTGCGTCATGACGATGATGACCCGTATCTGGTAGTCGCAGCCGACAAGGGCACCGCTACCTTTTCCGACATCGCCAACGGCATCGCCATCGACTACGGCTTCTGGCTGGGTGACGCTTTCGCGTCCGGTGGTTCGGCCGGTTATGACCACAAGAAGATGGGCATCACCGCCAAGGGCGCGTGGGTAGGCGTGCAGCGTCACTTCCGTGAGCGCGACATCAATGTCCAGCAGGACAGCATCAGTGTGATCGGCATCGGCGACATGGCCGGTGACGTGTTCGGCAACGGCTTGCTGATGTCCGACAAGCTGCAACTGGTTGCCGCATTCAACCACCTGCACATTTTCATCGATCCGAATCCGGACCCGGCCAGCAGCTTTGTCGAGCGCCAGCGCCTGTTCAATCTGCCGCGCTCGTCCTGGACCGACTACGACACCAGCATCATGTCCGCTGGCGGCGGGATCTTCCCGCGCAGCCTCAAGAGCATCGCCATTACCGAGCAGATGAAGGCGCGCTTCGACATCAAGGCTGACAAGCTGACCCCGACCGAATTGCTCCACGCGTTGCTCAAGGCTCCGGTCGATCTGTTGTGGAACGGCGGCATCGGCACCTACGTGAAGTCCAGCGAGGAGTCGCACGCCGACGTGGGCGACAAGGCCAACGATGCGCTGCGCGTCGATGGCAATGAGCTGCGCTGCAAGGTGGTGGGCGAGGGCGGCAACCTGGGCATGACCCAGCTGGGCCGTGTCGAGTTCGGCCTCAATGGCGGCGCGACCAACACCGACTTCATCGACAACGCCGGTGGTGTGGACTGCTCCGACCACGAAGTGAACATCAAGATCCTGCTCAACGAGGTGGTGCAGGCCGGTGACATGACCGAGAAGCAGCGCAACCAGCTGCTCGAAAGCATGACCGACGAAGTGGGCCACCTGGTGCTGGGTAACAACTACAAGCAGACTCAGGCACTGTCACTGGCAGCACGCCGTGCTTACGAGCGGATTGCTGAATACAAGCGTCTGATGAATGACCTGGAGGCCCGTGGCAAGCTCGACCGCGCCATTGAGTTCCTGCCTGCTGAAGAGCAGATCGCCGAGCGGGTGGCGGCCAAACAGGGCTTGAGCCGTGCCGAACTGTCGGTATTGATCTCCTACAGCAAGATCGACCTCAAGGAAGCGTTGCTGGAATCCCGTGTGCCGGATGACGATTATCTGGCGCGCGATATGGAAACTGCATTCCCGCCATCGCTGGGGGCCAGATTTTCAACGGCCATGCGCAGTCATCGTCTGAAACGCGAGATCGTCAGCACCCAGATCGCCAACGATCTGGTCAACCACATGGGCATCACCTTCGTGCAGCGGCTCAAGGAGTCGACCGGCATGAGTGCTGCGGCTGTGGCCGGTGCTTACGTGATTGTGCGCGACATCTTCCACCTGCCGCACTGGTTCCGTCAGATCGAAGCGCTGGACTACAAGGTTTCCGCCGAGATCCAGCTGGCGCTGATGGATGAACTGATGCGTCTTGGGCGTCGTGCAACGCGCTGGTTCCTGCGCAGTCGTCGCAACGAGCTGGATGCCGGTCGTGACGTGGCGCACTTCGGTCCGCACCTCGCCGCACTGGGCCTCAAGCTTGACGAGTTGCTGGAAGACGGGCCTACCCGCGAGATATGGCAGACGCGTTATCAGGCTTATGTCGAAGCCGGTGTGCCGGAACTGCTGGCGCGTATGGTGGCGGGTACGACGCACCTGTACACGCTGCTGCCGATCATCGAAGCCTCCGACGTGACCGGGCAGAACGCTGCCGACGTGGCCAAGGCGTACTTTGCCGTGGGCAGCGCGCTGGACATCACCTGGTACTTGCAACAGATCAGCAGCCTGCCGGTGGAAAACAACTGGCAGGCCCTGGCGCGTGAAGCGTTCCGTGACGATGTCGACTGGCAACAGCGGGCGATCACCGTGTCGGTCCTGCAAATGGCTGACGGTCCTTCGGAAATCGATGCGCGTCTGGCCCTGTGGCTGGAGCAGCACTCGCTGATGGTCGAGCGCTGGCGTGCCATGCTGGTCGAGCTTCGTGCGGCAAGCGGCACGGATTACGCCATGTACGCCGTTGCCAACCGTGAGCTGCTGGACCTGGCCATGAGTGGGCAGGCCCTGACGGTCTGACCGCTGTCGTAGCAAGGCCGTAAGCAAAAAAACCGCATCGAAAGATGCGTTTTTTTTGTGCGTGGTTACAGGCTTCAGGCTGTCGATCAAGCCGCTGACAGGTGCTCGTACAGAATCGTCGCGCCGACGATGATCAATACGATGCCGCCGACGATTTCAGCGCGCTTGCCGACCATGGTGCCGAGCACTCGGCCCAACATCACCCCGATGGTGACCATTACCGTGGTTGCCAAGCCAATCGCCAGGGCGGCAATCACGATATTGACGTCGACAAATGCCAGACCTACGCCGACCGCCAGTGCATCGATGCTGGTGGCGAATGCGGTGACGGCGAGAATCCAGAACGAGTGCTGGCCGGGTTTTTCCTGTTCTTCATCGTCATCGTGTTTGATGCCGTTGTAGATCATGTGCAGGCCCAGTACCAGCAACAAGGTGAAGGCAATCCAGTGGTCCCAGCTTTCAGCGAAGCGGGCGGCGACCTGACCGATGCCCCAACCGATCACCGGGGTGATGGTCTCGATAGCGCCGAATATCAAACCGGTACGCAACGCTTCGATAAAGCGCGGTTTATGCAGGCTTGCTCCTTTACCAAGGGCCGCAGCAAAGGCGTCCGTGGACATGGCAAGCGCGAGAAAGAGGAGGGAAATCGGGTTCACGGTTATATCCAGTCGGGCTATGAGTCAACGACGCAACCACACGCCCGACTTTAGGCATGGATGCATCGTTGGTCTCGCCAACCAGAAGGTGTCCGCACCACGGCATGCAGCCGAGAATGTTGATGCGAACGCTCAGTGACCGGAGTCAAGAGCAGGCTACTCCCCAACAAGGGTCGCTACTATAGCCATCCGAATGTGAAAAATATATGTACGAGGGTGATTCAAACAAAAAAAACCCATCACGAGGATGGGGTTCTTTTAACGCCTGCTTTCGTGCTTACACTTGAACGGCCGGGATGTTGGCGTTCGCAGCGGCTTCAAGGAACTCGGCGATCTGATCGAAGCTCAGGTAGCGGTACACGTCCGCTGCCATGGTGTCGATCTGGTTGGCGTAGCCCATGTACTCTTCGACGGTCGGCAGGCGACCCAGAATCGAAGCAACGGACGCCAGCTCGGCGGAGGCCAGGTAGACGTTCGCGCCGTCACCCAGACGGTTCGGGAAGTTACGGGTCGACGTCGACACTACGGTCGAGTTCGGTTCCACGCGTGCCTGGTTACCCATGCACAGCGAGCAGCCCGGCATTTCCATACGCGCGCCAGCCTTACCGTAGATGCCGTAGTAGCCTTCTTCGGTCAGTTGGTGAGCGTCCATCTTGGTCGGCGGCGACAGCCACAGACGCGTCGGCAGCTGGCCCTTGACCTGATCCAGCAACTTGCCCGCAGCGCGGAAGTGGCCGATGTTGGTCATGCAGGAGCCGATGAACACTTCGTCGATCTTCTCGCCCTGTACCGAAGACAGCAGGCGGGCATCGTCCGGGTCGTTCGGCGCGCAGAGCACAGGCTCTTTGACGTCGGCCAGATCGATTTCGATGATTTCGGCGTACTCGGCGTCCTTGTCGGCTTCCAGCAGCTCCGGGTTGGCAACCCAGGCTTCCATCGCCTGAGCACGACGCTCCAGGGTGCGCGGATCACCGTAACCCTGTTCGATCATCCAGCGCAGCAGGGTGATGTTCGAATTCAGGTATTCAATGATCGGCTCTTTGGCCAGCTTGATGGTGCAACCGGCAGCCGAACGCTCGGCAGAGGCGTCGGACAGCTCGAAAGCCTGCTCGATGCTCAGGTTGTCGAGGCCTTCGATTTCCAGGATGCGGCCGGAGAATGCGTTCTTCTTGCCTTTCTTCTCTACGGTCAGCAGGCCAGCCTGAATGGCGTAGTAAGGAATGGCGTGAACCAGGTCGCGCAGGGTGATGCCGGGTTGCATCTTGCCCTTGAAGCGAACCAGGATCGACTCAGGCATGTCCAGCGGCATGACGCCGGTAGCAGCGGCAAACGCCACCAGACCGGAACCGGCCGGGAAGGAGATACCGATCGGGAAGCGGGTGTGCGAGTCGCCACCGGTGCCGACGGTGTCCGGCAGCAGCATGCGGTTCAGCCAGCTGTGGATGATGCCGTCGCCTGGACGCAGGGAAACGCCGCCGCGGGTCATGATGAAGTCAGGCAGCGTGTGGTGCGTCTTGACGTCGATAGGCTTTGGATAGGCTGCAGTGTGGCAGAACGACTGCATGACCAGGTCGGTCGAGAAGCCCAGGCATGCCAGGTCTTTCAACTCGTCGCGGGTCATCGGGCCAGTGGTGTCCTGGGAACCGACGGTGGTCATCTTCGGCTCGCAGTAGGTGCCAGGACGAACGCCTGCAACGCCGCACGCCTTGCCGACCATCTTCTGCGCCAGGGTGTAACCCTTGGTGCTTTCGGCTGGCTGGTCAGGGGTCTTGAACAGGTCGAACTCAGGCAGGCCCAGTTCGGCGCGCGCCTTGCTGGTCAGGCCGCGACCTATGATCAGCGGAATACGACCGCCTGCGCGAACTTCGTCGAGCAGCACCGGGGTCTTCATTTCGAAGGTGGTAATGACTTCGTCGCTGTCGTGCTTGCACACCTTGCCGGCGTACGGGTAGACGTCGATCACGTCACCCATGTTGATGTTCGAGACATCGAATTCGATTGGCAGGGCGCCAGCATCTTCCATGGTGTTGTAAAAGATCGGGGCAATCTTGCTGCCGAAGCAGAAACCACCGGCACGCTTGTTCGGCACGTAAGGAACGTCGTCGCCGAAGAACCACAGTACCGAGTTGGTTGCCGATTTACGCGAGGAACCGGTACCGACCACGTCGCCGACGTAGGCAATAGGGAAACCCTGACCGCGCATTTCTTCGATCTGTTTCATCGGGCCGATAGAGCCCTGAACGTCTGGAACGATACCGTCACGGGCCATTTTCAACATGGCAAGGGCGTGCAACGGGATATCCGGACGGGACCAGGCATCAGGTGCCGGGGACAGGTCATCGGTGTTGGTTTCGCCGGTGACCTTGAAGACGCGCAGGCTGATCTTGTCGGCCAGCGTCGGACGCTTCTTGAACCACTCGCCGTCAGCCCAGGACTGCAGGACAGCCTTGGCGTGAGCGTTGCCGTTTTTGGCTTTTTCGGCCACGTCGTGGAAGGCATCGAACATCAGCAGGGTGTGCTTGAGCTGTTCGGCGGCGACCGGCGCGAGGGTGGCGTCGTCGAGCAGTTCAACCAGGGTGACGATGTTGTAGCCGCCCTGCATGGTGCCCAACAGTTCGGTTGCACGTTTTTTGTCGATCAGGGGAGAAGTGGCTTCGCCCTTGGCCAGGGCAGACAGGAAACCGGCCTTTACGTAAGCGGCTTCGTCAACGCCTGGCGGAACGCGGTTGGTGATCAGATCGACAAGGAAAGCTTCTTCGCCAGCCGGGGGATTCTTCAGCAGCTCGACCAGGCCTGCAGTTTGTTCGGCGTTAAGCGGCTGGGGCACGATGCCCTGGGCGGCACGCTCTTCGATGTGTTTACGGTAGGCTTCAAGCACAGTATTAACCCTCATCAGTGGTCCCAAATGGGTGTCCGGGACGCTCATCCAGAAATCGTCCGTACCCACGCAAGGCTTATTGAGCCTTGTTGGCAGGGTGTCGGCGATTCCTAACAGAAGCTGTTTTCAAAGTTTTACGCCTGCAGAACGGGGGGAGTGACGGTCGACACGGCCATTCTTGATGAGGGAATGGCCTGTCGACGCCGCAATGCGGGGTTAACCTGACTGTGCTCGTGACGCTTTGAAAACAGCTTCCAACGGACATTGGCGCCTTAAAAGGCTCGCTGATTCTACGCCAAAACTTCGCTAAAGGTAAGTTAGCCCCTACATCTTCGGGGGTGAACTTGCTTAGACAAAGGGCTAACATGAGCCCCTGTTTCGCCTTCCCCAGTCCTGCCTGACATGCCCGATTACATTATCAAAACCCCCTGCGTCGGCCTTTGCTCCACTGTTTATGGGGACCTGGTGTGCCGTGGCTGCAAGCGGTTCCACCACGAGGTCATCCACTGGAACGGCTATAACGAGGATGAAAAAAGAGCGGTATGGCTGCGTCTGGAACAATTGCTGGTCCAGGTGATGACTGCCAAGCTTGAAGTCTTCGATGCCGACAAGCTGCGCGCGCAGCTCACCCAGCGCAAGATCCGTTTCGTGCCGCATCAGTCCGAGTATTGCTGGGCCTACCAGTTGATCGCGCGCGGCGCACGGGTCATCAGTCAGGTTGAGGCCTACGGCTTTGTGCTGCTGCCGGAGTTTCGTGACTGGACGCTGCCGGAATTGCGCGATGCGATCGATCGCGAGTTTTTCCTGCTGTCCGAGGCGCATTATCAGCGTTACATCGCACCGGGCTTTCTGCGCGATGCGTTCGGGGCCTGATCAGGCAGCCGTCCTTCATTGCATGCATTTGTATCGCGAGGCATCGTCGCTCCTCGTATAATGCCTGGCTTTGTCTCTCTGTCATTCTGTGAGCTTATGTACCCGATCCCCGAAATCGAAGCCTTCCTGCTTTGCCGCACCCCCGACAGCTGGGTTCAGGCCGCGTTGCGCAACCTGGATATCTTGCTGATCGACCATGCGAACAATGAGAAGAAGGCGGCCGGGGCTGCGTTTCAGTTCATGTTTCAGTACAACGACAAGTTCGACCTGTTGAGCAAGATGTCGCGTCTGGCTCGGGAAGAGCTGCGCCATTTCGAGCAAGTGATCAGCATAATCAGAAAGCGCCAGATCCCTATGGCCAACATCAGCTCGGCGCGTTATGCCGGAGCGCTGCGCAAACTTGTGCGCAATCACAATCCTTACCGACTGACCGACGCGCTGATCGTCGGTGCCATTGTCGAGGCCCGTTCCTGTGAGCGCTTCGCTGCGCTGGTGCCTCACCTGGACGAAGAGCTGGCCAAATTCTACGGCGGCCTGCTGAAATCCGAAGCGCGGCATTTTCAGGATTATCTCAAGCTGGCTTACAGCTACGGCGACAAGGCTGATGTCGATGCCAAGATCGAGGAAATCCGTCTGGCCGAGCGTGAGCTGATCGAAAGCCCTGACGAAGAGTTTCGCTTTCACAGTGGTGTGCCCGTCGCCGCCTGATTCCCCGCGCGCACCTTCAAAAACGACCGCCTTGCCAGCGGTCGTTTTTTTATGGGTATTTAGTAAGCAAGCTAATAAATGCTTTGACAGCGGCTGCCTAGGCAGTAATATTTTGCAATCACTGCCTAGGCAGCTATCTGGATGATTTCTTGAAACATTTCAGCCCCGACAATTTCGATTCCAGCCTGATCGGGCTGCTGGTCGGTCGTACCAATGCGCTCAAAGACCGCATGCTCGACAAGTACCTGCTGCCTTATGACGTGACGTTCGCGCAGTTCAAGGTGCTGATCATCATTGCCCAGTTCTCGACCGACACCCCTGTGGAATTGTGTCGTCACCTGTCGCTGGACAGCGGTTCGATGACCCGCATGCTCGATCGTCTGGAGCAGAAAGGGCTGGTTGTGCGCCAGCGGTCAGCGACTGATCGTCGCCAGGTGCGCCTGGCGCTGACGGAGCAGGGGCAGGCGCTCTCTGACCTGCTGCCGCAGATTGGTGCGGACGCCATGAATGACACCTTTGCCGCGCTCGACAGTGATGAGGTCGAGACCCTGACAAGGATTCTCACCAAGGTACTGGTGGCCGCCGATGACCACATCACCCTGACTCGTCTGAGCTTCAACCCCAAAGCTAAAAGCTGAGCGGCAGACCTGTCGGCAGGCGTGCGCCTGCCGCTCGTTCCTGTCTCGCCGCTTCGCTGATAAAAAGGTAACTGCCATGGCCACTGCCGCCACTGAAAACACATCTGCCCCGTCCTCGCAGCAAACGCCGAAGCCCGGCAAGCGCAAGTTCCTGCTGATCGGGCTCGCCGTCATCGTCGTGATTCTTGGTTTGGCCATCTGGGCCTGGTACGAGTTTTACGGCCAATGGAGCGAAGAGACCGACGACGCCTACGTGAATGGCAATGTCGTCGAAATCACCCCGTTGGTTACCGGAACCGTTATCAGCATTGGTGCCGACGACGGGGATCTGGTGCACGAAGGGCAGGTGCTGCTCAAATTCGACCCGAGCGATGCCGAAGTTTCGCTGCAAAGCGCCGAGGCCAATCTGGGTAAGGTTGTGCGTCAGGTGCGTGGTTTGTACAGCAATGTCGATGGCATGAAGGCACAACTGGCTGCGCAGCGCACCGCCGTGCAGACCGCTCAGGAGAACTACAACCGTCGGCGCAGTCTGGCCGCGGGCGGGGCGATTTCCCAGGAAGAGCTGTCGCATTCCAGAGACAGCCTGACCAGCGCGCAAAGTGAGTTGAACAACATTCAGCAGCAGTTGAGCACCAGCGTGGCGCTGGTCGATGACACGGTTGTTTCTTCACATCCCGACGTCAAGGCTGCTGCCTCGCAGTTGCGTCAGGCCTTTCTGGCCAATGCACGCAGTACGCTGGTAGCGCCGGTCACCGGTTATGTGGCCAAGCGCAGCGTGCAACTGGGCCAGCGCATCCAGCCGGGCACCGCGACCATGGCTGTGATCCCGCTGGATCAGTTGTGGATCGATGCCAACTTCAAGGAAACCCAACTGGGCAAGATGCGCATCGGTCAACCGGTGGAGATCAGCTCCGACCTGTATGGCAGCGATGTGAAGTACAGCGGCACCATCGACAGTCTGGGCGCAGGCACCGGCAGTGCCTTTGCGCTGTTGCCGGCACAGAACGCGACGGGTAACTGGATCAAGATCGTCCAGCGTGTGCCGGTCCGTGTACATATCAACCCTGAAGAGCTGGCGAAGCATCCGTTGCGCATCGGTCTGTCGACCACCGTCGAGGTCAATCTGCATGACCAGAGCGGTCCGGTGCTGGCGCAACAGCCGCGCAAGCAGGCCGCTTTCAGCACTCAGGTTTACGCCACGCAGCTTGCCGACGCTGATGCGTTGATCGCCCGTCTGATTCACGAGAACAGTGCTTCCAGTGGCAAGACTGCCGTTCAGCGCTGAACCGCCAATCCGTGAACCCCGACCACTTGGCCGGGGTGTCGCACTCGTCTTCAGGGATTTGCGATGAGCAACAACGCCCCCGCTTCTTTTACCCCGCCAAGCCTGTTGCTGTGCACCATCGGTCTGTCGCTGGCGACCTTCATGCAGGTGCTCGATACCACGATTGCCAACGTGGCGTTGCCGACCATCGCCGGCAACCTGGGGGTCAGCTCCGAGCAGAGCACCTGGGTGATTACCTCGTTCGCAGTCAGCAACGCGATTGCCTTGCCGCTGACCGGCTGGCTCAGTCGCCGCTTTGGTGAGGTGAAGCTGTTTCTGTGGGCAACCATTCTGTTCGTGATGGCGTCGTTTTTGTGTGGCATTTCCCAGTCCATGCCGGAACTGGTGGGGTTCCGGGCGTTGCAGGGCATGGTGGCCGGTCCTCTGTATCCGATGAGCCAGACATTGCTGATCGCGGTTTATCCTCCGGCGAAAAGGGGCATGGCGCTGGCATTGCTGGCGATGGTGACGGTGGTTGCGCCTATCGCCGGGCCGATCCTCGGTGGCTGGATCACTGACAGTTACAGTTGGCCGTGGATTTTCTTTATCAACATCCCCATCGGCCTGTTTGCGGTACTGGTGGTGCGTTCGCAGATGGCTAAAAGGCCGGTCAGCACTGCTCATCAACCGCTGGATTACATCGGCTTGCTGGCCTTGATTGTCGGTGTCGGCGCGCTGCAGATAGTGCTCGACAAGGGCAATGATCTGGACTGGTTCGAGTCGAACTTCATCATCTTCGGTTCGCTGATTTCGCTGGTTGCGCTGGTCGTCTTCGTGATCTGGGAAATGACCGACAAGCCCCCGATCGTTAACCTGCGGCTGTTTGCCTACCGCAATTTCCGTATCGGTACGCTGGTCATGATCGGCGGCTATTCAGGCTTCTTCGGTATCAACCTGATTCTGCCGCAGTGGTTGCAGACCCAGATGGGCTACACCGCGACCTGGGCGGGGCTGGCCGTCGCGCCGATTGGCATCCTGCCGGTGCTGATGTCGCCCTTTGTCGGCAAGTACGCGCACAAGTTCGACTTGCGTCTGCTGGCAGGGCTGGCGTTTCTGGCGATGGGGCTGAGCTGTTTCATGCGTGCCGGCTTCAATACTGACGTGGATTTCGAGCACGTGGCGCTGGTGCAGTTGTTCATGGGCATCGGTGTGGCGCTGTTCTTTATGCCGACCCTGAGCATTCTGTTGTCCGACCTGCCACCCAATCAGATCGCCGACGGCTCGGGGCTGGCGACCTTCCTGCGCACCCTGGGCGGCAGCTTTGCGGCGTCGCTGACCACCTGGATCTGGATCCGTCGCGCCAACCAGCATCATGCCTATCTGAGTGAAAACATCAGCACTTTCGACCCGACAACCCGGCATGCCCTCGACAGCCTGGGCGGCGCGAGCCCGCAGGCCTACGCACAGCTGGAACGCACCCTCAACGCGCAGGCCTACATGATGTCCACGGTGGATTATTTCTACCTGCTGGGCTGGGTATTCGCGGGGCTGATACTGCTGGTCTGGCTGGCCAAACCGCCGTTTGGCGCCAAGGCGGGGCCAGCGGCGGGGGGCGGGCACTAGTTGCTATGCGCCTGGCTGAACCGAGCCTTGGCCAAACCGCCCCAGGGCGCTTTTAAACCGCGATGGCACTGACGACGCAGAGTGCGACTGCATTACCACGCGGAGCTTGGGAACGATAAATCAAATGCCGTCTTCGCGAATAAGCGAAGCGTCGCCGTTCTGCTCCCGCGCCCAGCCAGACCTCAATGCCGCCAGAACGCCGGCACACACAGCACCAGCACGGTAATGATCTCCAGGCGGCCGAGCAGCATGCCGCCGGAGAGAATCCACTTGGCAGCATCGGGCAAGGTAGAGAAGTTGCCCGCAGGCCCAATCACCTCGCCCAGCCCCGGCCCTACACCGGATACGGTGCTGGCAGCCCCGGTCAGTGCGGTCATCCAGTCCAGCCCGAGCAGCGACAACATCAATGCGATCAGGCAGATGGTGATGGTGAAGAAAAACGAAAAGGTCAGAATCGAGCGAACGATTTCGTCGTCCAGTCGATGGCCGTTGTATTTCTGCTTCATCACCGCGCGTGGGTGAATCAGTTGATTAAGGTTGGTCTTGAGCAGGATATAGGCGACCTGAAAGCGGAAGATCTTCACCCCGCCCGCCGTCGAGCCCGAACAGCCGCCGATGAAACCCAGATAGAAGAACAGCATCAGCGAGAAGTTGCCCCACAGGCTGTAGTCACCGAGTGCAAAACCGGTAGTCGTCACCACCGACGTCACGTTCAGGGCCACGTGACGCAGCGCCTCGGTCCACGGCAGGTCGGTGGTGTTGGCGTACCAGACGGTCATTACCAGCCAGGTGACCAACAGCAGCCCGATCAGCCCCTGCACCTGCTCATCCTTGATCAACGCCTTGCGATTACCGCGCAGGGTCGCGACATACAGGGTAAAGGGCAGGCTGCCGAGGATCATCACCACAATCGCGACCCAATGCACCGCAGGCTGCGGCCACTTGGCCAGCGACAGGTCGGAGGTAGAGAACCCGCCCGTGGAAATGGCCGACATCGCATGGTTGATCGCATCGAACAGGCTCATGCCCGCCGCCCAGAAGGCCAGGCTGCCCAGCGCGGTAAAGCCGACATAGGCCAGCACAATGAACTTGGCCACCATGTGCGAGCGGGGCATGACCTTTTCCGAGCGGTCCGACGATTCGGTCTGGAACAGGCGCATGCCACCAATGCGCAGCAACGGCAGAATCGCCACGGCCATACCGATGAAGCCGATACCGCCAAGCCAGTGCAGCATCGAGCGCCAGATCAGAATGCCCGGTGACATGCTGTCCAGATGGCTGAGTACGGTCGAGCCGGTGGCGGTGATGCCTGACATGCTTTCAAAGAACGAATCGGTGTAACTGATGTGCTGGGTCAGCAGAAAGGGCAGGGCGGCGAAGATACACACCACGATCCAGCTGGAGACGGTCAGCATGTACATGTCCCGCGGGCGCAACTGGACGTTGTCGGGGCGTCCGGGCACCACCAGCGCCAGGCCGGCGATAAAGGTAATGGCGCTGGCCCACAGGAACTCGCGCAGGTCCTCGAAACGGTCGTAGATGACCAGCGTGGCCATGGGCACGATCATGGCGACAGCCAGGGTGATCAGGAAGATGCCGATAATGAAACCGATGATGCGAAAGGTCGGCAACGACATGAATGGCTCGGGCGGGTATGAGGGA
Organism: Pseudomonas amygdali; assembly: GCF_002699855.1. Lineage (GTDB taxonomy): Bacteria > Pseudomonadota > Gammaproteobacteria > Pseudomonadales > Pseudomonadaceae > Aquipseudomonas > Aquipseudomonas amygdali. Next base: position 12,070 of record NZ_LKBW01000267.1, on the reverse strand, counting down.
AGGCGCCATTCTACCCGCGCTTGAAGGCATGTAAACCAGTGCAGCCAGGGGCAGGGTTCGACAGAGTGGGTAAGGAATTGTCCGTCGCACTCGTTATTGACGGTAAACAGGCTCTAGAATGCTCGATCACTTTTCAAGGAGACCGCCCATGCAGGCGCTCGACGTTTTGCTCAATCGCGTATCGGTTCCGCGACTGGTCGACCCGGCCCCGGATGCTGCGCAGCGGGAAATCATGTTCGGTGCGGCGCTGCGCTCACCGGATCATGGACAGCTCAAGCCTTATCGTTTCCTGACCGTCGAAGGCCCGGCCCGTGAGCGCATGGGCGAGCTGCTGGTGGAAGCGCTGCAGCAAAGTAGCGGTGAGATTACCCCGCAGGCGCTGGAAAAGGCCCGTCTGGGACCGTTGCGCGCACCCTTGGTCGTGGTGATCGCTCGCTTGCAAGACCATTTCAAGGTTCCGCGTTCGGAACAACTGATCACCGCCGGGTGCGCCGCCCACGGCGTGTTGCTGGCGGCATATGCACTGGGTGTCGGCGCGGTCTGGAGGACGGGTGAGCTGTGCTATACGCCACACGTCGCCAAAGGGTTCGGGCTTGAGGCCGACGAAGAGGTGATTGGCTTTCTATACCTCGGCACCCCGCAGAACCCGCCGCGCGAAGCCCCGAAAGTCGACGTTGGCGGGTTTGTCAGCGAGTGGCAAGGCTAAACAGATGATGAGCTGAGCGGTTCTCTGGGCAGATCCAGCGTGGCAATGAAGCCGCCGTCCGGGTGATTGCCCAGTATCAGGCTGCCGCCATGCCGTTCCGCTGCGCGTTTGGCGATCGCCAGCCCCAGGCCGTGTCCCGGCGTCGTCTGGCCGGGGGCGCGGTAAAACGGCTCGCCCAGTTGTGCCAGATGTTAGTCGGCAACCCCCGGGCCATGATCGCGGACGCTCAGACGGACGTAATCGCCGACCTGAGTTGCCTGCAGATCGATGCGCTGACCGGTGGAGTTGAAGCGCAGCGCGTTGCGCAGCAGGTTGTCCAGCGCACGTTCGATCATGTCCGGCCAGCCTTTGAGCTGCTGGTTGTCCTGCACCTCGACGCGAATGTTCTGGTCGATACCGTCCAGTTGGGTGTCGTTCTTCAGGCGCTGCAGCAGGGCTTCGAGGTCGACGGGCTCAGGGCCGCGAAGCTCGGCGTCGAGGCGCGCCAGGGCCAGAATCTCGCTGATCAGCGCCTCCAGCCGGTCGCATTCACGACCCAGCCGTGGCCAGAGCTTTTCCCGCTCGGCAGGCTCCGCACGTTCAGCCAGCGCCAGGGCGATACGCAGCCGGGCCAGTGGCGAACGAAGTTCATGTGACACATCACGCAATAGCTGCCGCTGGCTGCCGATAAGGCTTTGCAGGCGTGCGCCCATACGGTTGAAGTCAGTGGCCAGTACGCCGAATTCGTCACGCCGATTGGCCAGTTGGCCGAGGCTGTGCTGTTGATAGCTGGTCTGCCCCAGATCATGCACGGCGCCGCGCAGACGGCTCAGCGGTCGGGTGATCGAGAGTGTCACGAACAGGCTGAAAAGGGTCAGCACCACCAGTGCAATGCCCAGCGCACTCAGCGGCCACATCAGGCTCTGGCGATGCCACTCGTCGAGCTCCGGGTGTGGAACGCGGTAGATGAACAGGTACGTTTCACCGGTTTTCGGGCTGCTGTATTCAGTGGCCAGGCGGCGCCAGGGCAGTTTGCGGCCCTGATCCTCGTCGGCCTGCTGTCGGGCTTCCAGCGCGGCGGCGCGCGGCGGGAAAGTGCCACGCACCATAGGCTCGCCGCTGTCGCTGAGCACCTGAACGTCGATACGATTGCGTCGTTTGATGTCCTGAAGGAAATCCTGAGCGTTATCCGCGCCCTTTTCCTCGAAGCGCTGTGTCCATTGTTCCGGCAGTGAGTTGAGCACCGGATGACGATTGAGAATCCATGCGTCCTGATTGAGCATGTGCCCGACGAGCACCGACAGGCCTCCCACCAGAGCAATGGCCAGCCAGAAGCTGGCCAGGATTCGCCAGAACAATGAACGCACAGGATTTCCTCGGTCTCAGTAAAAAAGCCCGGCATGCGCGTGCATGCCGGGTTGTGTTCATCTTATCGGGCCGCGAGGCCTGATGATTACAGCGCTTTTGCCGCTTTTGCTGCTTTCCAGGCCTTGAACTCGGCCCATTCGGCGCGACGCTCATCTTCTTTCTTCTTGATTTCGTCAAACAGCTTCTACTGGTCAGGCCTCAGCAGTGCACGAACTTCGCTGTCGGTCTTGGAGCGTTTGGCTTCGATTTCGTCGTGCATTGCTTTCTGGTCGGCAGCAGGCATTTTTTCCAGGTAGCTCTGAGTGATTTCGCGGCGCTCGTGCCGTTGCTCGCGCATCAAGCGTTCGATCTGCTGACGCTGTTCACGTGTCAGGTCCAGCTCGGCCATCGGTCCCATCGGGCCAGGGCCGCGATCCATACGTGGGCCAGGGCCAGGGCCGCGGTCATCGCGATCCATGTGCATGGCAGGTGCGTCAGCATCCGGGCCACCGGCAGGTGGCGCTGGTGGTGCGGCCATGGCAATGGTCGGCAGGGCAGTGGCGAACATCAAAGCGATCAGGGTCTTGCGCATGGTGTATCTCCTTGTCTCTAGTGCGGCTCGATGCCGATGAGCCCAGTTTAGGGAGATCAAGGTCAAGCGCAGTCAGCGCTTGGTAAAGCTTGTGTAAGGGGGCAGTTGCTTACAAAGCATAATAATAGCCGCGGCTGCGCAGGGCGACGATGCGTGGACGACCGTCAGCGTGAGGGCCGATTTTCTTGCGCAGGTTGCTGACGTGCATGTCCAGGCTGCGGTCGTAGAGCGTCAGTTTGCGGCCCAGCGCCAGTTGCGCCAGCTCCTGCTTGTCCAGTGGTTCGCCGGGCTGGCGCATCAGTGCTTCAAGCAGACGGCTTTCGGAGACGGTGAGGGTCAGTTCCTTTTCGTCGACACTGACCACGCCGCGCATCGGGCTGAAGGTCAGGTCACCCAGTTCCAGTTGCGTAGACGACGCCACCGGGTGACTGCGACGCAGCACGGCGCGCAGGCGGGCGGTGAGCTCACGCGGGTCGCAGGGTTTTGCCAGGTAGTCATCAGCGCCCAGTTCAAGGCCCAGAATGCGGTCCAGCGGTTCGCCACGTGCCGAGAGCATGACCACCGGCAGGTCCGGGTGGTCATTGCGCAATTGCTTGAGCAGTTCCAGGCCGCTGCCATCAGGCAGCATCACGTCCAGCACCACGGCCGCCGGAGCTGCATCGGCCAGAGCCTGACGCGCACTGGCCCCGTCGTGACAGGCGCGCACCTGAAAGCCTTCCTGGCTCAGCCAACTGCTCAGCAGTTCGCACAGCTCCTGATCATCATCAATTAGTAACAGCTCGCTCATGACTCACTCAATTTAGCCACTGCCGACGTTGCCTACGCCAACCGCTGACCAATATACCGCACAGAAGGGCGAACATCGCAACGCCACCGCCTGCGATGAATCATTGTTGCTGCTCTGTCAGCAGGCGCGGGGGCGCTGCGGACAGTGCTTCTTTGAGCTGCAACTTGAGCTTTTGGTTCTCCTGGCGCAAACGTGTCAACAAGGCGTTGTCGCGTTCCGGATCGACGTTTTGCAACTGCCGTGTCAGCTCGTCGCGCTGACGCTCGCTGTCCTTGAGCCGCAACTGAAGGTCGGCAATCTGATTGGCGGGGCTGGGCAGGTGCAAAGGCTGCACTGCGCCGCTCTCATTGACCGTCTCGGCGTTCACCTGAAACCCCGTCGCCATCAAAACTGCCAACAGACACCACGTACCTGAACGCATCTGAACTCCCTTTTACCGAGCCGTATAAATTCGCACATTGAGCAGGGTATCGGCAGGGTGTAAGGAAGGATGAGCAAGAGGCGGGGTTCAATACGGCTCTGCCTCGGTTGAGGCAGAGCGCGTAAGGGTGTCCGAGGAGGTGATCAGGGCAGGACGAGCTTGAATGGCTTGACCACGACATTGGCATAAACGCCTGCCGCAACATATGGATCGGCTTCGGCCCACGCCTTGGCGGCGCTTTGCGATTCAAACTCGGCCACGATCAGGCTGCCGCTGAAACCGGCAGCACCCGGGTCGTTGCTGTCGACTGCCGGGTGTGGGCCGGCCAGCACCAGACGGCCTTCATCCTTGAGCGCGTTTAGGCGCTCAAGGTGTGCCGGGCGCACGCTGAGGCGTTTTTCCAGCGAGTTTTCGACGTCGGTGGCGATGATTGCGTAGAGCATGTCAGTCCTCGGATTTGGTCGTATTGGGTGCGGTGTCGTGCAGATGGCGTGACAGGTAGATCCCCTGGCCGACCAGGAAGATCAGGGTCATGCCCAGGCTGCCGAATACTTTGAAGTCGACCCAGAATTCCTGATAGGTGAAGGCCACGTACAGGTTGGCCGCGCCGCAGAACAGGAAGAATACGATCCAGGCGATGTTGAGCCGGGTCCAGATCGCCGCTGGCAGGGTCAATGCGTGGCCCATGATGCGCTGGATAAGCGGGCGGTCACCGATGAAATGACTGCCGGCGAAAGCCACGGCAAATAGCCAGTTGACCACCGGGGCTTTCCATTTCAGGAAGGTTTCGCTGTGGAAGGCCAGTGTCAGACTGCCAAACACCAGACAGGCGACCAGTGTGAGCCACTGGCTTTTTTCCAGCTTGCGCTGTTTGAGGTAAAGAATGCCGTAGACCACCACCGAACTGATGATCAGCATCGCCGTTGCGCTGAAAATGCCGCCTACCATATAGGTATTGCCGAGGATATCCACGGCACGCGGCTCGGTTTTGTAAACGATGAAAAACAGGAGCAGCGGGATGAAGTCGATGAATTGTTTCACAATGGCAGCCAGAAGCAGGATGTGGCGGCATAATAACAAACATCAATGAACACGAAAGCACCACTATGAATGTTGACCTGCACTGCCACAGCACCGCTTCCGACGGGGCGCTCTCGCCCACGGCACTGGTTGCCCGTGCTCATGAAAACGGCGTGCGCGTCCTTTCGCTGACCGACCACGACACCCTCGAAGGGCTTGAAGAAGCCCGCGCGGCAGCGCATTCATTGGGCATGCAGCTGGTCAACGGGGTGGAGCTGTCCTGCACCTGGGGCGGTGCGACCATCCATATTCTGGGCTATGGATTCGATACCCAGGCCCCGGCGCTGACTGAAGCTATCAGCCGTTTGCATGAGGGACGCTGGCTGCGTGCTGAAGAAATCAGCCGCAAATTGGCGATCAAAGGTATGCCTGGCGCGCTGGAAGGCGCTCGCGCGATCCAGCAGGAGCTGGGTGACAGCGGTAATGCGCCTGCTCGCCCGCATTTTGCTGACTTCATGGTGCGCGCAGGTTTCGTCAAGGACCGCGCCGAGGCGTTTCGCAAATGGCTGGGTGCTGGCAAACTGGGCGATGTGAAGCAGCACTGGCCAACGCTGGAAGAAACCGTCGCCACCTTGCGGGCATCGGGTGCATGGGTCAGCCTCGCGCATCCTTCACATTATGACTTTACTCGCAGTAAACGGCGTAAACTGGTCGGCGATTTCGTCCAGGCCGGTGGGCACGCCATAGAAGTGGTCAATGGCATGCAGCCTGCCGATCAGGTGGGGACCCTGGCCATCCTTGCACGCGAGTTCGGTCTGCTGGTTTCTGCCGGCAGCGACTTCCACGGTCCTGGCAACTGGGGCGAGATCGGCACTTATCGTCCCGTGCCTGAAGATCTACCGCCTTTGTGGTGCAGATTCAAACATGAACAGCCTACTGCCGCCGTCTGAACAGGAAGTTACCGTGAGTCAATTTTTCCAGGTCCATCCGGAAAACCCGCAGCCGCGCCTGATCAAACAGGCCGCGGAAATCATAAAAGCCGGCGGGCTGGTGGTGTACCCGACAGATTCGTCCTATGCGCTGGGTTGCCAGATCGGTGACAAGAGCGCCATCGAGCGTATCCGCCGCCTGCGTCAGCTGGACGACAAGCACAACTTCACCCTGATGTGCTGCGACCTGTCGCAACTGGGGCTTTTTGCCAAGGTCGACACCGGCGCTTTCCGTGCCCTCAAGGCTCACACCCCAGGGCCTTACACCTTTATTCTCAACGCCACCCGCGAGGTGCCGCGCCTGGTGCTGCACCCCAAGCGCCGCACTATTGGCCTGCGCGTGCCGAGCCATCCCATTGCCCAGGCCTTGCTCGAGCAATTGGGCGAGCCGCTGATGAGCGTCAGCCTGATCATGCCGGGTGACACTGTGCCGCTCAGCGATCCCTACGAGATGCGCCAGATTCTCGAGCATCAGGTGGACCTGATCATTGATGGCGGGATCGGCGGTATTTCGGCGTCCACAGTCATCAACCTGGCTGGCGGAGAGCCAGAAGTGGTTCGGGTTGGCTGCGGTGATCCAACGCCGTTCGGTGAACGCGCTTAATGACCGTCGTCGAGTCCGTCGACAGCCAGGCAGACGCCCAGCAGGAGCTGCCGTTCGCGCTGGTCTACGGGCGTGCGGTCACGCAGATGCCGCTGGACCTGTACATTCCGCCCGATGCGCTGGAGGTCTTTCTTGAAGCGTTCGAGGGGCCGCTCGACCTGCTGCTGTACCTGATCCGCAAACAGAACATCGATATCCTCGATATTCCCGTGGCCGAGATCACCAAGCAGTACATGGGGTACGTCGAGTTGATGAAAACCGTGCGCCTGGAGCTGGCGGCCGAATACCTGGTCATGGCCGCCATGCTGGCTGAGATCAAGTCGCGCATGCTGCTGCCGTGCTCGGCGGAAGTCGAAGAGGAAGAGGGCGACCCGCGCGCCGAGCTGATTCGCCGCCTGCAGGAATACGAGCGCTTCAAGGCCGCTGCTGAAGGTATTGACGGCCTGAGCCGGGTCGGCCGCGATGTCATCGTACCGAAACTGGACGCCCCCGAAGCCCGTGCGCGCAAGTTGCTGCCGGATGTCAGTCTTGAAGAAGTGCTGATGTCGATGGCCGAAGTGCTGCGCCGCGGCGACATGTTCGAAAGCCATCAGGTCAGCCGCGAGGCGCTGTCGACGCGTGAGCGCATGAGCGACGTGCTGGAACGTCTCAAGGGCAGCGGTTTTGTACCGTTCGCCGAGCTGTTTACCGCAGAAGAAGGGCGTTTGGGTGTGGTCGTGACATTTATGGCGGTGCTGGAGCTGGTCAAGGAATCCCTTGTCGAGCTGGTCCAAAACGAGCCCTTTGCGGTGATCCATGTCCGGGCGCGAGCCGAGTAGAGCAAGAACACACCCATGAACCTCAACGAACCGCGTGAACTGGCCCCGTTGCTTGAAGCCTTTCTGCTGGCCTCCGGAAAGCCGCAGACACTGGAGCGGCTGTATGAGCTGTTCGAAGAGGGCGAGCGTCCCGAACCGCCGATTTTCAAAAAAGCGTTGGAGGTGCTGCGTAAGTCCTGCGAGGGGCGTGCTTTCGAACTCAAGGAAGTCGCTTCGGGGTATCGCCTGCAGATTCGTGACCGGTTCTCCCCTTGGGTCGGACGGTTGTGGGAAGAACGGCCGCAGCGTTACTCCCGCGCCATGCTGGAAACCCTGGCTTTGATCGCTTATCGCCAGCCGATCACGCGGGGCGAAATTGAAGACGTGCGCGGTGTTGCGGTGAACAGCCACATCGTCAAGACCCTGCTGGAACGCGAGTGGATTCGGGTGGTGGGCTATCGTGACGTGCCCGGTAAGCCGGCGATGTTTGCCACCACCAAGGGTTTTCTGGATCACTTCAACCTCAAAAGCCTGGACGAGCTGCCGCCGCTGGCCGACCTGCGCGAGATGGAAACCGAGCCGGTCCTGGATTTCGAAGACGCCCCCGTACCCGCGCACCTGCAGGCCCTGGCCGACGCCAGCCTCGATCCGGAAGCGGAACCCGAAGCACCTCGCGACGAAACCAGCTTCCGCAGCCTGCTGGTGGAACTGGATTCGATGGAGCAAGGCCTCAAGACCGACTTCGACGACCTGCTGCGGGCGGAGCCAGAGCCAGAGCCAGATCCAGATCCTGAAGACGACAAAGGCGACGATGAGGTCTGATTGACTATCGCTCCCACGCTGAAGCGTTCAGCGTGATACACAAGTCTCGTGGGAGCGAGCTTGCTCGCGAAGGCGATGGTGCAGGCTCGCTATTTTCGGATTCTGTAAGGGCCCTTTCGCGAGCAAGCTCGCTCCCACAAGACCTGTATGTAGCCATGAGCGTTCTGCGTCCTCTTGATACCTCGTCCTGGAGCGTGCAGCGCACTTCGGTCGAATTCATACGCCTGACCAGAGTCACAAACTATATCCCTCGCCATGAGACCCGCTGCCCATGAGTTCGACCAAGAACCCCTGCATCAGCCTGTGCAAGTTCGATGATGATATCTGCCTGGGCTGTGGCCGCAGCAAGCGGGAAATCAAGGCCTGGAAGAAACTCGACAAGGATGACAAGCGCACGGTACTCGAGGAGTCTGCCAAGCGGCTGGCGAAGCTCAAGACCGCCGGTCGTAAAAAGAAGAAGTGATTCGGGCATTTGCCACTGACGCTGGATGCGTAAACCGACGCAGGGGCGTATGATGGCCGACCCTCGGCGATCAAGTGTCGCCCGGGCTTTCAAGTATTTCGCCCTGCCGCTATCCACAGCGTGCCGGGCACAGGTCTTGCCGGTTCTCGGCCAGCCCTGATTCGACACACCGGGAGGTGCCCAGATGAGTGAAAAAGACAAGCAGGACAGCCAGGAAATCGGACCCGCAGGCGAAAAGCTGCAGAAGGTTCTGGCGCGCATTGGCGTGGGTTCACGCCGTGACGTAGAAGCCTGGATTACCCAAGGCCGCATCAAGGTCAATGGCAAGGACGCGACCCTCGGTCAACGCGTCGACCTGCATGACGCCTTCAGTGTCGATGGTCGCGTCATCAAGCGCGAAGAAGCAGCCGAAACGGTTCGCCGCGTGATCATGTACAACAAGCCCGATGGCGAAATCTGCACCCGTGACGACCCTGAAGGTCGTCCGGCCGTGTTCGATCGTCTGCCGCGCCCGAAAGAGGGTCGCTGGATCAACATCGGCCGTCTCGACATCAACACCACCGGTCTGCTGATGTTCACCACTGACGGTGAACTCGCCAACCGTCTGATGCACCCGTCGTTTGAAATGGACCGCGAATACGCGGTTCGTGTGCGTGGCGAAGTCGATGACGACATGCTGCTGCGCCTCAAGAATGGTGTGATTCTTGAAGACGGTCCGGCACGTTTCACCGACATCCAGCAGGCACCAGGCGGCGAAGGTTTCAACCACTGGTATCACTGCGTGGTAATGGAAGGTCGTAACCGTGAAGTGCGCCGTCTCTGGGAATCCCAGGGGCTGGTGGTCAGCCGTCTGAAGCGCGTGCGTTACGGGCCGGTGTTCCTCAACTCCGACCTGCCGATGGGCCGCTGGCGCGAAATGAGCCAGTACGAAGTCGACATTCTGGCTGCCGAAGTCGGTCTGCAACCTGTGGCCCAGCCGCAGATGAATGCCAAGACCAAAGACAAGATGGAACGTCTGCAGCGTCAATCGTCGCGCCCTCTGGGCAAAGGCGAGCGCGTTCGCACCTTGCGTCCGGCTGCTGGCGCTCCGGCGACTGGCGACCGCGCACCGCGTCAGCCGCAAATTACCGGCAGCGAACGTGATCGTCCGCGTGGCGGCGACTCCACGCAGCGTCCTTCGCCGCGCAAGGACTCGGGCAAGCCCGGTTCTCGTGCACCGCGTCCGGCAGACAACAGCCGTGGCACACCGGTCGCCGAGCGTCCGAGCGAGATGAATAAGCGCCCGGCCAAGCCTGGGCCAAAGCGTGTCGGCATCAAGCTGGTCAACGACGATGCGCCGTCAGGCAAGCGTCGCGGTCCACCGGCAGGTTCAGGTCAGCGTCCAGGCTTCGGTCGTCGCAAGCCTGAGTGATCCTGTGGTGTGAATGAATGGCATCGCCAGCCCCCAGGGCTGGCGTTGTCGTTTTTGGCGATGTGAAAAACCTTGTCATACAGCCCCGCTGCATTCATTTCCCTGTTTCAAACCTCAACCTGGATGCAGGTGTACAATGCCGCGCTTTTTTCTGTGAATCATTGCTGCTCAATACTTCGGATCACCCGTCCGGGGTGCTGCAATTCTGTTGCGTCACAAGCGCGGCAGTTCCTTTTCGGTCACAGAACAAGAACAATCAGGTAGCTATCGAATGAGTGAAACAACTGCACCCTCGGGTGAATTGAAGCGCGGTCTGAAGAATCGGCACATTCAGCTGATTGCTCTGGGCGGCGCTATCGGCACTGGCTTGTTTCTCGGCTCGGCGGGCGTGCTGAAATCAGCCGGGCCGTCGATGATTCTCGGTTATGCCATCTGCGGCTTCATCGCCTTCATGATCATGCGCCAGCTTGGCGAGATGATCGTCGAAGAACCCGTCGCCGGGTCGTTCAGCCATTTTGCCCACAATTATTGGGGCGGTTTCGCCGGGTTCCTGTCCGGCTGGAATTGCTGGCTGCTGTACATCCTGGTCGGTATGTCGGAGCTGACTGCTGTCGGCAAGTACATTCATTACTGGCTGCCGGACATCCCGAGCTGGGTTTCAGCGGCTGCGTTCTTCATTCTCATCAATGCCATCAACCTGACCAACGTCAAGGTGTTCGGCGAGACCGAGTTCTGGTTCGCGATCATCAAGGTGGTGGCGATTATCGGCATGATCGCGCTGGGCAGTTACATGCTGGTCAGTGGCAGTGGCGGCCCGCAGGCGTCGGTCAGCAACCTCTGGGAACACGGCGGATTCTTTCCCAATGGTGTCGGCGGGCTGGTCATGGCGCTGGCAATCATCATGTTCTCGTTTGGCGGCCTGGAAATGCTCGGCTTCACCGCTGCCGAGGCCGAACAGCCGAAGACCGTGATCCCCAAGGCGATCAATCAGGTCATCTACCGCATTCTGATTTTCTACATCGGCGCACTGGTGGTGCTGTTGTCGCTGACACCCTGGGACAGCCTGCTGGCCAGCCTCAATGCCTCGGGTGACTCCTATAGCGGCAGCCCGTTCGTGCAGGTGTTCTCGATGCTGGGTAGCGATGCGGCGGCGCATATCCTGAACTTCGTGGTACTGACTGCAGCGCTGTCGGTCTATAACAGCGGCACTTATTGCAACAGCCGCATGTTGGTAGGCATGGCCGAGCAGGGCGATGCGCCCAGGGCGCTGGCGCAGGTCGACAGGCGCAGGTCGACAGGCGCGGGGTGCCGGTCAAGGCTATCTTTGCGTCTGCCGCGGTGACCGTGGTGGCGGTTCTGCTCAATTACTTCGTGCCGCAGCAGGCGCTGGAGCTGTTGATGTCGCTGGTAGTGGCCACCCTGGTCATCAACTGGGCGATGATCAGCTATTCGCATCTGAAATTCCGCCAGCACATGAACCGTACCGGCCAAGTGCCGCTGTTCAAGGCGCTGTGGTATCCCTACGGTAACTACGTGTGTCTGGCGTTTGTGCTATTTATCCTCGGCATCATGCTGATGATTCCCGGCATCCAGATATCGGTTTACGCGATACCGGTCTGGCTGGCGGTCATGTGGGTGTGTTATCGAGCCAAGAACAGGCGTAGCGTTGTCATGAATGCCGAGACTGGTAAATAACCGTGCCTGGAGCAGAAAAGAAGATGCCCCGATGCTGGTGATTTCCAACAATGTCCATCTGCCGGTCGCCGAGATCGAGTTGACGGCCATTCGCGCCCAGGGCGCGGGCGGTCAGAACGTCAACAAGGTCTCCAGCGCCGTGCATTTGCGTTTCGACATCAACGCCTCGTCGCTGCCGCCGTTCTACAAGGAGCGGCTGCTGGCGTTGAGTGACAGCCGCATCACCAGAGATGGCGTGATCGTGCTCAAGGCCCAGCAATACCGCACTCAGGAACAGAACCGCGCCGACGCGTTATTGCGCTTGAGCGAGTTGATCGTCAACGCCGCCAAAGTCGAAAAGAAACGTGGTATGACCCCCGAAGGTTGGACGCAACCTTTGGAGGCGTCATGGGTAAATATACAGTGCAGGCAAAACTCGCAGCCGTGAAAGAATATTG
>NZ_LKBW01000266.1 GCF_002699855.1 Pseudomonas amygdali | reverse complement strand
CCCCATTCCGATCTGCGCAGGAAAAATCTCTAATCCATCCTGGAAACATCCCGAGTGACGACGGCCTGTCGGCCCCGCGAGCCTTATGTGGTAGGCTTTGCCGGTTTCGCATATCAAGGCTGGCGCGCCTTTTTTCGACTGCCGCCAGTCTGCCCGTCGTTATAGGAGTTTTCATGCGTTTGCCCCAGATTTTCGCTGCCGCCGCTTTACTGCTGGCCGGCACATTCAGTATGTCTGCCCTGGCTGATGCAGCCCCCGACCAAGCCATCCGCAAGACCCTCGATTCGCTGGAATTGCAGTTGCCGGTCGAGAGTATTTCGCCGAGCCCGCTCAACGGTCTTTATGAAGTGAAGCTCAAGGGCGGTCGTGTGCTGTATGCCAGTGCCGACGGCCAGTTCGTGGTTCAGGGCTACCTGTTTCAGGTGCAGAACGGCAAGCCGGTCAACCTGACCGAGAAGACCGAACGTCTGGCCATTGCCAAGACCATCAACGCCATTCCGCTTTCTGAAATGGTGATCTACCCGGCGGTGGGCGAGACCAAATCGCACATCACGGTATTCACCGACACTACCTGCCCGTATTGCCACAAACTGCACGAAGAAGTCGGGCAGTTGAACAAAATGGGCGTTGAAGTCCGTTACATGGCATTCCCGCGCCAAGGCCTGGGTTCTTCGGGTGACGAGCAGTTGCAGGCCGTGTGGTGTTCCAAGGACCGCAAAAGCGCCATGGACCGCATGGTAGACGGCAAGGACATCAAGGCCGCCAAGTGCGACAATCCGGTGAGCAAGCAATATGAGCTGGGTCAGTCGATCGGCGTCAACGGCACCCCGGCGATTGTCCTCGCCGACGGTCAGGTGATTCCGGGCTATCAGCCTGCTGCTCAGGTTGCCAAACTGGCAATGGGCGCCAAATAACGCTTTGTCACATCAGCATGCTTCATATGAGCATGCGCTACACGAGGCCGTGTTTTTGGCGCCTCTTCACATTTGTAGCCGCATGGCAACGTGCGGCGGATTTCACGGCGGATCAAGCATCAGCTGTTTTTCGGGGAGTTCATCAGTGAAACCGGTCAAAGTAGGCATATGTGGGCTGGGTACTGTCGGTGGCGGTACTTTCAATGTACTTCAGCGTAACGCCGAGGAGATCGCCCGCCGTGCCGGGCGAGGAATCGAAGTTGCGCAAATTGCGGTTCGTACACCAAACCCCAACTGCCAGATTGCCGGTACGCCTACTACCAGTGATGTGTTTGCCGTTGCGACCAACCCTGAAATCGACATCGTCGTTGAATTGATCGGTGGCTACACCATCGCCCGTGATCTGGTGCTCAAGGCCATCGAGCATGGCAAGCACGTAGTGACCGCCAACAAGGCGCTGATCGCGGTTCACGGCAACGAAATTTTCGCCAAAGCGCGTGAAAAGGGCGTAATCGTTGCTTTTGAAGCAGCTGTCGCTGGCGGCATCCCGGTCATCAAAGCCATTCGCGAAGGGCTGTCGGCAAACCGTATCAATTGGGTTGCAGGCATTATCAACGGCACTGGCAACTTCATCCTCACCGAAATGCGCGAGAAGGGCCGTACCTTCCCGGATGTTCTGGCCGAAGCCCAGGCGCTGGGTTATGCCGAGGCCGATCCGACCTTCGACGTTGAGGGTATCGATGCAGCGCACAAGCTGACCATTCTGGCCTCCATTGCCTTCGGCATCCCATTGCAGTTCGACAAGGCCTACACCGAAGGCATCACCAAACTGACCACCGCCGACGTGAACTACGCTGAAGCGCTGGGCTATCGCATCAAGCACCTGGGCGTTGCACGCAGCACGGCCCAGGGTATCGAGCTGCGCGTACACCCGACGCTGATCCCGGCCGATCGTCTTATTGCCAACGTCAACGGCGTGATGAACGCGGTGATGGTCAATGGCGATGCGTCCGGCTCGACGCTGTTCTACGGTGCCGGTGCCGGTATGGAGCCTACGGCTTCCTCGGTAGTGGCCGATCTGGTGGACGTGGTGCGGGCGATGACATCCGATCCGGAAAACCGTGTGCCGCATCTGGCCTTCCAGCCCGATTCGCTGTCCGCGCACCCGATTCTGCCGATCGAAGCCTGTGAAAGTGCCTACTACCTGCGCATCCAGGCCAAGGATCACCCGGGCGTGCTGGCCCAGGTGGCGAGTATCCTGTCCGAGCGCGGCATCAACATAGAGTCGATCATGCAAAAGGAAGTCGAGGAGCACGATGGTCTGGTGCCGATGATCCTGTTGACGCACCGTGTTGTGGAGCAGCGCATCAATGACGCCATTCAGGCCCTGGAAGCTCTTCAGGACGTGGTTGGCCCGGTGGTTCGTATTCGCGTAGAACATCTTAATTAACACCAGCTGCGAGCCGTCAGCTTCAAGCTACAAGTCAGACGCCAGTCGTTTTGAGCTTGACGCTTGAAGCTTGAGGCTTTCAGCTCAAACCAAAGGTTTGATCCCATGCGCTATATCAGTACTCGCGGCCAGGCGCCGGCCCTGAACTTCGAAGACGTGCTGTTGACTGGTCTGGCCAGCGACGGCGGTCTGTATGTGCCGGAAAACCTGCCACGCTTCACTCAGGAAGAGATCGCCTCCTGGGCCGGTCTGCCGTATCACGAACTTGCCTTTCGGGTGATGCGCCCATTTGTGGCTGGCAGCATCCCGGATGCCGATTTCAAGAAGATTCTTGAAGAGACCTACGCTGTCTTCGCCCACAGTGCAGTGGCACCGTTGCGTCAGTTGAATGGCAACGAGTGGGTACTTGAGCTGTTCCACGGTCCTACCCTGGCGTTCAAGGACTTCGCGCTGCAATTGCTCGGTCGCTTGCTGGACTATGTACTGGCCAAGCGTGGCGAGCGCGTGGTGATCATCGGCGCTACCTCGGGTGACACCGGCTCTGCAGCCATCGAAGGCTGCCGTCGCTGTGACAACGTCGACATCTTCATTCTGCACCCGAACAATCGGGTATCGGATGTCCAGCGCCGGCAGATGACCACCATCTTTGGCGACAACATCCACAACATTGCAGTAGAAGGCAACTTCGACGACTGCCAGGAAATGGTCAAGGCCAGCTTCGCCGATCAGGGCTTCCTGAAGGGCACGCGTCTGGTCGCCGTCAACTCGATCAACTGGGCGCGAATCATGGCCCAGATCGTCTACTACTTCCATGCATCGCTGCAGTTGGGCGGTCCCGCGCGCTCGGTATCGTTCTCGGTTCCGACCGGCAACTTCGGCGATATCTTTGCCGGTTACCTGGCACGCAACATGGGGCTGCCGGTCAATCAACTGATCGTCGCCACCAACCGCAACGACATTCTGCACCGTTTCATGAGCGGCAATCAGTACGTCAAGGAAACCCTGCACGCTACGTTGTCGCCTTCCATGGACATCATGGTGTCGTCGAACTTCGAACGCCTGTTGTTCGATATGCACGGTCGCAACGGTTCTGCCATTGCCGAGTTGATGAGCACGTTCAGGCAGGGCGGCGGTTTCAGTGTCGAAGAAGAGCGCTGGACCGAAACCCGCAAACTGTTCGATTCGCTGGCAGTCAGCGACGAGGACACCTGCACGACCATTGCTGAAGTGTTTGCCAGCACCGGCGAACTGCTTGATCCGCATACCGCTATCGGGGTGAAGGCTGCTCGCGAATGCCGTCGCAGCCTGGACACGCCGATGGTGATTCTGGGTACGGCGCATCCGGTCAAGTTTCCGGAGGCAGTGGAGAAGGCCGGTGTAGGAAAAGCGCTTGAGCTACCTGCACATTTGTCTGATTTGTTCGAGCGTGACGAGCGCTGCACTGTGCTGCCAAATGACCTGAAAGCCATACAGGCATTTGTCAGCCAGCATGGCAATCGCGGCAAACCGCTCTGACAGAAGCGTCGTGTAACAACTTTAGGCCCGCCACTTGGCGGGCCTTTCTGTTTCTACGTGCCAAACTTCGCTGGTTTTCGAACCATAGAGTTGGGTCATTTGTAGTGAAGCAGGCAAGCATGCAAAGCGTAGTCAGGGAGGCAGACAGCACATTGAGAGGCCGCGCGTGGCGCATGGCATGCATGTTGTTGGCGCTGGTTTTTGTCGGGCCAGCCGATGCGGCGCAAAGCTTGCCGTTTACCCTGACAGCCCCTTTCGTGGCTTCAGCGGATCTGGCCCTGGCAGATCAGGATCGTGCCTGGCTCGATCAACGCAAGGTACTTCGGGTCGGCATTGCGATTGCCGACTACGAGCCGATTGATATCACCAGTGACCGCAACCGTTATCAGGGCATCAGTGCCGACTATCTGGGGTTGGTCAGCGACCAGTTGAACATTCCGGTGCAGGTGACCGGGTTTGCCAGGCGTGACGAGGCCATCGAGGCATTGCACGACGGCAAGATAGACCTGCTGACCAGCGCCAATGGCTTTGAGCGGGGCGTGAAAGGGCTGTCGTTCTCAACCGAATACATGCCTGACCGATCTGTTGTCGTTGGTCGTGGCAACGATCTGAGCCCGCCGCCAAGCCTGGCCGGCAAGAAGGTTGTGCTGCTTGATGGCTATGCCGACTCGGACGTCGCTCACCGCGTTTATCCTGACAGCGAGCTGATTATCGCGCCTAACCTCTACAGTGCTCTGGAGGCCCTGAGCCAAGGCGAGGTCGACGCTTTTATCGGCAACGAAGTCATTGTCCGGGCCTACACCGCCCTGCGTCCTTATCTCGGATTGCAGATCAAGTTCGAAAGCCGGTTGCCTCCGGTAGGGTTTTCTTTTGCAGTGCGTGACGATGAGCAGCGCTTGCTGACCTTCATCAATCGTGCGCTGGACAGTATTGAACCGTCGATCGGTCGTGAAGTGCTCGGCCGCTGGACGATGGGGCTGGGCGCTGACGTGGAGGGACAACGCATTCGCCTTACCGGTGCCGAGCGGCGCTGGCTGCTCAAGCATCCGAGCGTGACCATCGCCACCACACAGCATCCGCCGTACATCTACAAAGACAAGAATGGCCAATGGGTGGGGCTGAACGCAGATGTGCTGTCCCGTATCTCACGCATGACCGGGTTGCAGTTTGTCCATCAGGAAGTGCCTTCCACGCAGCAGAGCATTGAAATGCTGCGTGCCGGTCTTGCCGAGATGAACACCTCGCTTGCAGAAAATGCCGAGCGTCGGCGGTTTCTGGACTTTACATATTCCTTCGGAGGCAACAGCTGGATGTTCGTGGTGCGCTCAGAGCGCTCATCCCGAGTATCGCTCGACAGTCTGGCCGGTAAAGTGCTGGCACTGCCTGCCCGGCATGCGCTCGAGGACCTGATCAGGCGCGAGCACCCCTTGATCCAGCTGCGTCTGGTGGACACCTACGACCAGGCCCGCGCCCTGGTGGAAAGCGGTGTTGCCGACGCGACCATTCAGAATGAAGTAGGTGCCTACCTGTTCCCGGCCGGGCAACTGAAGGTCGCCCGCAGTGTCGATGGCCAATGGTCACCCGACAGGTTTTTGGTGATCAAGACCCAGCCCGAACTGCTGGGCATTCTGAATAAGGCGCTGGAAGAGTTCCCGGTGGCCGAGTTGCGCTCGATCCGCTTGAAGTGGCTGGGCTCGGCACTGCCTCAGCCTTCGCTCTGGGGGCGGATACCGCAGTGGGTATTCTGGGTACTGGCCCTGGCCTTACTGACCGGGCTGGTGTCACTGGTCTGGAGCAGTCGCCTCAAGGTACAGATTCGCCAGCGCCTCAAGGCTGAAAGGCAGCTCAATGACCAGCTGGCCTTCAAACACGCCTTGTTCGATGGTATCCCCAATCCGATTTATGTTCGCGATCTCAAGGGACGACTGATTTCCTGCAACCGTAGCTACGAGCAGAGCCTTGGCATCAGTTTCGAGCAGATGAATGGTCGACGCCTTACGGATGTCAATCTGATACCGCGTGCATTGGCTGAGCAGATGCATACCGACTACCTCAACTTGCTGGAAAATCACCAGCCAGTCTTTTCCGACCGCACCATCGAACTGTCCGGAAAACGCATGGACGTCTGGCAATGGACGGTCCCTTTCTTCGCTGCCGACGGACAGCTGCAGGGGTTGCTGGGCGGCTGGGTCGATATCACCGAGCGCAAGCGGCTTGAGCAGCAGCTCCAGGAAGCAATGCGTCTGGCCGCTCAGGCCAACGAGGCGAAGAGTGTCTTTCTGGCCAGCATGAGTCATGAAATTCGTACCCCAATGGGTGCAATCATCGGTTTGCTGGAGCTGGAATGCGCACACGCTTTACGCAAGGGGCATACACCGTCGCAAGGCTTGCAGGTCGCCCATCGCTCGGCTACGGAGCTGGTGGCACTGATTGGCGAAAGTCTTGATCTGGCCAGAATCGAAGCGGGCGGCATGCAGTTGTCATTGACAGTCACATCCTTGCAGGCTCTTTTCGAGGGCGTAATCGAGCTTTTTTCAGCGCAGGCCCGGGAAAAGGACCTGGAACTGCGGCTGGAATTCTCCGAACAGGCTCAGGGCGATTACTGGCTTGACCCGCTGAGGCTGCGTCAGGTGCTGCATAACGTCCTGGGCAACGCCTTGAAATTCACCCGGCAAGGGTCGGTCGTCTTGAGGGTGGCGGCGCTGGATGACTCATCGCGTGTACGCATCGGTATCCAGGACAGTGGCGAAGGTATCGAGCCAGAGCGTCAACAGCAGATATTCCAGCCCTTTACTCAGGCCAGCGATGACACTGCCGCACATTACGGTGGGAGTGGGCTGGGACTGAGCATCACTCGGCAGTTGGTGCAGTTGATGAAGGGCGATATCAGCCTGCACAGCTCGCCGGGCGAGGGTACGCTGGTCAACATCGATTTGCCGCTGGTCAGGGTGAGCGAGCCGGTTTTGCCCTCCTGCGATGTCCCGGATGCACCTGTGGATACGCGCAGCCTTCGCTTGTTGGTGGTCGATGACATGTCGGCCAATCGGCTGGTGTTGACCCGCCAGCTGGAGTTTCTTGGTCATCAGGTGGTGGCTGTCGAAGATGGCAAGGCTGCGCTGTCGAGGTGGTGCGAAGAGCCGTTCGATGCGGTCATCACCGACTGCAACATGCCGGGTATCAGCGGTTATGCATTGACCGAAGCCATTCGACAGATCGAAGAGAAAGAGCAGCGCCGGCGCTGCCCGGTCATTGGCTGTACCGCTAACGCAATGAGCGACGAGGCTGCACGGTGTGAGCAGGCGGGGATGGACGGTCTGCTGATCAAACCGCTTTCCCTGGCGCGTCTGGCCCAGGAGCTGGCGGATCGGGTACGTGAGCCGACGTTCGACATCAGCACGCTGCAAAACATGACCCGGGCCAACCCGGAACAGATGCAACGGTTGTTGGGCGAGTTGTGGAAGAATCTCAGGCATGAACACGCCTTGCTGGAGCCTGCGGTGCTGGCAAATGACTGGAACACCTTGAGCGCTTGCCTGCATCGGCTCAAGGGCGCGGCGAGTCTGGTTGACGCAGTGCCGTTGGCCAAGGCGTGCGCGGCGCTCGATGAAAGTGTGCGGCTTGAGTGTGTGGCCAGTGTGCCTGAGCGCTGGTTGGCGCTGGAGGCTGCGATGACCGGCCTGCGCGCTGATATCGAGTTGCAATTGGTGGCAGTGCCCGACATTGCACCGGCTTGCGATTGATGCTTGCTGAAAAAAACGTTAATCGCTACCGGGTTTAGGACATGTCCTATGGGGCATGCGTGCGGTAGGAGCTACAGTAAGTGTTCCCCTGAGCCGCTGGCTCTGACTCCCGTAGGCGTGACCGTGCACTCACTCAAGGTTCTGATTCTCGAAGACCATCCTTTCCAGCTGATGGCTCTGCACCAGATGCTCAACGCCAATCAGGTGTTCGATGTGCTGGCTGCCGAGAGCGTTGAGGTTGCCAGGCTTTCCCTGCAAAGCCGTGGTCCTGTCGACATTGCTATCTGTGACTTGCAGATGGACGGCCCCGACGGCCTTGAGCTGATCCGCTTTATGGCCGAAAACGGGTTGGCGAGGGCTCTGATCATTGTCAGCAGTTCAGCTGCCTGCGTGCTGGAAGGTGTTGCGCAGCTGGCGCTCAGCCAAGGCTTGGAAGTGTTGGGGTATGTGCAAAAACCTGCTTCGGCCGCTGTACTCCATGACCTGCTTGAGGCGTACGGGCCAGGCCGTGCCGGGAGTGCACCACAGCCACCGGTAAAGCGTGCGTTCGGGGCACTGTCTGCCGTGGAGTTGTTTGATCCGAAAGACAATATGCCCATAGACGTTGCGTCTGTTGCCGAACAGTGGATTGCCTATTTTCAACCCAAGGTGAATCTGCAGGGCAAGTTGCTGGGTGTCGAGGCGCTGGTCCGCTGGCAGCACCCCACACATGGCTTGCTGGCTCCCGGACGATTCATGGACGCCATCGAAGCTGAGGAACTGACCGTTGCGTTGACCTGGCGTATGCTGGATCAGGCCCTGCAGTTCTCTGCACAGTTCATGCGCGAGCAGGGCGAAGTACTCTCGGTTGCGGTCAATATCGACCCGCAAGTGCTGCAACAGGCGGATTTCGCCGGGCAGATCATGCAGGCGCTCACCCGTCACAGCGTGCCGGCAACTGCGCTGACCCTGGAGATTCTCGAACAGGATGCCGCCCGCCCGGAAACCTGGCAGATGGAGGGCCTGTTGAGGTTATGCATGCAGGGCTGCAAATTGTCTATCGATGACTTTGGCATGGGCGCTTCGAACATCGACAGGCTCCTGCAGTTGCCCTTCAGCGAGTTGAAGATACCGACCGAGTTTGTACGTGGCATGGCCGACGATGCGCGCAAGTCTGCAGTGGTGGCTGGAGCCATGCTCATGGCACAGCGGCTGTCCATGTCGGTAGTGGTGGAGGGGGTCGAAACGATTGACGACTTTCACAGCCTGCTGGCATTGGGCAACCCGGCCATTCAGGGTTATTTCATTGCGCGTCCGATGCCTTCATCAGAGTTGGTGCGCTGGGCCGCCGAGCGCGAGTCTCATCTGCAGGCCATGCTGACAGACGGCCGGCCTCAGGACATGCCGCTTTCCTGCAAATAAATGAACAGTGCCGCGTCGTTGGCCAGACCGAGCTTGCGCATGGCCGCGACTTTCTGTGCGCTGACAGTCTGTTTGCTGCGATTGAGCTGCGCAGCGATCTGGCCGACGGTATGACCGGCCGAGAGCAGGCGTAACACCTCCAGCTCCCTGGGCGACAATTTTTCTGCCGGCAACAGCGCGTCAGGGCCTTACTGACGCGCTTCTATCAGCACCCTGCGCACGGAATCGGCGACAAAAAACTCACCGCGCTGCACGCCCCTGATGGCAGCTGGCAGTTCTCCGGCAAGGCTGGCCTTGCTCAACAGGCCCCGCACGTTAAGGTCCAGCATGGACTGAAAAAGTCCGGCATTGCTCAGTGTTGTTACAACGATCAGCGGCAATGCCGGAAAATCCCGGTGTATGCGCTGCAAAAGACGTAAGCCATCGTTCTGCAGTTCGACCGGCATCATGAAATCAGTCACCAGCACATCGCAGGGATGGCGCGCGAGTACCTGTAGCAGTTCATCCGGATTACAGGCTTCGGCGACAACGGTAGCCAGATTGTCCTGTTCCAGTACGACACGCAGGCCGATGAGAAAAATAGGGTGGTCATCAGCCACGATGACGCGCAACGGGCGATCAGTGGAATCGCTCAAGGTGTGGCTCCATCAAAAAGGCTGACTGGTATTACAGACGACAGCGTTGTTTAACGCAGTGATCAATAGCATAGGCACCTTGTAGGAGGCGTAGCGTAATTATGTTGAGTTTTCCTACAAGCCCACTTCCTGTCGCCATTGGCCTCCGGTTTTTTCCTTGTCACATTCAACAGGCATGCTCGAAATGACAGACCGGTGCTGTGATCAGGCGATAGAAAGAACTTTCTGCTGTCGCCGACGGTCATTGGTTAGCACCTTTGCATTCAAACTGTTGAGTGGTGATCCGGATGGAAAATATCAGCTTACTGCTAAGCGAAGCGCTGGCTCCTTATCAGGCCACTATTGGCCCGGCGGGTACTCGGGGCGAACGTCTGGTTACTCTTAAGGATAAAGCGGGCGTCTGTGTGATCGAGCGTACATTCGGCGCTGATCAACTGAGCGACAAGCGCCAGCTCACCGATGTGGTAGACGGCCTGCGCCGGGATTTGATGGTCGCCGAAGGTCGAATCGAACCCTGCGTCATTGCCGCGATGCGTAATGCTGCAATCAGCCGAACGTTTATCGGCACTCCGTCTTTTGCTTAACAGTTGCTAAACAGTCGTCTGGCTTGCGTCCACAAGGTCGGAACCTGACGCGTTCGTTGCACTCCTATCCATTACGTCAGGTTTGATCATTGTGCTCCGGTGATCGAAGGTTGGCGTACTGACCATCATGGTCATGTTTACCCCGGGCAGGTCCCCCTCTGCCCGGGGTTTCTTTTAGGTGGTCAGTTCTTCTCGAACAGCGCTTTGACGTCTTCCAGGTAGCTTGCCCGTTGCTCGGGGTCCAGCCACCGCGCGTAAAAGCCCATCAGGCTGCTTTCGCGCAACGTACGCATCTCGCGGTTGATCTGTGCGAGGGCTTTTTTGCCTTCAGGTGAGTTGCTGCAACTGATATAGACGAATTGGTAGGCGGGGTTGCCCCTGATCGGCAAGAAGGCCAGTTCATCCGGCCTGATACCTTGTTGCATGGCCTGATAGCGTGCTTCCGGCCAGAAACTGATAAAGGCTTGCAGGCGCCCCAGGCGTTCCATTTGCAGAAGGCTGCCGGTGGCATCGTTACCGTAATGGAGCACCAGCGCATCTTCGTCGACACCTTGCAGCGTATGGTCGATCAGTTCGCCATAGCTGCGTTCGGCGACTATGCCCAATTTGATCGCCCGGGTGGCCATAAGCGCCGCGAAGTCGATTTTTCCGTCCTCGACATACGGCTCGAACGTCGACATGTCTTCCTTGCGTACAATCAGGCCGCTGCTGAATATGGCGCCGATCGGTATGGAGAAGAGCAGGGTTCTGGCTCGCTCCTCAGTCCACAGCATGGTGGGATCACAACTCAGAGACGTGGCGTCGTTAAGCATCTGCAGGCCCCTGGCACGATTGACGCGCATTAGCACGTGATCGTATTCGGGCATTCGCGCAGTTAACAAAGGCATGAGCTGATCAATGGCACCTTGCCCGCGCATGACCCCGGAAAAAATCGTCGAAGGTGGTATGTCGCGCATCAACCAGGTCAATGTCTCCCTTGCCTGGCTGGCGCATGACAGGGCAGCCAGCGACAGGGCGAGCATCAATCGAGCCGTTGTGCAGTACGAGGCAGGAAGGGACATTCGCTGGTTTCATCCTCGAAAAAGATTCAGCAAACTGGAGTAGAGTGGCAGCTCTTTGAGTGGCGCTGCGCCTGTGGCGTCACATTCAGGTGCTTCGGCAGTCCCTTGCCGGGATCCAGGTACTCGGAGCACATCGTCTATAAAGCCAATCTGTATCAGAATTTTGTTTCAGGCTATCGATTTTTGTATAGCCCGCAAGCAGGAGCAATTGCATCCCCTGCGCGAGCAAGTTCGTTCACAGGCCCGGCATCGGTTAGACTTGCCGTCTTACCTCCAGACTCTAGAAGCCCGTTCATGGCCCAGCCGTCCACGACCTACAAATTCGAACTCAACCTCACCGACCTCGATCGCGGAGTGTATGAGAGCGTCAAACAGACCATTGCCCGCCATCCTTCGGAAACTGAAGAACGCATGACCGTGCGCCTGCTGGCCTATGCCTTCTGGTACAACGAACAATTGTCGTTCGGTCGCGGCCTGTCTGATGTGGACGAACCCGCACTGTGGGAAAAAAGCCTGGATGATCGGGTTCTGCATTGGATTGAAGTCGGACAGCCGGATGCCGACCGCCTGACCTGGTGCTCGCGTCGCACCGAACGCACCAGCCTGCTTGCCTACGGCAGCTTGCGCGTTTGGGAAGGCAAGGTCATCCCGGCGATCAAGAACCTGAAAAACGTCAATATTGCCGCCGTCCCGCAGGACGTGCTGGAAGTGCTGGCCAAGGATATGCCGCGGGTCATCAAGTGGGATGTGATGATCAGTGAAGGAACGGTGTTCGTCACCGACGACCGTGGCCAGCATGAAGTCCAGTTGCAATGGCTTGCGGGCGAACGCGGCTGACAGCCGCCGGTTCCGATCGAAAAAACATTCATCGACACTGCAAAGAGAATCAGCTGACCCGCATGCGCATCGAACCCCGTCTATTGCCCGATACCTTGCCGTTTCTCGGCGACCTGCCGCCCTTGCTCACTCGTCTTTATGCCGCAAGGGGCGTGGCCTGCGAGGCCGAGCTGGACAAAAGCCTGGCGCGGTTGATCCCTTATCAGCAACTCAAGGGTATCGATGCTGCGGTAGACCTGCTGGTAACGGCGCTGCGCGAAGGCCAGCGCATGCTGATTGTCGGTGATTTCGATGCCGATGGCGCGACTGCCAGCACCGTGGGTGTTCTGGGGCTGCGCCTGCTGGGCGCGGCGCACGTCGATTATCTGGTGCCTAACCGTTTTGAGTACGGTTATGGCCTGACGCCGGAAATCGTCGAAGTGGCGTTGCAGCGCGAGCCTCAGCTATTGATCACCGTGGATAACGGCATTTCGAGCGTCGAGGGTGTGGCCGCTGCCAAGGCGGCAGGCTTGCAGGTACTGGTCACCGACCACCATTTGCCGGGTCACGAGCTTCCGGCGGCAGACGCCATCGTCAACCCCAACCAGCCAGGCTGTACCTTTCCCAGCAAATCGCTGGCCGGTGTCGGGGTTATTTTCTATGTGTTGATGGCCTTGCGTGCGCGTTTGCGGGACACCGGCTGGTTCGAGAGCAACCAGCGTGCCCAGCCCAACCTGGGTGAGCTTCTGGACCTGGTCGCGCTGGGCAGCGTGGCCGATGTCGTGCCGCTCGACGCCAACAACCGCATTCTGGTGCACCAAGGCCTGATGCGTATTCGTGCTGGCCGTGCCCGGCCCGGGCTGCGCGCGATTCTTGAGGTTGCACGGCGTGAGTCTTCGCGCATCACCTCTACTGATCTGGGGTTTATTATCGGGCCACGCCTGAACGCGGCGGGGCGCCTGGACGATATGAGCCTGGGCATTGAATGCCTGCTCTGCGACGACCCGACACTGGCGCGAGAAATGGCCGTGCAACTGGACGAATTGAACCAGGATCGCAAATCCATTGAGCAGGGCATGCAGCGTGAAGCGCTCGCGCAGCTCAAGGACCTGCCGCTGGAGTCCATGCCGTTCGGCCTGTGCCTGTTCGATGCCGAATGGCATCAAGGTGTCATCGGTATCCTGGCCTCGCGCCTCAAGGAGCGCTACCACCGACCTACCATCGCGTTCGCCAGTGCCGGGGAGGGCGTGCTCAAAGGCTCGGCTCGCTCGGTGCCGGGGTTTCACATTCGCGATGCGCTGGACGCTGTGGCGGCCAGTCATCCGCATCTGATCAGCAAGTTCGGCGGCCACGCCATGGCGGCAGGTCTCTCGCTGCCTGAAGAGAATTTCCCGGCGTTTGCCGAAGCGTTCGACCTGGAAGTGCGTCGTCAGCTCGACGAGCAGGACTTGACCGGACGTCTGCTGTCTGACGGTTCGCTGGCCGTCGAGGAATTCCATCTGGAACTGGCCCGCGCACTGCGCAACGCCGGTCCATGGGGACAGCACTTCCCCGAGCCCTTGTTCCACGGCATATTCCAGCTTGTCGAACAGCGGGTGGTGGGCGAGCGTCACTTGAAGATGGTGCTCAAGACCGAGTGCGGCAGCGTCAAGCTCGATGGCATTGCGTTCGGCGTCGACCGCGACATCTGGCCCAACCCCAACATTCGCTGGGTCGAACTGGCCTACAAACTGGACCTCAACGAGTTTCGTGGCAACGAAACCGTGCAGTTGATGGTGGTGCACATCGCGCCACGCTGACAATCAGCAGGAACCCCTCTCGCTACCGGGTTGTCGACAACAGACTGTCTGCAAAACCTGTTCATTGAATGAACGGGGCCTGGACACCTGATTTTTCATTACGAGAGGTTGCCATGAGCCTGCTGCTTGAACCCTACACCCTGCGCCAATTGACCCTTCGCAACCGTATCGCAGTCTCGCCGATGTGCCAGTATTCCAGTGTCGACGGCCTGGCCAACGACTGGCATCTGGTTCATCTGGGAAGCCGAGCAGTTGGCGGCGCCGGCCTGGTCATCACTGAAGCGATGGCTGTGACGCCGGACGGCCGCATAACCCCCGAAGACCTGGGGCTTTGGAATGATGAACAGATCGAGCCGCTGCAACGCATTACCCGCTTTATCAATGCTCAGGGTGCGGTGGCTGGCATCCAGCTGGCGCACGCCGGTCGCAAGGCCAGCACCTGGCGCCCGTGGCTTGGCAAGCACGGCAGCATTTCCCTCAATGAAGGCGGCTGGACTCCGGTCGGGCCTTCGGCAATTGCTTTTGATCCGCAGCACACGGCGCCTGTGCAACTGAGCGAAACGCAGATTCAGGAACTGATCAAGGCGTTTGTCGATTCCGCACGGCGCGCCCTGACCGCAGGCTTCAAGGTGGTAGAAATTCACGCGGCCCACGGTTATCTGCTGCACCAGTTCCTGTCGCCATTGAGCAACCAGCGCACTGACCAATACGGTGGTTCATTCGAGAACCGCATTCGCCTGACGCTGCAAGTCACCCAAGCGGTGCGCGCAGTGTGGCCTGAAGAGCTGCCGTTGTTCGTTCGCGTGTCCGCCACCGACTGGGTGGAAGACGGCTGGAACGCCGATGAAACGGTAGAGTTGGCGCGCCGTCTGAAGGCGCTGGGTACCGACCTGATCGATGTGTCGTCGGGCGGCACGTCAGCCAACGCAGAAATTCCGGTTGGCCCCGGCTACCAGACGCGTTTTGCCGAACGGGTTCGCAAAGAGTCCGAAATCGCTACAGGGACGGTAGGCATGATTACTGATCCGGCCCAGGCAGAGCATATTCTGCGTACCGGGCAGGCCGATATCATCCTGCTTGCGCGTGAGTTGCTGCGTGATCCGTACTGGCCGCTGCGTGCCGATGAAGACCTGGGCGGGCGTCTGGCGACCTGGCCCGCACAGTACCAACGCGCCACACATCGGGATCAGCCGATTCATGAGTCTGATCTGCGGGATTGATGCCCGTTCGGTTTACGCAAGGAAGCAGCCAATAAGTGAGCGCCGCAGGGCGCTCATTTTTATTCGCCTTCCAGCAGTTCGGTGACGCGTCCGATCAGTTCGGCAATGGCAAAAGGCTTGGGCAGTACATGCATGCCAGGTTCAAGCGTATCGTGGGCCAGCGCCGCGTTTTCAGCATAGCCGGTCACAAACAGTATTTTCAGGTCGGGCCGAACATCCCGGGCGGCGTCTGCGACCTGACGACCGTTCATGCCGCCTGGCAGACCGACGTCGGTAATCAACAGGTCGATAGCCGCTTTGGACTGCAGAATGGTCAGAGCATCGGCACCTCGCTCGGCCTGCAAAATGGTATAGCCAAGGTCTTCAAGCAACTCGGCAATCAGCAGGCGCACAGCGGGCTCGTCATCAACGACCAGAATGGTTTCATCGCTGATGCCAGGTGCGGGTACTTGTAAAGGGCTGTCCTCAAGTGCCACCGCTTCAGGCTCACCTTCATGCATCGGCAGCAGGATGCAGACTTTCGAGCCCTCTCCAACGTTTGATGTGATGTTGACGCCGCCTCCGGACTGCCGTGCAAAGCCGTAAATCATCGACAGCCCCAGGCCCGTCCCCATGCCTAACGGTTTGGTGGTGAAGAACGGATCGAAGGCCCGTGCCATGACATCTTTGTCCATGCCCGTGCCTGTATCGCTGACGCATAACTCCACGTAACGACCTGCGGGCAACTGATACCTCGCCGCTGCGGCTGCATTCAGATGACGGTTGCCGGTCTGAATCAGCAGCTGCCCGCCGTCGGGCATGGCGTCCTTGGCGTTGATACATAAATTGAGCAGCGAGTTTTCCAACTGATGCGGGTCCACCAGGGTCGACCACAGCCCTCGTGAAGCAATGACCTGCATATCGATGGCAGGGCCCACGGTACGCCGGATCAGTTCATCCATGCCCGCCACCAGAAGGTCGATATCCGTCGCCTTGGGGGCCAGTGTCTGACGGCGCGAGAATGCCAGCAGGCGGTGCGTCAGGGAGGCTGCACGTCTTGAGCCCTCCAGTGCTGCATTGATATAGCGATCCAGCTCCGTGAAGCGCTCCTGTCTGATCCTCGACAGGAGCAACTCCATGTTGCCGGTCACGCCCATCAGCAGATTGTTGAAGTCATGTGCCAAACCGCCGGTCAACTGCCCGACCGCTTCCATTTTCTGCGCTTGAATCAGTGCTTCTTCGGCAATACGCAATGCTTCGATGCGATCTTTCTCATGGGGCAGGTGCTTGCCCAGCGCAAAAATGATTCCATTGCCTGGCGCAGCGGTCCAGCCGAACCAGTGATAGGTCCCGTCCACATGCAGGTAGCGATTCTCGAACAGCGGCAAAACATGATTGATGGTGTGTTGCAGGGCATCCTCGGTATTACGCACATCATCTGGATGCAGCAGGCTCATGATCGAGCTGCCCAGCAGCTCTTGTTCAGTGTGGCCCAGCAGTACTGTCCAGGCTGGGTTCACCCGCAGGAAAATGCCGTTGAAATCGAGTATCGCCAGCGGATCCGGGGAAATCTCCCAGAATGTATCCAGCTCCAGGGTCCGCTGTGCCAGCCTGGCGGTCTGCCGCCGTTCCAGATTTACCAGATCCTCGATCAGTTTCAGGCGTTCGCGCTCACTGTCCTGCAACGCTTGCTGACTGAGGACATGCTCGGTGGTTTCGTTGGTGATGCAAAACATGCCAACGATCATCCCTTGCTCGTCGATCACCGGCGAGAAGGAGAATGACCACCATGTCTGCTCGACCTCACCATAGCGCGCCATGCTCAGCGGCATGTCCTTGTAATGGCACGGCTTGCCGGCGTATGCATCGATGACCAGTGGCGCGACCTGATCCCACACATCAGCCCAGAGGTCCGGAATAAGCGCGCCAATGGCGTTATCCTTACGCGGGCCGAGGATGGGGGTATAAGCATCATTGTGGAAAAACACCAGCTCCGGCCCCCAGAGCAGATACATCGATTCCGGCGAGTTCAGAATCAGATTCAGGGTGTTTTTCAGCGATACCGGCCAATGCTCGATGGGTCCGAGTGGTGTCTGGCTCCAGTCCTTTGATCGGATAATCCCGGCAGCCGTGCCGTTAGCTGTCGGGAAACCAGTGAGCGATATCACTTCAGGCAAGCTCCTGACGGTATGCGTCTTGCGTTCATATGGGTGTACTTAAGGTTGATCAATCTGGACGAGCAGTCTTTTTAACTGCTTTTCGTACCGACTGCTCCACTATTGACCCCTTATCAGAGCCGCGCGTTGCACGTGTTTCGCTGATATCGGGAATGATTGGATGAATGGGGCTGGTCGGGAATCGTAACATCCGGAAGCACACCGGTAATCTTGAGTCAGTGACTTCCTGTCAACTTGTTGGTCAATGACTCATCTGACAAACCTTGTAGGAGGCTTTCTGTGAATACGCGTGGCTTACTCGATCAGTTGCTCAAATCCGGACAAAGCATGTTGCAGGACAAGGCTAACGGCAAATCCGGCAAGCAGTCTTCGGGCAGCGATTCATTGATCAATGGTCTGGGCAGCCTGCTCGGCGGCGGTAAAGGCCAAGGGACCTTCCAGAGCGGTCTTGGCGGTCTGCTGTCCGGCGCCGGTGGCGGTGCGCTGGCTGCAGGTGCCATGAGCCTTCTGCGCGGCAAACGCTCGCGCAGTATGGGCGGTAAGGTGCTGACTTACGGAGGCTTGGCGGCATTGGGCGTACTGGCCTATAAGGCCTATAACAACTGGCAGTCCAGTCAGGGCCTCGTTGGTCAGCGTGAGCCGCAAACCATTGATCGCTTGCCCGAGGCTGAAGCCGAGCAGCACAGCCAGGCCATCCTGCGTGCCCTGGTCGCCGCTGCAAAAGCCGATGGTCATGTGGATGAGCGTGAGCGAGAACTGATCGAGGGCGAGTTCAGCAAATTGAACAGCGATCAGGCGCTTCAGCAATGGCTTCAGGCCGAGCTGAACAAACCGCTGGACCCGGCAGAAGTGGCTCGCGCCGCGACCACGCCTGAAATGGCGGCGGAAATGTATATCGCCAGTGTCATGCTGGTGGATGAAGAGCATTTCATGGAGCGCGCCTATCTTGATGAGCTGGCGCGCCAGTTGAAACTGGAGCCCGGTCTCAAGTCCGAACTGGAAGCACAGGTGCGGGGCGCCGAGTAAGCAGCCACGTCCGCTGCCGGGCCGCCTGGCGCACTGTGCGTCAGGCGGCCCATGCCATCAATGATGCTCCAGCCCCTCGGCGTTGGTCAGCTCCCTTATCAGCATTGTTTGCTGTGACTTGAAGCTGGCTTCGAATTCGCGAATGCGTTTTTCGTATTCCGGATTGTCCAGGCTGATGTTGCGCTGTTCGAATTCGTCGGTGAGTCGGGTCAGGTCAGTCCTGTAAAGATGTTCGAGTGCATCGAACCGTCCAGCATGGGTTTCGCGCAGATAGTTGATCCAGTAATCCTGCTGCTCGGCGAAGCGCAGGAATGGTTCGCCTTGTTCTCCGGACTGCACGCGAAGCAGGGCTGTATCGAACTCACTCGGCCTGATGGCGGCGTGGGCCTGATACAACATGCCTTCCGGTGGTACGGGCAGGTCCAGCGCGCTTGCCCAGTGTATGCGATACGCCAGACGGACTTCAGCTTCATCGCGGCTCCCGGTCTGCTCTCGGGCAGCAGCATCCAGTTCGGACAGGCGATAAAGGCGGGTTGTCAGCCTGTACAGCAGTGCACCTCGCTGCTCCGGCACAACATCGTGCAGTGACTGACGAATGAACACCATCACCTCCATCTGGTTGAACTCCAGCAGGATGCCGTCCGGGCAGGTGTTGTTGTCACGGAACAGCCTGAGTGGTTCTTCGGCGATAGCACTCAGGGTCATTCCCAGTTGAGGGTCCTGACTCACCGCGCCGAGTACTCGCCAGACGCGCTCCTGCAGTGCTGCCCGGTTGGCCGTATTGCGATAGTCGGCACTGTGGCGCAGCGAACCGATCAGGTCCAATAGCCTTCGGTTGTGGTCGCTGATCTCCAGTTGCTCCCAGAGCGCACGCCGCGCGGCGATGAGCGGGCTGCTGTCGTCCAGCCAGGGTTCGGCAGTCACTGGCTCTGGAGTCGATGCCCGACTGTCTTCTGACTCGTAGTCTGATATCGATGAGTCCGAATCATGCTGCTCCGTCCAGTCCATCGCTGCGAGTTCGGGTGGCAGGTCCATGTCAAAGGTGAAAGAGCGTCCATAGCTTTCTGAAAAGTGTGCTCGACGCATGCTGTCTTCGGAAAGCGGGTTGTTCAGCAAGCTTATTTCCGTGTGCGCAGATTCGCTGCCGGGATTGGCCAGAATATGCTCCGGCAAGTCAGTAATCAGATTGCCCTCCAGCAGGAGCGTCCCCAGATGTGCTGGAATCATGTCATTCACCCAGGTCGGCCATTCGGTTAATCCGACGTTATTGAGTGATAGCCAGTTGAGCGCGGTATTGCTAAGGGCAGACAGATCGCTGATCGCACCCATCCGGTTGCCATCCAGTTCCAGCCTTGCAAGCGTCGGAATACGGCTGAAGAAATCGATGTGCTTTTGCTCGATCACCATTCCCTGGTCAATCAGCAATAGCGAACGAAGTGATGGAAGCTCAAGCAGCGCCGGAGGCAGTTGCAGCAGCGGTGCGACATACCCGTTCATTTCCAGTGAGTTCAGATCAGTCATACGGCGCAGCAGCTGGTCCAGATCAGATCCCGTGGCCGTGACTCTGCTCAGGCGCAGATAGCGTATCTGACGATAGAAGAACTCCGGCAGCTGGCGGGGAAAGTCGACCAGCGAAAGGTTTTCCAGGCGCAGTGGACGGTGGATTTGCCCCAGGCTGAACGCTCGCCAGTGATCAGTCAGTATCCTGCCGATCTCGCGGCGGGCTTCGATGGTCCGTTCACTCGTAATGGCCAGCGAATTTGAGGCATGTGTCCACTGATCAAGCGCGGCAGATAATTCGGCACCTTCGCGCAATTGCATGTTTATAGCGGCTTGCACGGCGAGCGGCGTGTCCATGAGGAAGCGAAACGAGCAGTCGGGTACAGCCTCATTGATGCGTGCGTGCATCACCGTATGCCTGGACAGGCTGTTGCCGCGCAAATCGATCAGGGTCTGATGCTCGGGGTTGAGGGGATTGTCGAGGATCCAGTCCGGCAGTTCGGTCAGATTGTTATGAGCTACCGACAGCTCACGAATATTGTTCGGGATTATGTCCGTCAGCCAGGAAGGCCAGCGGTGCATGCCGACTCGTTCCAGTATCAACCGGTCAAGATGCAGCCAGCCAAGGTCCATCGGCAGCAAGCTGACCAGCCGGTTGCCGCTGAGGTTCAGCGACCTGAGATCAGGCATATCGCGCAAGTGGTCCATCTGCGCCTGATCCAGAAAAATGCTCTGGTTTATCAGTCCCAGTTCAGTAAGTTGCGGCAGCACACTGGACACTTGCTGGGGCAGGTTGAGGAAGGCCGATATCTGCGGATCCGCACCGGCGCCGGGTTCGCCGACCAGAATGAGTGAGCGCGTGTGGGGGAAGCGTTGCAGAAAGTGTCCAAGTTCGAAGCTGTTGGTCAACTGTCTGGGTAGATCCGTGGCTACCGGTGTTGAAAGCTCTGCGCCCGGGCGAACTCGGGGTTCGATCGAGATATTCTCCAGATAGAGTCCGCTCACCCGCGCGTATACAAAATCTGGTAGGTGTCGTGGGAAGTCAGTCAGGGATACCTGCTGCAGATACAGTGGCTCAAGCGTTCGTCCGATTTCAGGCAGGTTATTGATGCGCCAGTGGTTCCAGATCGCCTCACTGATACGCGCCCGGCTATCGATATGCGCCTGACTCATGGAGGGCATTGCCACGACCTCATAGGTCCAGGCGTCAAGACTTGCCCGCAGCGTCATTTGTTCGCCCAGCAAACTGTTGAGTCGTTCATCGATAGCCCGATTATCCCGGCCGGTGTGGCGCAGGCGGCTGAGAATTTCTTCGGGGAGCGCGTCTTCCAGCTCCAGCAAACGGATCTTGTCCAGCAGACTTTCATCGGTCATATGCCAGTCGGTTCTGCCGTTACCGCTCAAGGGATAACCAAGGCGCCCATCGGCCAGACGCATGGGGGACATGGAGCCGGGTTTGAGCGCCTGCATGTTCAGCAGTGGCGCGAGAGTCTGGCGAGGCAGAGGGTTTTCCTGAATCAGAGCCTCCAGCGCCTGCCCCTGGCCGGTATGGGCAAAACCCAAATGGCTGCGCTCGGCATCGGGCAGGGCGTGAAGTACGGATGAATACAGATCGTCCAGCCCGTGCAGGTGCTGATCTTCAGCGTCACGTGTCTCATAACGATTGCCATATTTGATCAGCACCTTGCGAACGGGAGCCTCCTGAGCCCCGATACTGTAGAGCAGTTGGCCGCCAAAGAAGCGATTGTGCACCTCCAGCCTGACCTGAGAAGGCCATTGCGCAAGGGCTTCAAGGCTGTGCAGGGCAAGGCAATCGGTATCTGCGCTGGATACCGAGGTCAGGTAAAGGCCCTCATAGGCTCGTGCCAGCCGTACTTGCTGCAAATAGGCACTGGCTTCTTCGGCCATGCGTAACGGTACGCGGCGTTCTGTAGTGAGTTGTATCCGCTCGGCTGGCGAGGCGTGGCTGGCCAATTCCTCGACAACCAGCGGCGGCAGGCCGGCAAACGCCTGCTGGAGGGTTTGCGCGCCGTCCGTATCAGCGACTTTCAGGGCGCGGTAACGTGATTCGAACAACCAGGCTCTGGTTGTCCGGGCACGCGCCACCAATTGTGCGCGTAAAGCGATCAGGCGCGGTGCGATGCCCGGCTGACCCGCACCGAACTCTTCGTTGAGCAGAGTCCGGATTTCGATGTTGTTCAGTTTTTCCAGGACCTGGCGCAGGGCATCTGGCTGATCGGCACGAATATGCATGTCGAGGGGGGCAGCAGCGCCAGACTGCTGCGCCGCAACGAACCGATGGAGCGTGTTGCCTTGGGCATCCACCAGCACCAGAGCGCGATTGTTCGGCCAGCCAGGGTCATGGCTCAGCAGTTCAAGTTGGAGGGGCGCTGCTGCGTCTGCATCGTTGGCTTCCATCTGCTCTATGAAACGATCAATTTCCTGATCCAGCCTGAAACGGCGCGCTGTGTCTTCGAGCAAGTCCGGTGGGCGGAGCTGATCAGCCAGTGCCCGGCGCATCACGGATTCAGGCGTATTGCTGACCTTCAGGATGCGTCTGGCTGCGCTGTCGGAAAACGCTTCGCTGGAATACCCCAACCGTCGGAACAGCGTCAGGCCTTCCATCTCCAGCGGGCGATCAAGTTCATGCAGCCATGCTCCCGCGCCGTTGTGGCGCAGGGCGGGTTGATAGCCGTGCGGGTTGGCTGGGTGCTCTATCAGATAACCATCGCCGGTCGGGGCAGGGCTCACCGAATAGGTGCGTCCTTCAAGTGGCAGCCACTGCTTGCCTTGCCATGTATACAGGCCTGTGGCGTTGGGCAGCAGACCCTTTGGCAGCACGATGTCATGGCTAAAGGGTGTCAGGTCCGGTTTCCAGAGACGAGTCATTCCACTCGGTAATTCCACGGGTTTGAGGCCGTTTACGAACTCGGGCACCTGTATCGCAGGTATGCCTGCTGAGCCCGTCGCCGCAGCGCCAAGGGCCGACATCAGGGCAATATTCTCCACCACGTCGAACAGGTAGGTGAGCGCCTGCTGTTTTTCGTCTTTGGCCCAGCTTTCTATGCCCTCATAGACTTCATGGGCCAACTGAATGGCTGTGACGGCCATCATCACTTCGCCCAGTACCGGAACGACAAAAGCGGCGATGTTCAAGACGTCGAAGGCTTTGTCCTTAAAGTACTGCACACGCTCGTCGACAGTTTTCTGGTCCTGCGCCGCCGTTGGCACGCCATGAAACAGCGCATTGTCCTTCAACGCTGCACGTTTGCGATCGTACAGGGCCTCCGGCAAGGGGTCTTGCAGAGGAGTCTCTCTCAGGTCCAGCCGGGCGTTTCGGTCCGCTTCACGTTCCAGCCACTGGCGCTCGAAGACCCCCCCTTTCTTGACTTTGGGGTGCAGACGCTCGGACAGCTTTTCAAACAAGGCACTTCGATGGCGCGCCGGTATGAAACGCATGAAAAAATTCAGATATCCATCGATGAACATTCGGTCGCGCAACGAGTTTATAAACGCCTCGACCGAGTCGTACTCCTTCAATGGCGCAACCGGATCGTCTGGAATGTAGACGACAATTTTTTCTGCCTGAGTTGCCATGTCGCGGTCTTTGCCAATAACGAACGGGCCGTCAAGTTCGACATCCCCCAGGCACAGCACGCTGCAGTTGACCGGCCTGTTATCAAGCCTGACGTTTTGCTTGCCGTCGAGAATATCCAGTAACGCGCCCTGCAATGGCGGGCTGACAAGTTCCTGCAGGTAGGCAATCTGCAGTTGAAGCCGGATGGACGATGACTGAAGTTTCAGGAAGTCCTTACGCAGCCTGGATGCCGCAGCGTCCGCCGTTTCTTCGAGTGTCGAAGGTGCATTGAAGATGGACTCCAGGTGGGTCTGGTATTTACCGCCCAGGTCCAACTCGCGGCACATCGCTGCGAACCCGGTAGCAGATATCGGCAAGGACTGGCCGGCGATCTGTTGACCGATGATTTCAAAGGCGGAAAACACCTGAGCCTCTATGCCCGAGTCCGAATCCATCGCGCCAGGCGCGGTTTCCCACTTTTCGAAATTCTGCAGCGCAGCCTTGAGCAGGATCTGACAGGCGGCCCTCAAGGCAATGTTGGCTTGAGTGATGGGGTCTCGGGATGCCGCCTGGAACGACTGGTCGACCCTGGCCCGGCTGGCGTGAAACAGCCAGGTCCGGGCGACGTCGACGTCCAGACCGAAGCGGTCCTTGATCGCCGCCGTCAGAAGAGGGGTCGCGAAGTCTTCCAGTGTCGAGAGGCGATCAAGCGTCGGACGAACCTTTTGTTCATTCTGGCGATGCTCGGCATAGAGCTGCTGAAGTTTATCGACTTGCTCCGGGCTGGACGTGCGCGCGCTCGTCAGCCATTGCAAGGGGCGTCCGGAGGTTTTGCGCAGAGTTGCATGGGTTGACGGTTCTGCGTCAAGCAGCCATCGGGGTGATTTATCTTTTATAAGTTGCACATGCTGGGCGGCAGGTGCCTTGCCCGGCGAAGTTTGGTCCAGCATTGAAGTGCCTTGTCGTGAGTGAGCAGGCGACAAAGCTTACGTTTGAGGTCAGGCCGGCAAGTGCTAACTATTTATCGGCTGCACAGGTTCCTGACGTGTTGTGTTCAAGTAGTGGTGGCAAGTGCCGACAAGAAGGCAGGAAAGCGGGTTAATGAGCAGGTGCCATGATTTGGTTTTTCATTCCCCGTGTACCGGTTGACGGCTGGGCTATACTCACGCCGCTTGGACCGCTCGTCGGTCCGCTTCTTGAACACGGCCCGATGCCGTCGTTGAACTCTTGAGGGCTGACTGTGAAGAACTGGACCTTGCGCCAACGGATTCTGGCGAGTTTCGCCGTCATCATCGCAATCATGCTGTTGATGGTCGTTGTATCTTATTCACGACTGTTTTCCATCGAGTCCAGCGAGGAAGATGTCCGTCTTGATGCGTTACCCGGTGTCTACTACAGCACGCTGGTGCGCAGCGCATGGGGCGAAAGTTACATCCGCACCCTGGAGCTGATTGCCGAAGGGCAGGGGCGTGCGCTGACCAAGCAGGAAAAGGACCAGTTTCAGGGGTTTGACGAAAACCTGCAGGCACAGATGAACGGCTACAAGAAGTCCATCTTCGATGATGCAGACAGAGACAGCTTCGCGCTTTTCGAAAAGCGCCGCGAAACCTATTCGCGCATGCTCGCCGATGTTCACGCCAAGTACGATAGCGGCGACTACGCAGGCGCGCGCGCCGAATTCTATGGCGAAGTGAACCCGGTCTGGCTCACGGGCCGCAAGCAGCTCAATGATCTCATCGTGGCCAATAAACAGCTGGCTGATCAGGCCACCGCCAACATTGTCAACGCCGTGCTGGCTGCCAAGATCAGCATGATCCTGTCGCTGCTGGTGGCAGTGCTGGCGGCTGCGGCCTGCGGGCTGCTGCTGATGCGTTCGATCATGGCACCGATGCAACTGATCGTGCGGATTCTGGACATCATGCGTACCGGAGATCTGAGCACCCGCCTGAACCTGTCCCGCAAGGACGAGTTCAATGCGGTCGAAACCGGCTTCAACGACATGATGACCGAGCTGACTGCGCTGGTTGCGCAGGCCCAGCGTTCTTCGGTGCAGGTAACGACTTCTGTCACTGAAATCGCTGCGACTTCCCGCCAGCAGCAGGCCACCGCTACCGAGACCGCGGCAACCACCACCGAGATCGGCGCGACCTCGCGGGAAATTGCTGCCACCTCGCGCGACCTGGTGCGAACCATGACCGAAGTCACCTCCGCAGCAGACCAGGCGTCGATTCTCGCCGGTTCCGGCCAGCAGGGGCTGGCACGCATGGAAGACACCATGCATCAGGTGATGGGCGCTGCCAATCTGGTCAACGCCAAACTGGCGATCCTCAACGAGAAGGCCGGCAACATCAATCAGGTCGTCGTTACCATCGTCAAGGTGGCCGACCAGACCAACCTGCTGTCGCTTAACGCTGCCATCGAGGCCGAGAAGGCGGGTGAGTACGGCCGTGGTTTCGCGGTGGTCGCCACCGAAGTGCGGCGCCTCGCCGACCAGACCGCTGTCGCCACCTATGACATTGAACAAATGGTGCGGGAAATCCAGTCGGCGGTTTCCGCAGGCGTTATGGGCATGGACAAGTTTTCCGAAGAAGTGCGCCGTGGCATGTTCGAGGTCACTCAGGTCGGCGAGCAGTTGTCGCAGATCATTCAGCAGGTACAGGCGTTGGCGCCCCGTGTGCTGATGGTCAATGAAGGTATGCAGGCTCAGGCTACCGGTGCCGAACAGATCAATCAGGCGCTGGTGCAACTGGCGGATGCCAGCAGCCAGACTGTCGAATCTCTGCGTCAAGCCAGTTTCGCCATCGACGAGTTGAGTCAGGTCGCGGTCGGGCTGCGCGGTGGCGTTTCGCGATTCAAGGTCTGAACACTCCAATGACGGATCAATCGCCGAGGCGCAACGGCACGCCACTGACCACCAGCAAACTCTTTCTGCTGTTTTGCATCGGCGAAGACCGCTATGCACTGGACGCGACAGAGATTGCCGAGATCCTGCCTCGCGTGAAACTCAAGGCAATTGCCCAGGCTCCGCACTGGGTGGCGGGGATCTTTGCCCATCGCGGCGAGATCGTGCCTGTGATTGACATCAGTGCACTGAACTCCGGTCAGCCAGCGCGCTTGCGCACCAGCACCCGCATGGTTCTGGTGCATTATCGGCACGACGACGCGCACCCGGCGCAATTACTCGGGCTGATTCTGGAGCAGGCCACCGAAACGCTGCGTTGCCCGGTGTCACAGTTCAAGGCGTACGGGCTGGACAATCGCCTGTCACCTTACCTGGGGCCGGTTCGGGAGGATGAGCAGGGGCTGCTGCAATGGATTCACGTTCAGGAACTGTTGAGCGAGCCGGTTCGCGAGTTGTTGTACCCGGTGCCGCCAATCGACCTCGAACTGCTTGAGGACGCGCCATGAAGGTCGACGATTCACGCTTCTTCAGCTTCCTCAAGGAGCGTATCGGGCTGGATGTGACCTCGGTCGGCGAGGCGATCATCGAGCGTGCCTTGCGTCAGCGTGCGACGGTCGCCCATTGCCCCGACAGTGATGCGTACTGGCACCTTCTGGTGTCGTCGCCTCAAGAACAGCAGGCGCTGATCGAGGCGGTGATCGTTCCTGAAACCTGGTTTTTTCGCTACCCGGAATCGTTCGTCACACTGGGCATGCTGGCCCGTGAACGTATAGCGAGCCTTGCCGGTGTGCGCCCGTTGCGTATTCTCAGCCTGCCGTGCTCGACCGGCGAGGAACCCTATTCGATTGCCATGGCGTTATTCGATGCGGGAGTCGATGCCAGGCAGTTCAAGGTCGATGCCATTGATATCAGCCCTTTTTCGATTGCCAAGGCCGAGCACGGCATCTATGGCAAGAACTCGTTCCGGGGCAGCGACACCGGTTTTCGCGAGCGGTATTTCAACCCGGTCGCTGACGGGTTTGAAATCGCCGACAGTGTGCGCGCCTGTGTGAGTTTTCAGGCTGGCAACCTGCTCGATCCGAAACTGGCTTCGCAGGTCGCCTATGACATCGTTTTCTGCCGCAATCTGGTGATCTATTTTGATCGGCAGACCCAGCAACATGTGTTCAAGGTCCTCAAGCAACTGACCCGGGAAGACGGCCTGCTGTTCATCGGGCCGGCGGAGGGCAACCTGCTGGCAGGTATTGGCATGCGCTCGATCGGTATTGCGCAATCATTTGCCTTCCGGCATGCGCCAATCGAACCGACAGCTCCGGCTCCGGCTTGGAGCCCGGCTCCGGTAACCGCCCCGGTTGCACCGCGCCCGGCCCCCGATGCACCTGCCAGAGCGCCTGCGCCACGACCTGTCGCACGAACGTCCGCAGCGTTTGCGCCCATCGTCAAGCCGGTTGCTGTCACTGGCAATAGCGAGGTTTCGGCGCTGCTCGACAGGATTGCCGGCCTGGCCAACGAAGGCAAAAGTGCCGAGGCGCAGGCTGCCTGCGAGCGCTATCTGCAACAGCATGAGCCGGTTGCACAGGTGTTTTACTGGCTGGGCCTGCTCAGCGAAGTAGAAGGCAGCGTGGCGCAGGCTCAGGGTTTCTATCGCAAGGCGTTGTACCTGCAACCGCAGCACTCCGAATCGCTGGCCCAACTGGCTGCGTTGCTGGCCGCCCAGGGCGACAGTGCCGGGGCCCGGCGCTTGCAGGACCGTGCTGCACGTGGCGCGAATAAACAAGGAAACCATTGATGACGGGTGTGTCCGGTTTTTCCAGTCTTACCCATGACCAAGCCCTGGATATCGATGACTGCTGGAACCGTATCGGTATTCACGGTGATCGTTCCTGCCCGTTGCTTGAAGAGCACATACACTGTCGCAACTGCGCGGTTTATTCTGCGGCGGCCACTCGTCTGCTGGACCGCTACGCACTGGCCCAGGAATCGCATGAGCAGTTTCAGGGCTCTGTATTGCTACGCGACATACAGACCCGCTCCATCCTGGTATTTCGTCTTGGCGAAGAGTGGCTGGGGCTGGCTTCCCGCTGCCTCTCGGAGGTCGCCCCCAGCCAGACCATCCATTCGCTGCCGCACCAGCGCTCGCGTGCGATGCTGGGTGTCGCCAACGTACGAGGTGCTCTGGTAGCGTGCATATCGCTGGTCGAGCTGCTAGGGCTGGACAGCAATGCAGCGAGTGACCAGTCGGCGCGGGTGGTTCCGCGCATGTTGATCGTTGCTGCTGAAGGCGGCCCGGTCGTGGTACCGGTGGACGAGGTAGACGGCATTCACGCCATTGACGAGCGTGAGCTGGAAGCCGCTTCTGCGTCCGGTACTCATGCCAACGCCCGTTTTACTCGCGGCGTTCTGCAATGGAAAGGCCGAAGCCTGCGTTGGCTGGACGAAGAAGAGTTGTTGTCGGCGGTGCACCGGAGCCTTACATGACGCCAGATCAAATGCGTGACGCCTCACTGTTTGAACTGTTCACGCTGGAAGCCGATGCGCAGACCCAGGTATTGAGTGCGGGCCTGCTGGCGCTTGAGCGTAACCCGACCCAGGCGGATCAGCTGGAAGCCTGCATGCGGGCGGCACATTCGCTCAAGGGCGCGGCGCGCATTGTCGGCGTCGATTTCGGGGTGAGCGTTGCGCATGTGATGGAAGACTGTCTGGTCAGCGCGCAAGAAGGCCGTCTATTGCTGCAGGCCGAGCACATTGATGCGCTGCTGTCCGGCACTGACCTGTTGATGCGTATCGCTACGCCAGGCGGTAATAGCGTCGGTCAGCCCGATATCGACAGTTATGTTGAAAGGCTCAACGCGCTGCTGGCCTCCGGTGCTGGCGCAGCGCGCACGGTCAATACGCCGCTGCCTGACCCGGCCTCGGACGCATTGCTGGCCAGCGCGATGCAGCAGCTTGAGTCTTCAGCCCAAGGGGCTGAGCCAGTAATCAACCCTGTCCTTGATCCACTGACAGCAGAGCCGCGTCCGCCATCCAGGTCCGCCGCCAAGCCGGCTCCGGCTCCGGCTCCGGAACCGGAAGCACCTTTTACCCCCTTGCGTGAACGTCGAGTGGCCGAGGGCGGCGAGCGTGTTTTGCGGGTCACTGCCGAGCGTTTGAACGGGCTATTGGACATGTCCAGCAAATCGCTGGTCGAGACCCAGCGACTCAAGCCGCTGTTGGCCGGTATGCAGCGCCTCAAACGCTTGCAAAGCAGCAGCGACCGCGCGCTTGAAGTGCTGGGTGCGAGCTTTGGCGAAGAAGGCCCCCCGGCTGATGTGCAAAAAGCCCTGGAAGATGCACGTAACCTGCTGTCCCAGGCGCAACAGGTGCTGGTCCAGCAAACCGCAGAGCTGGATGAGTTTGGCTGGCAGTCGGCGCAGCGCGCGCAGCTGCTGTATGACACCGCACTGGCCTGCCGCATGCGGCCCTTCGCCGATGTGCTGAACGGTCAGGCGCGCATGGTCCGCGATTTGGGGCGTGAGTTGGGTAAACAGGTACGTCTGCAGATTGAAGGGGAGAAGACCCAGGTCGACCGCGATGTACTGGAAAAGCTTGATGCGCCGCTGACCCATCTGTTGCGCAACGCGGTGGACCACGGCATCGAGTCGCCCGAAAAACGCGCGGCGTCGGGCAAGGACCCTGAAGGTCTGATTCGTCTGCAGGCATCGCATCAGGCTGGTTTGCTGGTCGTTGAGTTGAGTGACGACGGTGGCGGCGTAGACCTGGAGCGTTTGCGCCAGAGCATTGTTGAACGCAAGCTTTCGCCAGCAGAAACCGCCGCGCAGTTGAGTGAGGAGGAACTGCTGAGTTTTCTGTTTCTGCCGGGTTTCAGCATGCGCGACAAGGTCACGCAAATTTCCGGTCGTGGTGTCGGTCTTGATGCTGTGCAGCACATGGTTCGCCAGATGCATGGCAGTGTCGAGCTGCAACAATGGACGGGCGAGGGCAGTCGCTTCAGGATTGAATTGCCGCTGACGCTTTCTGTAGTGCGTAGCCTGGTAGTGGAAGTGGGCGGAGAAGCCTATGCCTTCCCTCTGGCCCATATCGAGCGCATGCGCGACTTGCAGCCGGATGATATTTTGCAACTGGAAGGGCGTCAGCACTTCTGGGATGAAGAGCGCCATGTCGGTCTGGTCTCGGCCAGTCAGTTATTGAATCGGCCGCCCGCCCAGAATGCCGGCGAAGCGCTCAAGGTTGTGGTTATTCG
Organism: Pseudomonas amygdali; assembly: GCF_002699855.1. Taxonomy (GTDB): domain Bacteria; phylum Pseudomonadota; class Gammaproteobacteria; order Pseudomonadales; family Pseudomonadaceae; genus Aquipseudomonas; species Aquipseudomonas amygdali. The sequence continues at coordinate 71,372 of NZ_LKBW01000266.1, read as the reverse complement.
CGAGCGTGATGCAGTTTATGGCGTAGCCGTCGAACGCTTCATCGGTGAGCGTACGCTGGTGGTGATGCCGCTCGATGCGCGGCTGGGCAAGGTTCAGGACGTTTCGGCGGGGGCCTTGCTCGATGACGGTTCGGTGGTGTTGATCGTTGATGTAGAAGACATGCTGCGCTCGGTGGAAAAACTCCTGAATACCGGACGCCTGGAGCGTATTGACCGGCGCAACCGTCAGGTCGACCATGTATCGCGTAAACGGGTTCTCGTGGTCGATGACTCTTTGACTGTTCGCGAGCTGGAACGCAAGCTGCTGGTCGGTCGCGGTTACGAAGTATCGGTTGCCGTGGACGGGATGGACGGCTCGAATGCCCTGCGTGCCGGGGACTTCGATCTGCTCATCACCGACATCGACATGCCGCGCATGGACGGTATAGAACTGGTGACGTTGCTGCGCCGTGATACCCGTTTGCAGTCATTGCCGGTCATGGTTGTTTCCTACAAGGATCGTGAAGAAGACCGACGCCGCGGCCTGGACGCCGGAGCGGATTACTACCTGGCCAAAGCCAGTTTCCACGATGATGCCTTGCTCGACGCTGTTGTCGAATTGATAGGAGACGCGCAAGGATGAAGATTGCCATCGTCAACGACATGCCCATTGCCATCGAAGCCCTGCGTCGCGCGCTGGCCTTCGAGCCCGCGCACCAGATCATATGGGTGGCGTCCAATGGTGCCGATGCCGTGCAGCGCTGCGTCGAGCAGACCCCGGACCTGATCCTGATGGACCTGATCATGCCGGTGATGGATGGCGTAGAGGCCACCCGTCGGATCATGGCCGAAACACCCTGCGCTATTGTCATCGTGACCGTCGACCGCGAGCAGAACATGCGTCGCGTATTCGAAGCGATGGGGCATGGTGCGCTGGATGTGGTGGATACGCCTGCCATCGGCGGTCCTAACCCCAAAGAGGCGGCAGCACCCCTGCTGCGCAAGATACTCAATATCGACTGGCTGATCGGTCAGCGTGTCGGCCGCGAGCATGTGGTGGCTGCGCCGAGATCGGAGCCGGCGAGGCGCGACAGGCTCGTTGCCATCGGCTCCTCGGCGGGCGGCCCCGCGGCGCTGGAGATCCTCCTGAAGGGGCTTCCGGTGAGCTTTCCGGCAGCGATCGTCCTTGTGCAGCATGTTGATCAGGTGTTCGCGGCCGGTATGGCGGAGTGGTTGAGTTCCGCTTCCGGCCTGCCCGTGCGGTTGGCAAAGGAAGGCGAAACGCCGCAGCCAGGGGTGGTGCTGCTGGCCGGAACCAATCATCATATTCGTTTGCTCAAGGACGGTACGCTGGCGTATACCGCAGAGCCAGTGAATGAAGTCTACAGGCCCTCGATCGATGTGTTTTTCGAGAGCGTAACCCGTTATTGGAGTGGTGAGGCAGTCGGCGTTCTACTGACCGGCATGGGGCGCGATGGTGCGCAGGGACTCAAGGCAATGCGGGAGCGAGGTTTTCTGACCATCGCCCAGGATCAGGCAAGTTCTGCTGTGTATGGCATGCCCAAAGCGGCTGCAGCCATTGATGCTGCTGTTGAGATACGTCCGCTGCCCGCCATTGCTCCTCGCTTGGTCGAGGTATTTACTCAATGACTGCTCAGGTGCATTCACCTGTGGTCGGCGATCAGGAGAAACACTATGCATGACCTGCAGACGGATGAGATCAAGACCCCGGATGAGAACACCGCCATGGTGCTTCTGGTTGATGATCAGGCCATGATTGGCGAGGCTGTCCGGCGTGGGCTGGCTGGCCACGAATCGATCGACTTCCACTTTTGCGCCGACCCGCATCAGGCAATTGCCCAGGCCGTGCAGATTAAACCGACCGTGATTCTTCAGGATCTGGTCATGCCGGGCCTCGACGGTCTGACGCTGGTTCGCGAGTACCGCAGCAACCCGTTGACCCGCGATATCCCGATCATCGTGTTGTCCACCAAGGAAGACCCGCTGATCAAGAGCGCCGCGTTCTCGGCCGGGGCCAACGATTATCTGGTCAAACTGCCGGACAACATCGAACTGGTGGCGCGCATTCGCTACCACTCGCGCTCCTATATGACACTGTTGCAGCGTGACGAGGCCTATCGTGCCCTGCGGGTCAGCCAGCAACAGTTGCTTGACACCAACCTGGTGCTGCAACGCCTTATGAACTCCGATGGCCTGACGGGGCTGTCCAATCGCCGCCATTTCGATGAGTACCTCGAGCTGGAGTGGCGGCGTGCCATTCGCGATCAGGCGCAGTTGTCGCTGCTGATGATCGATGTCGACTACTTCAAGGCTTACAACGACAACTTCGGGCACCTGGAGGGCGACGAGGCCCTGCGTCAGGTGGCGAAAGCCATCCGCAACAGTTGCAGTCGCCCGTCCGACTTGCCCGCGCGCTATGGCGGCGAGGAGTTTGCCATGGTCCTGCCCAATACCTCTCCGGGCGGGGCGCGTCTGCTGGCTGAAAAACTGCGCCAGAGCGTGTCAGGCATGAATATCCCGCATATCGCTCCAACGCCGGGTTCCAGCCTTACTGTGAGTATTGGCGTCGCTACCGTGACGCCGCAGGTCGGGATGCACAGCCGTCAGCTGATTCTGGATGCCGACAAGGGGCTTTATCTGGCCAAGAACAACGGACGCAATCAGGTTGCGGCAGGCTGACGCCGCCAGTGACCGGTAAAATAGGCCTCACAACGCCTGCTCGACGGGCTGCTTTCGTGGCCTTGCCTGGGGTATACTCGTCGGCTTTGAAAATTTCGCCTGCGAGTGCTGCCTACCATGGAAATCAACCCGATCCTAAACAGCATCAAGGATTTGTCCGAGCGCTCCGAAACCATTCGGGGGTATCTTTGACTACGATCACAAACATGATCGTCTGACCGAAGTCAACCGCGAGCTCGAAGATCCAAACGTCTGGAACAACCCGACCTACGCCCAGGAACTGGGGCGTGAGCGCTCCCTGCTGGCGCAGATCGTAGAAACCCTGGACGAAATGTCCTCGGGTCTGGCCGATGCCAAAGACCTGTTGCTGATGTCTGCCGAAGAAGAAGACCAGGCCGCCGTCGATGACGTCGCCGCCGAAGTCGAGCGCCTGCGCGAATCGCTGGAAAAGCTCGAATTCCGTCGCATGTTCAGTGGCGAGATGGACCCCAACAACGCCTACCTGGATATCCAGGCCGGTTCCGGCGGCACCGAAGCGCAGGACTGGGCCAACATTCTGCTGCGCATGTACCTGCGTTGGGCTGACAAGCGCGGTTTCGACGCCACCATCATGGAGCTGTCTGCCGGTGAAGTCGCCGGTATCAAGGGCGCTACCGTGCACATCAAGGGTGAATACGCCTTTGGCTGGCTGCGTACCGAGATCGGCGTTCACCGTCTGGTGCGCAAGAGCCCGTTCGACTCCGGCAACCGTCGCCACACCTCGTTCTCGGCCGTGTTCGTTTCGCCGGAAATCGATGACAACATCGAAATCGACATCAACCCGTCGGACCTGCGCATCGATACCTACCGCTCCTCCGGGGCCGGTGGTCAGCACGTAAACACCACAGACTCGGCGGTTCGTATCACCCACGTTCCGACCAACACCGTGGTCAGTTGCCAGAACGAACGTTCCCAGCATGCGAACAAGGACACCGCCATGAAAATGCTGCGGGCCCGTTTGTATGAGCAGGAAGTGCAGAAGCGCAATGCAGCGTCCCAGGCGCTCGAAGACACCAAGTCCGATATCGGTTGGGGTCATCAGATTCGTTCCTATGTGCTGGACGCCTCGCGTATCAAGGACCTGCGGACCAACATCGAACGCAGCGACTGCGACAAGGTGCTTGATGGCGATATCGACGAATACCTGATCGCGAGCCTCAAGCAAGGGCTGTAAACCGTCAGCCGACACCTCAAGTCCCTCGTCGCAAGACGAGGGCGAACCTGTGATGGAATATTTAAAGACATGAGCGACCAACAACTCGACCCGCAAGCCCTGCAACAGGAAGAAAACACCCTGATCGCCCTGCGCAAGGAAAAGCTTGCTGCAGGCCGTGCCAAGGGTCAGGCCTTCCCCAACGACTTCCGCCGCGACAGCTACTGCAACGACTTGCAGAAACAGTACGTCGACAAGACCAAGGAAGAACTGGCAGAGGCAGCGATTCCGGTCAAGGTCGCCGGTCGCATCATGCTCAACCGTGGCTCTTTCATGGTGATCCAGGACATGACCGGGCGTATCCAGGTCTATGTCAACCGCAAGACCCTGCCTGAAGAAACCCTGGCCGAGGTGAAAACCTGGGACCTGGGCGACATCATTGCTGCCGAAGGCACCCTGGCACGCTCCGGCAAGGGCGACCTGTACGTCGAGATGACCACCGTTCGCCTGCTGACCAAGTCGCTGCGTCCGCTGCCCGACAAGCACCATGGCCTGACCGACACCGAGCAGCGCTATCGCCAGCGTTACGTCGACCTGATCGTCAACGAAGACGTGCGTGAGACTTTCCGCGTGCGCTCGCAGGTTATCGCTCACATCCGCAGCTTCCTGATGAAGCGTGACTTCCTTGAAGTCGAAACGCCGATGCTGCAGACCATTCCCGGCGGTGCGGCAGCCAAGCCGTTCGAAACCCATCACAACGCGCTGGACATGGAAATGTTCCTGCGCATTGCGCCGGAGTTGTACCTCAAGCGTCTGGTGGTCGGTGGTTTCGAGAAAGTCTTCGAGATCAACCGCAACTTCCGTAACGAGGGCGTTTCGACCCGGCACAACCCCGAGTTCACCATGCTCGAGTTCTACCAGGCCTACGCCGATTACGAAGACAACATGGACCTGACCGAGGAGCTGTTCCGCGAACTGGCTCAACTGGTTCTGGGAACCACCGACGTGCCTTACGGCGACAAGGTGTTCCACTTCGGCGAACCGTTCGTGCGCCTGTCGGTGTTCGACTCGATCCTCAAGTACAACCCGGATCTGACCGCTGCCGATCTGCAGGACGTCGACAAGGCTCGTGCCATTGCCAAAAAGGCCGGTGCCAAGGTGCTCGGCTTCGAAGGCCTGGGCAAATTGCAGGTGATGATTTTCGAAGAACTGGTCGAGCACAAGCTGGAACAGCCGCACTTCATCACTCAGTACCCGTTCGAAGTCTCTCCGCTGGCTCGTCGCAACGACGAAAACCCGAGCGTAACCGACCGTTTCGAGTTGTTCATCGGCGGCCGTGAAATCGCCAATGCCTACTCCGAGCTCAACGACGCCGAAGATCAGGCCGAACGCTTCCAGGCTCAGGTGGCCGACAAGGATGCCGGTGACGACGAAGCCATGCACTACGACGCCGACTTCGTCCGCGCCCTGGAGTACGGCATGCCGCCGACGGCAGGCGAGGGGATCGGTATCGACCGGTTGGTGATGCTGCTCACCGACTCGCCATCGATCCGCGACGTCATTCTGTTCCCGCACATGCGCCCGCAAGCGTAATCAATGAAAAAACAGCCGCCTTCAATGGGCGGCTTTTTTTTAGGTGTTTTTCAGGACGATTTAAAAAGGAAGCTGTCGTGACGATTGCCAGAGAAGGGGCCGCCGGAGTAGCGAGCGCGGTGGCCAAAAGTGTCAAGTATCAAGGCCGCAAGGCGGCCCGCGAAGGCAGTGAACAACGCAGACAGGTCATTCTCGATGCGGCCATGCGTATTGTGGTGCGCGACGGCGTGCGCGCTGTACGTCATCGCGCAGTGGCCGCTGAGGCCAGCGTACCGCTGTCGGCAACCACCTATTACTTCAAGGACATCAATGACCTGCTCACCGATGCCTTTGCCCAGTATGTACAGCGCAGTGCCGATTACCTGGCGCGGCTTTGGCAGAACACTGAAGGTATTCTGCGTGAGATGATGAGCCGCAGTTCGGGCAGCCCGACCGACCGTTTTCGGCTGGCTGACGATATTGCGCGTATGGTGATGGAGCATATCCGGCATCAATTGCTGACCCGGCGCGACTACCTGATTGCCGAACAGGCGTTCTACCACGAAGCGCTGATCAACCCGCGTCTGACCCCGCTGGTGATGGCCCATCAGGAAATTCTGCTGCAGGGCAGTTGTCAGTTCTTTCAGGTGATTGGTTCGTTGCAGCCGTATCAGGACGCTCAGGTGTTGACGGGGCTCATCCGGCGCATTGAGTATCAAGGCCTGCTGCATGGCCCACAGCGTCAGGCGGACGAAGAAATGCTCTGTATTCTGACCCGGCAGATGCGTCTGGTTTTGGGAACGCCGCAGCCGGTTCGAGGGTGACTATACTTCGTTCGACGTGCTCTGGGTCGGCGGTTCAGACGGCTTGACGACCCTGCCAATTTCGATATTTTCCAGCGGTGGCGTGTTCTCATGCCGCCGAGCAGTAGCGAAACAGCCAGCCAAGGAGTACCGGTGGACGAGTATCAACAGACTATTCGTGCGTTATCGGATCGGATCGTCGTTGCACAGACGCCGATCCGCATTCTGGATGCAGTTAAATGGGATGAGACAGTTCGCAAGGACTTTCTGGCCGCCAAGGGCAAGGCGCTTCCTGCCGTGGACCGTGCCTATTACGAAAACCGTCCGCTGGGCTTTGATTCGGTCGCCTTGAATCAAGAGTTTCAGAACATCGAGCGGGATGTAACGCGTCAACTCGGGCAGTTCAACCCGGTCGGGCAGATCATGCGCCGCATGTGCCGTGAGTACCGCATGGTGGTGCGTATGCTCGAGGCCCGCGGTACGTCCGACTTCGGCCTGATTTCGCAGGAGCTGTATGGCGCTGCGTCCGATGCCTTTCACGCCGGTGACCCGACGCTGGCCGATCTGGGCCTGATGCTCTCGGATTACCTGAACAACATTGCCGGACGCGGCGACCTGAAGGACGAGCCGAAAACGCTCACGGCCAAGGACGCTGTCTCGCTGCTGCAATCGCGTTTGAACCGTGTGTTCGGTGAGGCCGAGGAGACCATCCGGGTTTTCGAGTCCGACGGTATCGTCGCTGATGCGGCTGCCGGTGCCGACTACATCAAAATCCGCACCGACGCGATGTTCAATGAGCGTGATGTACGGGCGCTGGAGGTTCACGAAGGGCTGGTACACGTCGGCACCACGTTGAACGGGCAAAACCAGCCGATCTGTACGTTCCTGTCCAAAGGTCCGCCTTCATCGACGGTGACTCAGGAAGGCCTGGCGATTCTCATGGAAGTCATCGCCTTTGCCTCCTACCCCAGCCGTTTGCGCAAGCTGACCAATCGCACCCGTGCCATTCACATGGCCGAGCAGGGCGCTGATTTTCTGCAGGTATTCGAGTTCTACCGCGAGCAGGGCTTCGGCATGTCGGAGAGCTACGGCAACGCGAGTCGCGTGTTCCGCGGCTCGGTGCCCAACGGCTTGCCGTTCACTAAAGACCTGTCCTATCTGAAGGGTTTCATCATGGTCTACAACTACATTCAGCTGGCCGTGCGCAAGGGCAAGCTTGAACAGGTGCCGCTGCTGTTCTGCGGCAAGACCACGCTGGAAGACATGCGTACCTTGCGCCAACTGGTAGATGAAGGACTGGTAGTGGCACCCAAATACCTGCCTGAGCAGTTCCGTGACATGAACGCGCTGTCGGCCTGGATGTGCTTCTCCAACTTCCTCAACCACCTGAGCCTGGACCGTATCGAAGCGGACTACTCGAATATTTTGTAGGCCGACCTGACTATCGTGCCAATGCTTCGCGTTGGCACGCAGTGGGTGACGCTCGGCGTCTCAAATCTGCGCCGCGCCGCGCTGCACAGTTAGGATCGGACGCTGAGCGTCCAGAACGGCATTCCCACGCTGGAGCGTGAGGAACGATAATCTTGTAACTATCGTGCCATTGCTCTGCGCCAGCACGGCAGTGATGTGGCGATGAAAACAACAAGGAAACCCCATTTGAAACTGCTCGGCATCTTCACCCTGTTCCTCGCACTCACCGGTTGCAGTTCGATGTTGTTCTATCCCGAGCAAGGTGTTCCGTTCACACCCGACAAGGCGCGACTGCAGTATCAGGATGTGAACCTCACCGCCGCCGATGGTACGCGCCTGCATGGCTGGTGGCTGCCCGCGAAAGAGGGTGTGCCGGTCAAGGGTACGGTGCTGCATCTGCATGGCAACGGCGGCAATCTGTCCTGGCACCTTGGTGGCGTCTGGTGGTTGCCCGAGCAGGGTTATCAGGTGCTGATGCTGGATTACCGTGGCTATGGCGAGTCGCAGGGCGAACCGAGCCTGCCGGCGGTCTATCAGGATGTTCAGGCCGCTTTCGACTGGTTGAACACTGCACCGCAAGTGCAAGGCAAACCCCTTGTGGTTCTGGGGCAAAGCATTGGTGGAGCGCTGGCGGTGCACTACTTGTCAGAACATCCGCAGGAGCGCTCGCGGCTCAAGGCGTTGGTGCTGGACAGCGTGCCGGCCAGCTATCGCAGCGTCGCGCGAAACTCGCTGAGCAAGTCGTGGCTGACCTGGCCATTGAAGACGCCCTTGTCCTGGCTGATCCCGGAGGCCGACAGTGCCGTCAACGGCCTGCCACGATTGGCCGGCACACCGATGCTGATCTTTCACAGCATGGACGACACACTGGTGCCGCTCGCCAACGGTATCGAGCTGTACAAGGCAGCGCCTCCGCCGCGCGTATTGCAACTGACCCGTGGCGAGCACGTACAGACGTTCGCAGACCCTCTCTGGCGTCAGGTGATGCTGCGCTATCTGGACGACCCGACGCATTTCAATGGCCTGCGTCGCCTTGCGCAAGTGCCCGACTACCCGACCCCTGCTACACCGCCAGCGCCATGAGCCGCGACCGTAACGTCAACGGCATGATTCTCAGCGCTGTCGGTGCAGTCATCGGCACCGTCGGCTGTCTGTGGTTTTACGGCTACCTGCACTTCGCAAAGCCTGAGGATGCATTGCTGCTCGGCGAATTCACTCTGCTCAAGACCGTGCCAGGCGAGGACTATAAGATCGCCGCGACGCCAGCTGTCGAGGTAGCGCAATGCGTTGATGGCGTGCTGGTGCTGTTCGACACATCGCGAAAGGGCTTGTCGGGCGTGTTGATCGATGACCACAGGCAAGCGGTGCGGTGCATCGGCCAGCAGACGCCACAGCAATAAACAAGGCGATAAATTTTCGGCATTAAAAAGCCCCGCCTGTATGCGCAGGCGGGGCTTCAGTGCAGCGGCTCAGTCGCTTATTTCATCGACGAGCGCGGTGCAACAGGCTGGTTGTCGTTGGAGATGGTGACTTCCACACGACGGTTCATGGCACGGCCCGAGTTGCTGGTGTTGTCAGCAACCGGATATTCCTTGCCGTAACCCATGGTCACAACGCGTGCTGGATCTACACCCATACGTACCAGTGCCATGCGAACCGAATTGGCGCGGCGCTCGGAAAGCGACTGGTTGTAGGAAGCAGAACCTGTGCTGTCGGTGTAGCCTTCAACGATCACTTTGCGATCAGGGTTTTCCTGAAGGAAAGCAGCCAGCTTGCCGATGTCGCCTTGAGCGGTCGGCTTCAGATCGGCCTTGTTGTAGTCGAACAGCACGTCACCGAAAGTCACCAGCGTACCGCGTTCGGTCTGCTTGGCGTTCAGGCTGTTCTTCAGCGCAGCGATCTGAGCATCACGAGCTTCCAGGCGTGCCTTGGCGCGGTCGGCAGAAGCATTCTGCAGAGCAGCTTCGGAGGTGCGCAGGGCGATGGTCTGCTTGGCCAGCTCTACGCGCTGGTTGGTCAGATAAGACAGTTGGTCAACTTTCTTGACGTCATCATCGTTACGGAAAGCCTGTTCTGCCTTGGCCAGCCATTCGCTGGCGTCTTTGGTTTCAAGCGCCGCGACTTTGGTAGCTTCCGGGTTGGTCTGCAGCGCGGTGAAGTTGCTGCGGGCCTGTTCCAGATTAGGGTTAGGCTTGGTTGCACAGGCTGCCAGGGCAACACTCATGGCCAGCAGAGCAGGGATCATCAATTGTTTACGCATAATAGGGTCGTCCTTTAATCAGTTACGAATTCATGAAAACAGAAAGGGTTCAGGGCAATCACTGCACCTGACGCAGGCCTTCTTCACGGAGTTCGTTGACGCCCTGACGAGCATCCTGCACAGCCTTGGCAGCTTTGGCGGCCTGAGATTTGCGTTCTGCTACACGAGCGTCCCACTCGGCTTGTTCAGCCAGGCGGCGAGCTTCGTCGTACTTGTGATCCTGCATGGCCAGATCAGCTTCTTTGAGCTTGTCCTGAGCCGACTTCATTTCCACCGCTGCGAATTCGGTACCGCCGGCGCTGACAGCGCTGTTGACGGCCGATTGCGAAACTGCATATTGCTCGGATGGCGGGTTACCTGCGCAACCGGCGAGGATAAAGGTGCTACCGAGCGCCAGCGCAGCCAGCTTGAGACCGCGCAGGCCTTTGAACTTGGTTTTGGCAGTTAAGGTGTTCATGGTGATCAACTCCATTGTCTGACTCCGAACGTGGTTATCCATGACAGTTGTTGCATCAAGTCCGGGCATGAGGTCGTACAACCGCCTGCTGCCTTTCGGGCTTTCCTGTAATGGTTAAAGGCTCCGACCTGCGCTGTTTTTGAATAGTTCAGATAAATATCTACTGTGTGGTCAGGAATTTTCAGGGGGCTTCAGGAAGCGGTCAGCATGTCGATCGGCATGTGAGCGGACGTCGCTGCAGGATTAATCAGGCGTTGAGGCGCGGCTTTTTGTTGAACCATTTGTCCAATTGCAGGCTTTTGGTGCACTGTTGGCAATGCGGATTCGAATTCACGTACGCCCGCGCTGTTTTGCGGGTACGCAACTGAGCCCAGACAAAAAACGGGAGAGGAACGATGGCCGATATCGATGCGCGTCTGCGCGAAGACGTTCACCTGCTGGGTGAGCTGTTGGGTAACACGATTCGTGAGCAGCGAGGCGCTGAATTCCTCGACAAGATCGAACGTATTCGCAAAGGCGCCAAGGCGGGCAGGCGCGGTTCTGCAGAAGGTGCCGAGCAACTCAGCGCCAGTGTCGACGGGTTGGGTGATGACGAACTCCTGCCTGTGGCCCGTGCGTTCAACCAGTTTCTCAACCTGGCCAATATTGCCGAGCAGTATCAGCTCATGCATCGCCGTGACGATACCCAGCCTCTGCCCTTTGAGTCGCGGGTGTTGCCCGAGCTGCTTGACCGCCTGAAAACGGAAGGTCACACGCCTGATGCCTTGGCGCGCCAACTGAGCAAGCTGGAAATCGAGCTGGTGTTGACGGCTCACCCCACCGAAGTTGCGCGCCGTACGCTCATTCAGAAATACGACGCCATCGCTGCGCAGTTGGCCGCGCTCGATCATCGCGACCTCAACAGCACCGAGCGCGCACAGATTACCTCGCGCTTGCAGCGTCTGATCGCCGAGGCCTGGCATACCGAAGAGATACGGCGTATCCGTCCCACGCCGGTTGATGAGGCCAAATGGGGTTTTGCGGTTATCGAGCACTCCCTCTGGCACGCCATTCCGAACTACCTGCGCAAGGCTGACCATGCACTGCACGCAGCGACCGGCTTGCATTTGCCGCTGGAAGCCGCGCCGATCCGCTTTGCCTCGTGGATGGGCGGAGACCGTGACGGCAACCCGAACGTCACGGCCAAAGTTACCCGTGAAGTGTTGTTGCTGGCGCGCTGGATGGCGGCTGACCTGTATCTGCGTGATGTGGATAACCTGGCCGCAGAGCTGTCGATGCAACAGGCCAGCGACGCCTTGCGGGCCAGCGTCGGTGACAGTGCCGAGCCTTATCGGGCAGAACTCAAGCGTCTGCGTGAGCGCCTGCGCGCGACGCGCAATTGGGCCAACGCCTCATTGAGCGAGACCTTGCCTGCGCCTGAAGCGGTGCTGCGAGACAACCGCGAGCTGCTGGACCCGCTGCTGCTGTGCTTCCAGTCGCTGCATGAGTGCGGCATGGGCGTGATTGCCGACGGGCCGCTTCTGGATTGCCTGCGCCGTGCCGTCACGTTCGGCCTGTTTCTGGTGCGTCTGGATGTCCGCCAGGACTCCAGTCGCCACTGTGCGGCGATGACTGAAATTACCGATTATCTGGGGTTGAGTCGCTACGAAGAGTGGGACGAGCAGACCCGCATCGACTTTCTGTTGCGCGAACTGAACAACCGCAGGCCGTTGCTGCCAAGCTACTTCAAACCGGCAGCCGACACCGCAGAAGTGCTGGCAACCTGCAGGGTAGTGGCAGCAGCTCCGGCAGCGTCGCTGGGCTCTTACGTCATTTCGATGGCAGGTTCGGCATCCGACGTGCTGGCCGTGCAGTTGCTGCTCAAGGAATCCGGGCTGCAACGGCCGATGCGTGTGGTGCCGTTGTTCGAGACCCTGGCTGACCTCGACAACGCCGGGCCGGTGATCGAGACGCTGCTCGGCTTGCCTGGCTATCGTTCGCGTCTGCACGGCCCGCAGGAAGTCATGATCGGTTATTCCGACTCGGCCAAGGACGCGGGCACTACGGCGGCGGCCTGGGCCCAGTACCGCGCGCAGGAAAAGCTGGTGGAGATCTGTCGCGAACAGCAGGTCGAATTGCTGCTGTTCCACGGTCGCGGCGGTACGGTTGGTCGTGGTGGTGGCCCCGCGCATGCGGCGATTCTGTCGCAGCCGCCAGGTTCGGTAGCCGGGCGCTTCCGGACCACCGAGCAAGGGGAAATGATTCGTTTCAAATTCGGCCTGCCGGACATCGCCGAACAGAACCTCAATCTCTATCTGGCAGCGGTGCTGGAAGCGACCCTGCTGCCGCCACCACCTCCGCAACCGTCTTGGCGGACGATGATGGACCAAATGGCCGCTGACGGGGTCAGCGCCTATCGCGCGGTAGTGCGCGAGAACCCTGAGTTCGTCGAGTATTTCCGTCAGGCAACGCCCGAGCAGGAACTGGGGCGCCTGCCACTCGGCAGTCGCCCGGCCAAGCGCCGCGAAGGTGGCGTGGAAAGCCTGCGCGCCATTCCGTGGATCTTCGCCTGGACGCAGACGCGTTTGATGCTGCCCGCCTGGTTGGGTTGGGAAGCCGCGCTGAGCAAGGCTCTGGAGCGTGGTGAGGGTACGGTGCTGGCGCAAATGCGCGAACAGTGGCCGTTTTTCAGAACCCGCATCGACATGCTGGAAATGGTCCTTGCCAAAGCTGATTCGGACATTGCCCGACTCTATGACGAACGTCTGGTCAGTGCTGAGCTGCAACATTTGGGCGCACATTTACGCGACCTATTGTCGCAGGCGTGCAAGGTGGTTCTGGGGCTGACCGGGCAGAAGCAACTACTGGCACACAGCCCTGACACGCTGGAATTCATCAGTCTGCGCAACACCTATCTCGACACGTTGCATTTGCTCCAGGCCGAGCTGCTGTCCCGCTCCCGCAGTCGCGAAGCCAGTCTGGACAGCCCTCTGGAACTGGCGCTGCTGGTGTCTGTAGCCGGGATCGCTGCTGGTCTGCGTAACACTGGTTGAGCACGCGCGTTACTTTAATTGCCGGGCCGTTTTGGCCCGGCATTGGCAAGACCGGGTTTGCAGGTTGGCCTGCCGGAAACGTTGATACAGATCACGCCGCTCGACAATCGGGGCGCGCAAGCCGGTGCGCACGCGGTTAATGCGACTTTTGGCGGCTTGTGCGGCCTCGGTCGGCTGTGTATCTTGATCAGCCTTTCGGCCTGTTGGCCTGATTATTTTTAGATTGGCCCCCGAGGCGAATCCGTTGATTTCACTATAAAAATTTTGAGGAGCATGACGATGCGCGTGATTCTGCTAGGAGCTCCCGGGGCCGGTAAAGGTACTCAGGCAAAATTCATCACTGAAAAGTTCGGCATCCCGCAGGTTTCGACAGGCGACATGCTGCGCGCTGCAGTCAAGGCTGAAACCGAGCTTGGCCTGAAGGCCAAGAGCGTCATGGACTCGGGTGGTCTGGTTTCCGATGACCTGATCATTGGTCTGATCAAGGATCGTCTGGCCCAGCCGGATTGTGCGAACGGCGTTCTGTTCGACGGCTTCCCGCGCACCATTCCTCAGGCCGAAGCCCTGTTGAAAGCAGGTCTGGAAATCGACCACGTGCTGGAAATCGCCGTTGATGACGAAGAAATCGTCAAGCGCATGTCGGGCCGCCGGGTTCACGAAGGCTCTGGTCGCATCTATCACACCATCTTCAACCCGCCGAAAGTCGAGGGTATCGATGATGTGACTGGCGAACCGCTGCTGCAGCGCAAGGACGACGTCGAAGAGACCGTGCGCCATCGCCTGTCGGTCTACCATGCCCAGACCAAGCCGCTGGTCGAGTTCTACAGCAAGCTGGAAGCGAAGGATGGCAAGCCCAAGTGCAGCCATATTCCTGGCGTCGGCTCGGTTGAAGAGATCACTGCAAAAGTACTGGAAGCCCTGAAGTAAGACTTTCAGTCTGAACAATAAATGGCCCGCTTGCGGGCCATTTGTCATTTATACTGCTGCACTTTTTCACCCTGACCATGATGGAAACACCGATGACCACCTTGCTGGCCCTGGACACCGCCACTGAAGCCTGCTCGGTCGCTTTGCTGCACGACGGCAAAGTGCTGAGCCACTACGAGGTGATCCCGCGCCTGCATGCCCAGCGGCTGCTGCCGATGATCAAGGACCTGCTGGCCGAGGCGGGTATCGCGATGTCGGCGCTGGATGCCATCGCGTTCGGGCGCGGCCCTGGCGCTTTCACCGGCGTGCGCATTGCCATTGGCGTCGTGCAAGGTCTGGCATTTGCGCTGGAGCGCCCGGTATTGCCTGTTTCCAATCTTGCCGTGCTGGCCCAGCGTGCCTTTCGTGAGCATGGCGTGTCTCAGGTGGCATCGGCCATTGATGCGCGCATGGATGAGGTGTACTGGGGTTGCTATCACGAGACAGCCGGGGAGATGCGTCTGCTCGGCAACGAGGCGGTCATGGCACCCGAATTGGCAACGCTACCTGCGCACGCCAGTGGACAATGGTTTGGTGCCGGTACCGGCTGGGGCTATGCCGAGCGCATTCCGGTGAGTCTTGCCGGGCATGACGCAGGCATGCTGCCCCATGCGCAGGACTTGTTGACGCTGGCGTCCTTCGCCTGGACGCGTGGTGAAGTGCTGCCAGCCGACGACGCCCAACCTGTCTACCTGCGGGACAAGGTTGCAACCCCCAAAGCGCGTTGATGTGATTGGCGTCAAGGCACGCCATAGTGTTCTGCTGTCATGCCCGTCCAAGTCATGCTATTCCGTCTATAGCTGGAAAAATATCAATTCGCCAGCTACCGTTTATCGTCTGAATGGTCTTTAATCTCATTTGGCGAAAACAATTTGCAATATGTGTGGTCTAGTTATCGTTAAGCAATTTGCGAACTACAAGGCAGTAACGCTAAATTGCCACTATCGACGCCGAGTATATAATCGATGCGCATAGACGGAACCTCATCACGCTCTTACCCCATCAAGCGCAAGCCGCAGAAAACGCCTTCGACCGTTGAAGGCTCTTTCGAGGAAGTCGTAGTTGATGCCGAGTTGCCGCCGCCTCCTGCGCAGGCTCGTCGCGATGCGGGTGACTCACCGATAGGCAGCACTGCCAATGTGCCTGCGCGTCCGCAAGACATCATTTTCCCGCGCTCCATGAGCTCTCGTGTCGCTCACGCACTGGCCAGCTACCTGACCACCGCCAGCTTTGTCGATTGGGACCTTGAAGTATCGGGGCTCGATCTTCACGTTTGACTGTGTCTCGCCTGCCTTACTACCTCGGTTGTCCGTCATGGAGTGAAAACGCCTGGCGAGACTCGTTGTACCCGGAAGACGCCCGCCCCAATGATTTCCTGAATCTCTACACTCAGGTATTCAACGCTGTCGAAGGCAACACCACATTCTATGCCCGTCCCGCTGCCACAACGGTGCAACGCTGGGCAGAAACGATGCCCGACGATTTTCGTTTCACCGCCAAATTCCATAAAGACATCAGTCATAACGGCGACCTTCGTGAGCAGGTGGGCGCCGCTGAGGAATTCATCCGTCTGCTTGCGCCTCTGGGCGGGCGGATCGCACCGTTCTGGCTGCAGTTGCCCGCCAGCTTTACACCGCAGCGTCTGGCCGAGCTGGCCGGTTTTCTTGATGAACTCAATGTGCCGCTCGCCGTAGAAGTGCGCAACATGGCGTTTTTCATGAAGGGTGATGAAGAGCGCATGCTCAATCGCCTGCTGCTGGATCGAGGCGTCGAGCGCATCTGTCTCGACTCCCGGGCATTGTTCAGCTGTGTCTCGAGCGATCCCGCAGTCCTGCACGCGCAATCGAAAAAGCCCAAGGTGCCGCCTCGTCCGGCTGCGCTGACGCTGTTTCCCCAGGTCCGTTTCATCGGCGGTCCTGACCTGGAGGCCAATGATCAGTTTTTGGTGCAGTGGGTGGAAAAGGTCGCCGTGTGGATCGAAGAGGGGCGCACGCCTTATGTCTTCCTGCACACCCCTGACAACATCAAGGCTGCCGAGCAGGCCATGCGCTTTCACCAGCAACTGATGGCGCGATTGCCTGGCTTGCCGGCATTGTTCGAGCTGGATCGCGGGCCTCAGGTGGAACAGTTGGGCTTGCTCTGAGGTCTTCCAGGTGTGGGCTGACAGAGCCCGACCTTGTGGAGAGCCCGCTAATGGATTCGCAACTGCGCTGTTTGCTTGCCATTTACAAACCCTTCTTCAAATTCACCCCTGTTGTCTGGGGCATGGGCTGAGCATGCGTGTGCTTCTGGTATTCCTGCTGAGCTGTGCAATGGGGGCGTTCGCAGTCTGGCGAGGCTGGGTCGATGTGCCTGCGCGCTGGAACCCCTGGGCGCCTTTGGATGTGCGGGCCGAGCCCAATTTTCTGACGTCTTACAAGCTGTCACGACTGCACAACGACCCTGCGCTGTGCGACCAGGTGCTGAGTACGTCCGGGCTGCGTTTCAGTCGTCAGGCCGACAGTGAACCTTCTGCTCGCTGCCCTCTGGAAAATACCCTGCGCATTCAGGGCGGCGACGTGGCGCTGAGCAGCAGTTTCCTGGCCAGTTGCCCATTGGCGGTGGCCTATGCGCTGTTCGATATCCACACCTTGCAGCCCGCTGCCCAAGCGGTTTTCGGTCAGCGGGTAGCGCGGATCGATCACTTGGGCAGCTTTGCCTGCCGCAATATCTACAATCGCGCCAACGGCCGGCTCAGTCAGCACGCGACCGCCAATGCACTGGATATGGCAGGTTTTCGCCTCGCAGACGGTCAGCGCATCGGTGTTCTCAAGGACTGGAACGACGAAGGGGACAAGGGGCGTTTTCTGAGGCTGTTACGTGACGGTGCCTGCAAAAATTTCAGTACGGTGCTCGGGCCTGAGTACAACGCGGCGCATCGCGATCATTTTCACGTCGACATGGGGCGCTGGTCGGTGTGTAGGTAGCGGGCCTGTAAGCTGCCGGCAAGAGCATTGGGGCTTATGCCGCCATCCGCAGATTCTGCAGGATCAGCGGGCGAGCCCAGCCGTTCTCGTAGTCGAACTGGCGTTGTTGGGCAGCAATGGTCTGCTCATCCAGAGGCAGGGCAGGCTTGTCGGCCAGTTCCCATTCGAATTCGGCGATTGGCAGGTGCAATGGGCGCGGTTGAGGGCCGGGGCCCGGGTTGACGCTGTCGCTGTACGGGTTCAGAACGGTAGGGCGTACCCAGTGGCTCTCGAATTCCAGATGACGTTGTTGTTCGATCAGCTCAGCCATGCTGAAGGGCTCGGCAGGCGGCGGCAGCAAGTCAAGGTCGAACTCGGCAATCGGCAGGAACAGCGGCTCAGGTGGTTTGACCTCGGTGTCGGTGACCGGGCAGGCACGTTGCTCGACAATCTTGCTCAGGGTTTTTGCGCCAGCGACCGGTTCGCCTGTTTCAACATCCACTTCAACGGCCGTCGGGTGCACCGGCACGGGAGTGCTTTCACTGACCTGATCCGCCATCGCTCGGGCAAATGCATCCGACCACAGCTGCGTCACACCACCCAGTGTGCGGCTGTTGCGAACGCTAAAGTCGCCTGAGTGCGACAAATAGCCGATGGATGATTGAACAATCTCTGACATAGCGATCAGTACTGGCCTTGGGTCTGGCAAAATGCCGGATACTTGGTTATCGGCAGACTTTGCCGATCATTAACAATTTTTGAGTGCGTGGACGTAATGATTGAGCAGCAAACAGGCAGTCGTATCCGGGTCGAAGCGCTCGCGGTCGCAGGACAGGAGCAGGCGCAGCATTGGGCGCAGCGTCTGGGCCTGCCGTTGCACGACGCGGAAGCTGATTTTGCCTTGCAATCAACCGACGATGGCCTGCAATTGCAGCAGTTGGGCGACGATGCGCCTGGCGCTGTGCGAGTTGATTTTGTCGAGGGTGCAGTGGCACATCGTCGTCTGTTTGGCGGTGGCACCGGGCAAATGATTGCCAAGGCCGTCGGTATTCAGCCAGGCGTTCGTCCCAGCGTGCTGGATGCCACGGCAGGTTTGGGCAAGGATGCGTTCGTGCTGGCAAGTCTTGGTTGCGAGCTGAGCCTGATCGAGCGTCAGCCGATTATTGCTGCACTGCTGGAAGACGGTCTGGCGCGCGGACGCGATGATCGTGATGTGGGTGCGATCGTTGCCCGGATGCATTTGTTGACCGGCAACTCCATTGAAATCATTCGTGGCTGGACAGCGGAGCCGCCGCAGGTCATTTACCTCGACCCGATGTTCCCGCATCGGGAGAAAACCGCTCTCGTCAAAAAGGAAATGCGCCTGTTCCGGCCTCTGGTCGGCGATGACATGGATGCGCCTTCATTGCTGGAAGCGGCTCTTGCGCTTGCCACCCACCGTGTTGTGGTCAAACGCCCGCGCAAGGCCCCCTGCATTGACGGGCCAAAGCCAGGTTATGCGCTGGATGGAAAATCCAGCCGCTACGACATCTACCCGAAGAAGGCCTTGAAGCCTAAGGCAGTCAAAGACGATAGCGGTGCATAGCGCCTGTAGCGTCGACGGCCTGAGCCCGAATCAAACGCAGATGCGCCCGTGAATACAGGCGCTAACCCTGCACTCAAAGTGCGCCAAATACCTTCTTCGCCAGGCCTGTAGCGGCCGCCGCCGGGTTGGCGCGAATACTTTCTTCCTGTTTTGCAATCATCTCGAACAGCCCGTTCAGCGCTTGTTCGGTCACGTAGCTTTCAAGGTTGGCATTTTTGCTGTCCAGCGCGCCAAATGCCGCCGCCTTGCCGGCGAATGCGTTGTACTTCTGTGCCAGACCGACTTGATCGGTAGATTTCTTGACGATAGGCAGGAATTTGGCGCGGATCTGTTCGCGGCTGGTGCTGTTGAGGTACTGGGTGGCCGAGTCCTTCCCGCCGCTTAAAATGGCCTTGGCGTCGGTCACGCTCATCTTTTTCACGGCGTCTACCAACAACGCCTGAGCCTGAGGCACTGCAGCTTCGGCGGCCTGGTTCATGCTGGTTTCCAGCTGATCGACCTGAGCACCCATGCCAAGCATTTTCATTTTTTTCGCGACCTGACCGAGTTTGCCTGGCAGCTCGATACGCACCGCTTCATTCTTGCTGAAACCGCCGGGAACACCGAGCTGTTTGACCGCGACCTGTGCGCCTTGGGTCAGCGCGTCTTTGAGACCACCGGTCGCATCCGATTGCGAGAGGTCGTTCAGCGACAGGGCGAAGACGTTGGCCGACAGCAGCAGCCCGGCGCATAGACCAGCGAAGGTGAACGAAAAGCGAGGCATGAGAGCGTCCTTGTGAGAAGTGGGTACGGGATCAAGCGTGTCAGGAACTTGCGGTATCCACCCGAAGCCTGAAAGAAACAGTGCTGTTTAGTGCCGATGGAAATGATGCGGTGTGCAACAACAAAAACATCAACGGCGCGTTGAAAACGCGCCGTTGATGAAAGCCTTTGCAGCGAAGAACAATCAACCGTTCACTTGAATGACCTTGATCTTCAGACCGCTCTGATCCTGCGGTATAGCCCAGTTCAAACGGCAATGGCACTTGCTGGGTAATCTGTGTTTCGCTGGCGTCAATGACAGTGGCTGGCGCGTCAGCCAGGTTGATGTCACTCAGGGTGACAATCAACTTGCAGCCAGTTGGCAGAGAGCGGCGTGGCAGGTAATAAACTTCACCCTGAGGGAGTATCAGGGGTTCGCTGGACATTTCAATTTCCTTATTGAGTGTGATGAGTACCAGTCATGGGTACAAACCACACCTTAGCAGCGGCCGGGGAGCATAAAACACGTGTCTAAAGATCCCCGGCTAATTGCGGAAAAGCCCTACGCTACCCCTTCACCATTTCCCGCATCCTGCTCTTCTTCATTGCTGTGTAACGCCACTTGCCGTATCGACAGACGGATTTCGGCCGGTAACACCCGCTTGGCCGCACCTTCTGCCAGTTCGCCCAGCATCGGGTGATAGCTCAGCTTGCCGGCGCTGTCCTTGCGCAGCACGCCCAGGTCCAGCAAGGTCTGGATGAAGTGCCTGAATAGACTCTTGTCGAAGAACTCTGGTGCATTAAGGCCATGCAGAATAGACAGGCGCTGGGCCATGACCGTACACAGGTCTTCCAGCTGCTCGGCGCTCAACGTGTTCTGTCCACTGTTGAGCAACAAGGCGATTGCCATGTAGAAGCGCTGCAGGGTCTGCGCGATGGCCCGTGACAACAGGGTCAGCAGCACGAACTCGCGGGAGCTGGGCTCCGGACGCACATAGACGTCCTTTTTGAAGCGCAGCAAGCCTTGCTCGACGAACGCAGCCAGCCATTGATCGACCACCTCATCCAGCTCGCTCAGCGGCCAGCGAATGAACAATTCAGATTGCAGGAACGGGTACAGCGCACGCGTGTAGCGCAGGATCTGTTCGCGGCTCATGCGCGACGAGCTCTGGAAAAAGCTGGCCAGCAATGAGGGCAGGGCAAAGATGTGCAAGACGTTGTTGCGGTAGTACGTCATCAGGACTGCATTCTGTTCGTTGAGGTACAGAATTTTGCCCAATGCATCTTTTTGTTCGGCGAGCAGGTCCATGCCTTTGACGTGCTCGATCAGCGAGCGCCCGTCGCCTTCCGGCAACGTGGTGTGCGGCGAGTAAGGTACGGCGCGCAGCAGCGTCAGGTAAAGGTCGAGAACACGCTCCATGGCCTGATCGTCCAGCGCCAGCCTTTGCGTTGACAGCAAGGCCACAGCAACCAGGTTCATCGGGTTGACGGCGGCGGCTTCATTCAGGTGCTGGGCCACACGTTCACCCAGCCTATGAGTGGTTTCGCTCAGCCATTCCGGGCGAAATTGCGGTGCCAGCGCCTGCTCGCGCCAGTCCGGTTGTTCGCCGTCAAGAAATTCGGCCAGCTTGATGGGGGCACCGAAGTTCACCGATACCTGGCCGAAACGCTGCTTCAGCGCACCGATGACTTTGAATATGTCGAAGATCGACTCTTTCTTCTTGGTCGCTCCGCGCAATTCGCCCAGATAGGTACGGCCTTCCAGCACGCGCTCATAGCCGATGTACACCGGAACGAACACAATCGGCATCCGCGAGTTGCGCAGGAAGCTGCGCAGGGTGATGGCGAGCATGCCGGTTTTCGGTTGCAACATGCGCCCGGTCCGCGAGCGACCGCCTTCGACAAAGTATTCGACCGGGAAACCCTTGATGAACAGTGTGTGCAGGTACTCGGTGAAAACCGCTGTATACAGCGGGTTGCCCTTGAATGTGCGGCGCATGAAAAACGCCCCGCCACGGCGCAGCAGGCTGCCGACGACCGGCATGTTCAGGTTGATGCCGGCAGCGATGTGCGGCGGCGTGAGCCCGTTGCGAAACAACAGATAGGACAGCAGCAGGTAATCGATATGGCTGCGGTGGCAAGGGACGTAAATGACTTCATGCCCTGGCGCCACTTCCTGCACGCCTTCGATGTGGCTGACTTTGATGCCGTCGTAAATCTTGTTCCAGAACCAGCTGAGGACGACTTCCATGAAACGGATGACGGAATAGGTGTAGTCCGAGGCGATCTCGTTGCCGTAGCTCAGCGCCCGGTCCCGTGCCTTGTCCTGCGTAATGTTCTCCCGTTCGGCTTCTTCGATGATCGCCTGCTTGACCAGCGGCTCGTCCAGCAGCCCTTTGACCACGGTGCGCCGGTGCGAAACGTCCGGGCCGATGACCGCGCTTTTCAGGTTGCGAAAGTGCACGCGCAGCAGGCGCTGGGTCATGCGCAGGGTCAGTTCGTAACCTTTGTTTTCACCCACCAGCTCGCGCATGTGAATGGGCGCGGAAAACTGTACACGGGTCTTGCGACCCAGAATCAGAATGCTGACCAGACGACGCAAGCGACCGGTCACTGCCCAGCTGTCGGCGAACAGCAGTTTCCAGGCGCTGGACTCGCGGTCAGGTGACTGCCCCCAGAACACACTGACCGGGATGATCTGCGCATCTTCGCCGGGATTCTGGCTCACGGCTGCGACCAGACGCTCCAGTGTCGGCGGTGCGCCGCGCTTGTCCTGGCGGCCAAGCCAGTCAGGCGCCGGAGTCAGGTAAAAGAATGCAGCTGGCTCTATCAGGTTGCCGACCGCTATCGACAATACGGGGCGAGGCAGGCCAGCCTTGCGACATTCGGTGTCGATCACCGCCAGATCGCTGATCGACGGCGACTGCAGGGCATAGAACACCGGACGGCTACGGTCCAGGTTGAGCGTAAAAGACGACTGATTGATGGTTTCCGAGCGCACCCAGAGATACAACAATCGGCGCAGGGTGCCGAACACAAGACGACGGAACGGAGAACGGGTCATACGGCTTCTGCTGAGTAAGGGACGGGCGACTGCCCGAGATGGGCGTCAGTGTGACGTATCCCGAAGCGATCGGCAAAAAGCCTGGTGTTTGTAGAAGAGTAAAGACTGAGCGGCCACCTTCGAGAGCCACGACGGCACATCCTGATGCCGTCGCTGCAAAAGGCTTACGAGGTGCGCCAGGTGATTTCTTCCTCGCCATCGGCGCTGACGCGTATCCAGCGGTCGGCGGTTTCATCGCTTTCTTCTTCAACCCAGGTGCCGGGTGCGCAGCGCACTTCGACGTTCAAGACTTTGAATGCCGCACGGGCGCAGGCGATGTCGTCTTCCCACGGGGTCTGATCGCTGTCCAGATGCAGACTGTTCCATTTACCGACTGCTTTGGGCAGCCAGGTTACGGTCACATTGCCGGCCTTGCACTTCCAGGTCTGGCCTTTCTGGTTCCAGTCACTGCACGGGCCCAGGGCGACGCTCAACCATTGGGCGATGGCCTTGTGGTCGACGTCTTCGTCTTTCAGGTAAATCTCGATATCGGGTTGGCGCATGGGTGCCTCTGTTGAATGCTTATTGCAGCACGAAATAATCGTAGCGCATGGAAACGGTGACCTTGAAAGGTCCTGATTGCTCAATGACGGCAGTCCGGCGCTCGGCGCTGGCGCGCCACCCGTGAGGCGTCATGGCCAGCAGATCGGCACGGGACTGGCCGTCGATCAGCTTCAGCGTATAGCGCAGGGTCTCGCTGTGTTGCAACTGCATGCCGGGTGGCACCAGAGACAGGTGCTTGTCGTCGGCATAATCGCGGACCTCATCATAAAGCTGCTGACGCAGTTCCATGAGATGTTCGCTGGTCGGGCCGACCCGCATCAGTCCGCCGCCAGGCGTCAGCAAGCGCTTGGCTTCAAGCCAGTCCAGCGGGCTGAACACACTGGCCAGAAACTGACAACTGGCATCCGGCAAGGGAACACGGGCCATGCTGGCAACCATCCAGGTCAGCCTGGGGTCACGACGGCAGGCGCGTTTCACGGCTTCGCGGGAGATGTCCAGCGCATAGCCGTCGGCATGGGGCAGGGCCTCGGCTATTTGCGCGGTGTAATAACCTTCGCCGCAGCCGATGTCCAGCCAGTGCGCGGGGGAGCGCTCGGCGGCCAGTTCAGCCAGCCGCCGGGCTACCGGGGCGTAATGCCCGGCGTTGAGGAAGTCCCGCCGTGCTTCAACCATGGCCTGATTGTCGCCGGGGTCGCGGCTGTTCTTGTGCTGCACCGGCAACAGGTTCAGATACCCCTGACGTGCACGGTCGAAGCGGTGGTTGGCCGGGCATACCACGCCGTTGTCGGCGGTACTGAGCGGCGCAGAGCAGATCGGGCAGGTCAGCATCAGGCGAGCAACTTGACCAGGGTCTGGTAGTAGATCTCGGTCAGCACGTCGAGATCGCTGGCCAGAATCCGCTCGTTGACCTGGTGAATCGTCGCGTTGACCGGCCCCAGTTCAACCACTTGCGTACCCAGGGTCGCGATGAAACGGCCGTCGGAGGTTCCGCCGCTGGTCGAGGCTTTGGTGTCACGGCCCGTGACGCTTTTGATGCTGGACGACACGGCGTCCAGCAATGCGCCCGGCTCGGTCAGGAACGGCAGGCCGGACAACGCCCAGTTCACATGCCAGTCCAGCTCATGCTTGTCGAGGATGGCGGCGACACGCTGCTGCAAGCCTTCGACGGTCGACTCGGTCGAAAAACGGAAGTTGAATACTGCCACCAGATCACCCGGGATGACATTGGTTGCACCCGTGCCGGCGTTCAGGTTGGAGATCTGGAAGCTGGTTGGCGGGAAGAAATCGTTGCCATGGTCCCAGTGCTCTGCAGCCAGTTCGGCAAGTGCCGGAACTGCAAGGTGAATAGGGTTCTTCGCCAGATGCGGGTAAGCCACATGGCCCTGTTTGCCGCGCACGGTGAGGGTGGCGCCCAGCGAGCCACGACGCCCGTTCTTGACCACATCGCCCACCAGCGTGGTGCTCGAAGGTTCGCCGACGATGCACCAGTCCAGACGCTCCTTGCGCGCTGCCAGACGTTCGACGACAGCCTTGGTGCCGTGGTGCGCCGGGCCTTCTTCGTCACTGGTGATCAGGAATGCCACCGAACCCTTGTGATTCGGGTGATCGGCTACAAAGCGCTCGGCGGCCACGAGCATGGCTGCCAGGCTGCCTTTCATGTCCGCTGCACCGCGTCCGCAGAGCATGCCGTGCTCGTCGATCAACGCATCGAACGGGTCGTTCTGCCAGTTCTCCACCGGGCCGGTAGGGACCACGTCCGTATGACCTGCGAAACACAGTACCGGGCCGTCGGTAGTGCCGTGTGTGGCCCAGAAGTTATCGACGTCTTCGATACGCATGGGCTCCAGCTTGAAGCCGGCATTGCCCAGGCGTTGCATCATCACTGCCTGACAGTCGGCATCGACCGGCGTCACTGACGGGCGGCGGATCAGATCGCAGGCAAGTTGAAGGGTGGGCGACAGGTCGGTAGGGGCAGTCATGTACAGAACTCCGGTAGCAAGACTTTGGGCGCGAAAAGGCGGATATCTTAAAGCAAAACGACGACCTAGGGCCGTCGTTTATTGTGTGCTGTGGATATGTCAAGCAGTCGACAGCGCAGGGTGGGTCGCGTGAGCAGACAGGACGGCCATAATGATGGCTGCCAGACAAGGGAGGGATTGTGCGAACAGCATGGCTATCCAGAATCTCGGGCCCGGACCGGAAGTCTCGTCTCTTATTTGCTCGCGGGTCGGACAAATATGTTTGTAGAGGCTTTGCGCGGAGCGAAAGGGGTTATATGAGAGGCCCGAGATAGTTTTTGCCCCGTCAGCCCTGATTTCGACGGGGCGACAAGCCGGGTGCCTTAACCCCCTACAAACCCCTATAATGCGCGCCGGTTTTTGAGGTATTGATCATGAGCGCAGAAGATCCACGTTTCGCTGGCATCGCCCGTTTGTACGGCATTGAAGGCCTGGCGCGCCTGCGCGCGGCTCATGTGGCAGTGGTCGGTATCGGCGGCGTGGGCTCGTGGGCGGCGGAAGCCATGGCACGCAGTGGTGTGGGCGAGATTTCGCTGTTTGACATGGACGACGTCTGTGTCAGCAACAGCAACCGCCAATTGCATGCACTGGACAGCACAGTCGGTCGGCCGAAGGTTGAAGTGATGGCCGAGCGGATTCGCGCGATCAATCCTGATTGCATCGTGCATGCGGTTTCTGATTTCGTGACCCGCGACACGATGGCTGAGTGCATCACCCCGGACATGGATTTCGTGATCGACTGTATCGACAGCGTCAACGCCAAGGCAGCACTGATTTCGTGGTGTAAGCGGCGCAAGATCCAGATGGTCACCACCGGTGGTGCCGGTGGGCAGATTGATCCAACCCTGATTCAGATCGCCGACTTGAACCGCACGTTCAACGACCCGCTGGCCTCCAAGGTACGTTCCACCCTGCGTCGCGACTATGGCTTTTCGCGCACGCCTAACCGCCACTACAGCGTGCCTTGTGTGTTCTCCAGCGAACAGCTGCGCTATCCCAAGCCTGATGGCAGTATTTGCCTGGAAAAGAGGTTCGTCGGTGAGGGTGTAAAGCTCGACTGTGCAGGCGGCTTCGGCGCGGTGATGATGGTCACTGCCACGTTCGGCATGGTCGCCGCCACGCGTGCAGTTGACAAGCTGGTTGCAGGTGCGCGACGGCCTTCGGAGCGGGTCAAGCCAGCGGTTGCAACGCCCGATCAGGCTTGAGTCAGCTGACGCATCTTCTGTAGCACGGCATTCAGGCCGTTGCTGCGTGACGGTGAGAGCTGGCGACCAAGGCCCAACTGATCGAACCAGTCAGACAAGTCCACGGCTTCCAGCTCCGGGGCTCCGGGGCCGACAGACCGTTAACGCGGGCCAGCAGTAGCGCCACCAGACCTCGAATCAGCCGGGCGTCGCTGCTGGCCCGGAACAGCCAGGCTCCTGCGCTGACTTCGCCCGTCAGCCAGACCTTGCTTTCACAGCCGTGTACCAGATTGTCGTCCGTCTTTTCTTCGTCGCTCAACGAGGGGAGGCGATCCCCCCATTGCATGAGCAAGCGTGCGCGCTGTTCCCAGCTCTGTGGCTGGGAAAAGCTGTCGAGCGCGGTCTGCGCCAATGCGGGGAGAGTCATCGAAGCAGCTCCAGTGCCTGATCCAGTGCGCTGAAAAAACCGCAGCAAGTCATCTGAATCATTGTAGAGCGCAAGTGAAACACGAATTGCGCTGGGCAGACCGAGTGTATCGAACAGTGGCATCGCGCAGTGACGACCAGCGCGCACGGCAATACCCTGTTCGGTCAGCAAATGAGCCAGATCGGCGTTGTGTATGCCGTCCACGACGAAACTGGCCAGTGCCAGGTCCGGTGAGCCCAATACCTGAATACCTTCACGCCTTTGCAGGCCTTCAAGCAGGCGACGGTGCAGATTTGCTTCGTGTTCCGCGACCGCCTGATGATCAAGGCTTTCCAGGTAAGCCAGCGTAGCGCCCAGACCGATCACGCTGGCGATGGGCGGGGTGCCCGCTTCAAATCCCAGCGGGGCCGGGCGAAATTTCGCGTGTTGATAATCGGCGGTCAGCACCATCTCGCCGCCGAACTGCCAGTGCGTCAGGTTCGGTAGCGCGTCGCTGCGTCCGTACAGCACACCTAGCCCTTCCGGACCATAAAGCTTGTGGCTGGAAAACACATAAAAGTCGCAGCCCAGTGCCTGTACATCGTGGCGTCCATGCACCACACCTTGTGATCCGTCCACGACCGTGAGCGCACCTTGCGCTTTCGCCAGTGCGATAAGGCGGGCGAGCGGCTGCCAAGTGCCGAGCACGTTGGACAGCTGACTGACTGCGAGCAGACGCGTGCGAGGGCCGATCAGACTGGCCGCAGCATGGCAGTCGATTACACCATCGGGATCGAGCGGCAGTATCACCAGTTTCAGGCCGCGGCGCTGAGCCAGTTGCTGCCACGGCAGCAGGTTGGCGTGATGTTCCAGTGCGCTAATGGCGATCTCGTCGCCCGCAGTGAAACTATGCTCCAACCCATAGGCCAGCAGGTTGAGCGCAGAAGTGGCCCCGTGGGTAAAGATGATTTGTCCGCTCTCGCCGGCATTCAGCCAGTGCGCGGCCTTGCCACGGCTGGCTTCAAACGCCTGGGTGGCGTGTGCGCCCGGCAGATGCTGGGCACGATGCACGTTGGCGGCACCGTTGACGTAGTAATGAGTCAGGGCATCGATCAGCGCCTGGGGTTTTTGCGTGGTGGCGGCGTTGTCCAGATAGGTCTGGCCTTGCCGTTGCAGGGCGGCGATAGCGGGGAAGTCGCCACGCCAGGGAGAAATGAGGGGCATTGTTCGTCCAGCGTGTGGAGGCGGGTTCAAGGCCGCAGCCTTGAACCCACACACAGCATCAGTTATGAGCGTGCAGTGCTTCGTTCAGCTCGATGGCCGACTTGTGGGTTTTGCATTCCACTGCGCCGGTCTGCGAGTTGCGACGGAACAACAGGTCGTTCTGGCCTGCCAGCTCGCGTGCCTTGACGATCTTGACCAGTTCGTTGTTTTCATCGAGCAGCGCGACCTTGGTGCCGGCGGTCACATACAGACCCGATTCCACGGTATTGCGATCGCCCAGCGGAATACCGATGCCGGCGTTGGCACCGATCAGGCAGCCTTCGCCAACCTTGATGATGATGTTGCCGCCACCCGACAGCGTACCCATGGTCGAGCAGCCGCCACCCAGATCCGAGCCCTTGCCGACGAATACGCCTGCAGAAACGCGGCCTTCGATCATGCCCGGGCCTTCGGTGCCGCCATTGAAGTTGACGAAGCCTTCGTGCATGACGGTGGTGCCTTCGCCGATGTAAGCGCCCAGACGTACGCGAGCACTGTCAGCGATACGAACGCCGCTCGGTACGACGTAGTCGGTCATTTTCGGGAATTTGTCGACCGAGAACACTTCCAGCAGTTCGCCTTTAAGGCGTGCTTCAAGCTGACGTTCGGCCAGTTCGGCAAGATCGACCGCGCCCTGGCTGGTCCAGGCTACGTTTGGCAGCAACGGGAAGATACCTGCCAGGTTCAGGCCGTGTGGCTTGACCAGGCGATGCGACAGCAGGTGCAGCTTGAGGTAAGCCTCTGGAGTCGACGTCAGGGTTGCGTCTTCAGCCAGCAGGGTGGCAACCAGCGGCTTCTGGCTTTCCGCCAGACGAGTCAGCAGCGCGGCCTGGGTCGCGTCCACGGATTTGACCGCCTCGGCCAGCTTGTATGCCAGGTCTACATTGAAGGTGATTGCCTGATTGCCGTTGGTGTAACCCAGAACAGGCGCGATGGCCGCGACCAGTTCTACGGAAGGATTGATCAGCGGCTGAGCGTAAAATACTTCGAGCCATGAGCCTTGACGATTTTGAGTGCCGACGCCGAAGGCCAGGCTGAACAGGGTAGTGGACATGTAAATACCTCTTGGCTTTATCAAGGGGCTTTCAGTAGCGCTCTGGCTTACTGTAAAGCCGCTGCATACAGGTCGGGCTTGAAGCCGATCAGGGTTTTATTGCCCAGATCAAGCACCGGACGCTTGATCATGGACGGCTGCGCGAGCATCAGTTCTATGGCTTTCGCTTGATCGAGATCGGCCTTTTGTCCGTCATCGAGCTTGCGAAAGGTAGTGCCTGCGCGGTTCAGCACGACCTGCCAGCCGTGTTCATTGCACCACTGCGCGAGGTGTTCCCGGTCGATGCCCTGTGTCTTGTAGTCATGAAAATCGTAGCTCACGGAATTATCGTCGAGCCAGGTGCGGGCCTTCTTCATGGTGTCGCAGGCTTTGATGCCAAATAGAGTGTAAGTCATCGTTTTGGGGTGGGGTGGCTGATCTTGCTCGATACTCCCCACTTTCTCTCCTCGCAATTTAGCCGGGTATTATGCCACGTCAGACCGCTTCGTGTTATGACAGCGCTGGTACAGAGACTGAACAAAAACTAGATAATAACCCTAACTGTCATTAAGAAAACTTCACCCTTCCACGCTTGAGTGGCACGCCCGGGCGGGCAATTATTGCTTTCCATTTAAAGGCTGGGTGCGTTATGTCTGAACAAGAGAAGAAGCGTCAAGAAGCGCTTGTCCGGCAACGTTATTACAGGGAACGTCAACGTGCCGAGGGATTCAAGCAAAGTACGATCTGGATTCATGGTGAGGCTGAGACGCAAGGCAGGCTGGCCGCACGTGAAGGAAAACCGTTGCTGCCCATGCAGTCCCATGACCCGGTAAGCTGGGCGGTCGGGTGGGTTGCGGAAAAACTGCGAACACGACAGTGACCGGTAGCGCTCTAAAGCCCTCGCGCCACACGGGGTGAAGTACGTGGCGCGATGTCTCAAATGCGGTTGCTGGCTAATTCGGCAGGGTAGCGGCCAGCGCATTGCAGGCACTGCTTGCGCATTACTGCCTGACGATCAGTATTTTCTTTACGATGCCTTGTCAGTTCGCCTCGAACTTTGAGTTTTTCCGGTCCCCGTATATGGAACCCATCACTTTGATGTCGTTAGGGCTGAGCGTTTTGCCAGTGTTGATGATTTCGAAGTCGCCAAGGGTCAGGCCGTTGGGAATGTCGTAATGCATGACGGAATCACGGTCGTAAGCCGAATGGTAGAAATCAGCAGCTTCGTACTTGTCGAAAAAATTGGTATTGATTTCTTCGTCAGTCAATCCGGATTGTAAAAGCAGGGGGCGTAGAAGCGGTTCGTTCCAGGGAATGCTTGCCTGAGGATGCTGGTGCTCGTGAACTGCTCCCAAGGCGTGCCCGAATTCATGTAGCACGATGCGCGTCAAGTCCGGCATGGGTTTCAGGTCTGCCGTGAACAGCTCCTTGACGTTGAATTCCATGGTGGCTTCATTCTGCTCGGCCAACAGGGCATCAGTCCCTATGGCGCTCCAGTTCAGATGCTCGTTGAAACCGATTCGGATATCGCTGGCCCCGCCTGTCACGAACTCGAATTTCAGATTTATGTGAGGCAGCCATTTCTTTGCAGCTTCGACAACGGGGGTTGTCAGAATGGCAGGAGGGTCTTTCTGAAAAAGCATTTTCAGGGTCCGCCCACGTGCCCAGTATTTGCTGAACGAAACCAGAAGACGCGCCATGTGCGTTGACTCTTCGCAGCCATGGCGTGCTCCTGATTCGTAGGCAGGAGTGATTGCTGCGTTGGCGGGGTTTTCGCGAATGGCGGTTTCGTACGAGGCCTGATGATTCGTTGCGCTGCGCATGGCGCAGGATGCAGGCAGCTTCAGGCTCTGTGTGGTGGGTGCGGACATGTGATAGACCTTCATCGTAGTTCGCTTCCTTTCAGGAAGGCTGGAAAATGAAGGTTGAAGGTACGTTTGTGCAAGGTGTAGCAGGTGGTAACTAATTACCCCCGCCACACATCAAAGGCGGCGGGGCTGTCTTCCTGAAGTTTCGCTGTTTATTTGCTCAGGAATGCGCGGATACGTTCGGCGGCTTCGACGCACTCGGCCAGAGGTGCAACGAGCGCCAGGCGAACCCGGCCGGCACCCGGGTTGACGCCATCCACCTCGCGGGAAAGGTACGAACCCGGTACTGCAGTCACATGCTGATCGATGAACAGGTCTCGGCAAAATGCAGCATCATCGGTGCCTACATTCGGCCACAGGTAAAACCCCCCGTCCGGGCGCTGGACGTCGAGCACTGGCGCGAGGATGTCGAGCACAGCATCGAATTTTTCACGGTACAAGTCACGGTTCGCGCGTACGTGCTCCTCGTCATTCCAGGCAGCAATGCTCGCCAGCTGAGTCTGTACCGGCATGGCGCAGCCGTGATACGTGCGATACAGCAGGAAGGCCTTGAGAATGTCGGCATCACCTGCCACAAAACCTGAACGCAGACCCGGCAGGTTGGAGCGCTTGGACAGGCTGTGGAACACCACGCAACGCTTGAAATCCTGGCGACCCAGCTCGACGCAGGCGCTGAGCAAGCCAGGTGGTGGAGCCTGCTCATCGAAGTACAGCTCGCTGTAGCATTCGTCCGCAGCAATGACAAAGTCATGTTTGTCGGCCAGGGCGATGAGTTTTTTCAGGGTTTCAACAGGAATAAGTGCTCCGGTCGGGTTACCCGGCGAGCACAGGAACAGTATCTGGCAGCGCTTCCAGGTTTCCGCGCTGACTGCGTCGAAATCGGGATTGAAACCGTTGTCGCTCAGGCATGGCAGGTAGTGAGGCTGGGCTCCGGCCAGAAAGGCGGCACCTTCATAGATCTGATAAAACGGGTTCGGGCTGATCACCAGGCCGTCATCGCTACGATTGACTACTGTCTGGGTGAAGGCGAACAGCGCTTCGCGTGTGCCATTGACCGGCAATACATTGCGCGCCGGATCGATCCAGCCCTGTGGTACGCCGAATCGACGGTTGCACCAGCCGGCAATGGCTTCGCGCAGCGCCGGGATACCCCGCGTGGTCGGGTAAACCGCCATCTGATCGAGGTTGTCTGCGAGTGTCTTGGCCACAAAATCGGGTGAGCGGTGCTTCGGCTCACCAATCGACAATGCAACAGGGCGCTTTTCCGGGTTGGGCGTTACGCCGGCCAGCAAGGCGCGCAGCTTCTCGAAAGGGTAAGGCTGAAGCAGTTGCATGGCGTTATTCATGGGGAGTGTTCCTCAATGGACTGCGTTGAGTCGATTCGTTTGGCCGAGTGCTCATATGCTGATTCGCAAATCATGGCCGGGCTCTGAGTTGACGCTCAGTTGCTTGACGATTGCGTCCTGCAACTGGCTGCACAGCTGTGGGTCGGACAGCGGATGATTATTCGCGTCGGTGATGAAAAACACGTCTTCCACGCGTTCGCCCAGGGTCGCAATCTTGGCATTCTGCAATGACAGATCGAACTCCAGGAAGATCTTGCCAATGCGCGCCAGCAGGCCGGGGCGGTCAGGTGCCAGCAGTTCAAGTACCGTCACAGGACGCTGGGCGTCGTTGTGAATGGTGACTTGCGGTGCGAACGCAAAGTGCTTGAGCTGACGAGGCACGCGGCGCTTGATGATCGTCGGGTAATCATCCGGGTTGCGCAGCGCTTCGGTCAGGCCGTTGCGGATTTCCTGAACGCGTTCCGGGTTGTCGCCGATCGAACCGCCTTCGTTATCGAGGACGATATAGGTGTCGAGTGTGAATTTGCTGCTGGACGTGATAATGCGCGCGTCATGAATGTTCAGGTTCAACTGGTCCATCGCCGCCACGGTCACAGCGAAGAAATCATGCTGGTCAGGGGCGTAAATGAATATTTGCGTCCCGCCTTCGAATTCCCGCTGAGTGGTTTCCTTGATCAGCACCAGCGGGCCGCCGTCGGCTGGCTGCTGCAGGATGGCATCGCTGTGCCAGGCAACATCGCCAGCGGTGTGACGCAGGAAATAATCGTCTCCCAGCGCTGACCAGAGTTGCTCGACATCGTCAGGGTCAGTGCCGTTGCGTACCAGGATGTCCAGCGCTGCGGTCTGGGTGCGACGAATCTGCTCCTCGCGATCAACCGGGTTTTCCAGGCCGCGGCGCAAGGCGCGCTTGGTTTCGGTGTACAACTGGCGCAGCAGGCTGGCGCGCCACGAATTCCAGAGGGTCGGGTTGGTCGCGTTGATGTCGGCAACGGTCAGCACATACAGATAGTCCAGGTGCACTTCGTCGCCGACGAACTGGGCGAAATCGTGGATGACCTGGGGATCTGAAAGGTCCTTGCGCTGTGCGGTGGTCGACATGACCAGATGGTTGCTCACCAGCCAGACAATAAGACGGGTGTCCCAGTCAGGCAGATGATGGCGCGTACCGAACGCCTGTGCATCTATTGCGCCCAGCTCCGAGTGATCGCCGCCACGGCCCTTGCCAATGTCGTGGTACAGCCCGGCCAGGTAGATCAGTTCCGGCTTTGGCAGTCGAGCCATTATTTTGCTTGCCAGCGGAAATTTTTCGGACACTTCTGTGTATTGCAGCTTGCGCAGGTGCTTGATCAGATTCAGCGTGTGCGCATCGACGGTATAGATGTGGAACAGGTCATGCTGCATCTGCCCGACGATATGGCCGAATTCCGGCAGATACAGCCCTAGAATGCCGTAGCGGTTCATCCGGCGCAGGTTGCGATGAATGCCTGTCTCGCACTTGAACAGCTCGATGAACAGGCTGGTGTTACGGATATCGTTACGGAAATCATCGTTGATCAGGTGCCGGTGTTCACGCAGCAAACGAATGGTGTCGGCGCGCACGCCCTTTATCTCGGGATGTTGGGCCATGAGCACGAAAATCTCGATCATGGCAAACGGGGTGCGCTTGAAAACGTTCGGGTTGGTGGCTTCTATATAGCCGTCGTGCAGCTGGAAGCGCGAATTGATCGGCTGCGCTGTGCCGCTGTCGTCGGAAAGAATCACTTCTTCGAAATGCTGGATAATCAGATCGCTGAGTTCGGCGATGCTCATGACCACGCGATAATACTTCTGCATGAAACGCTCGATGGCGAGCTTGGCGTCACTGTCTTCATAGCCCAGCAAGCCTGCGATGCGGACCTGATAATCGAACAGAAGCCGATCTTCTGATCGTCCGGCCAGCATGTGCAGCGCATAGCGCACTTTCCAGAGAAACTCCTGGGAGGAGGCCAGCAGGGCGTTTTCACTGCCCAGCAGGAAGCCTTCGCCTGCCAGTGCATGCAGATTCAACGTGCCGTACTGGCGTCGCGCAACCCACAGAATGGTCTGAATGTCGCGCAGGCCGCCGGGCGAGCCCTTGACGTTGGGTTCCAGGTTGTATTCGGTATCGTTGTACTTGTGATGACGCTTTTTCTGTTCGGCGTGCTTGGCAAGAAAGAACTCCTTGCTCGGCCACATATGCTGCGTACTGGTGACTTCCAGCATGCGTTGGCGCAGATGCTCGGGACCTGCAATGGTGCGGCTTTCCATCAGGTTGGTGATGACAGTCAGGTCGGCCAGGCCTTCCTGTGCACATTCATTGACAGAGCGCACGCTTTGCCCGACCTCCAGACCGATGTCCCAGAGCAGTGTCAGAAACCGCTCGATAGGTTCGCGAAAAATTTCGTGGTCATCACTGTCCAGCAGGATCAGCAGGTCAATGTCCGAGTACGGATGCAGTTCGCCGCGCCCGTAGCCGCCCACTGCAAGCAGGGCGATATCGGCATCTTCGCTCCATTCGAACTGATCCCAGGCCTTCTGCAGGATGTTATCTACAAACCATGCCCGGTCTTCTATCAGTCGCCGAATGTCTCGCCCTGACCTGAAGCGATCATCAAGGACGTCTTTCGCCCTGCGGATAGCCTTCTTGAACGCAGCGATGGGGCTGGCTTTCAAGGCCAGTTCGGCCTGGAACTGGCCACGATCGAACAAGTCTGGATCTACTTGCGGCATGGAGCAGTATTCCTCATGTCGGGTCGGGTGTTCAGTCGTGCAGCCTCCAGTCAGGGGGCTTTTTGTGCAATAGTGTCGTCACTGCGTAAAGTGAAGATTTCGTAACCGTCAGCGGTTACCAGCAGCGTGTGCTCCCATTGCGCCGAGAGCTTGCGGTCCTTGGTTATCGCCGTCCAGCCATCGCCAAGGATCTTGGTTTCAGGGCGTCCCTGGTTGATCATCGGCTCGATGGTGAAGGTCATGCCTTCCTGCAGTTCGATACCGGTTCCAGCCTCGCCGAAGTGCATGACCTGCGGCTCCTCATGAAACACCTTGCCGATGCCGTGACCACAGAACTCCCGAACCACAGAGAAACCATTCTTTTCAGCGTGTTTCTGAATAACGGCGCCGATGTCGCCCAGGCGAGTGCCGGGTTTGACGATTTCGATAGCCTTATACAGACACTCTTGAGTTACTTTCGACAGACGCTCGGCCCATACCGGAACGGTGCCGACATGGAACATCCTGCTGGTGTCCCCGTGGTACCCGTCCTTTATGACGGTAACGTCAATGTTGAGCGAGTCGCCGTTCTTCAGCTTCTTGTCGCTCGGGATGCCGTTGCAGACTACCTGATTGATCGAGGTGCAGATCGACTTGGGGAAGCCTTTGTAGTTCAGCGGGGCAGGGATCGCCTGTTGCTCGTTGACGATGTAATCGTGGCAGAGGCGGTCCAGCTCTTCGGTGGTTACACCGGGCTTTACGTGAGGCGCTATCATTTCCAGAACATCGGCGGCCAGGCGACCGGCGATGCGCATCTTTTCGATGTCTTCCGGGGTTTTGAGGGTGATGGTCATACAGAATCTCTCGGCGTGGCTGGCACGCGGTTGGTGCGCAAAGGCGTAATTCTATCAGCCCGCCGGTGCCGGGTAATCATCGCTTCCTTCTATAAGTCAACGGATGCGGCTTTAAAAGTACCGCAAAACAAGAACTTGATGGGAGTTCCGTTCTCTTCCCTTTTGTGATATAAAATGCGCCGCTTTCCAAGGTCCGTCCTTGAAGCACAAACCCACACACGTGTCGACACGATGACCTGGGTGCCCTTGGCAGATGCCATTGGTTGGTCATTGGGATACGTGGAGGCCTAACCCGACTTATCAAGGAACTATCATGTCCCAAGTCAATATGCGCGATATGCTGAAGGCCGGTGTGCACTTCGGTCACCAAACCCGTTACTGGAACCCGAAAATGGGTAAGTACATTTTCGGCGCGCGTAACAAGATTCACATCATCAACCTTGAAAAAACCCTGCCTATGTTCAACGAAGCTCTGACTTTCGTTGAGCGCCTGGCTTCGGGCAAAAACAAGATTCTGTTCGTCGGCACCAAGCGTTCCGCTGGCAAAATCGTTGCTGAAGAAGCAGCACGTTGCGGTTCGCCGTACGTCGACCATCGCTGGTTGGGTGGCATGCTGACCAACTTCAAGACCATCCGTCAGTCGATCAAACGTCTGCGCGAGCTGGAAGTACAGTCCGAAGACGGTACTTTCGCCAAGCTGACCAAAAAAGAAGCCCTGATGCGCACCCGTGATCTGGAAAAACTGGATCGCAGCCTGGGTGGTATCAAGGATATGGGCGGTCTGCCAGACGCACTGTTCGTTATCGACGTTGATCACGAGCGCATCGCGATCACCGAAGCCAACAAGCTGGGCATCCCGGTTATCGGCGTTGTCGATACCAACAGCAGCCCGGAAGGCGTTGACTACATCATCCCGGGCAACGATGACGCCATTCGCGCCATCCAGCTGTACATGGGTTCGATGGCTGACGCTGTTATCCGTGGTCGTAACAATGTTGCTGGCGGCACCGACGTATTCGTCGAAGAAGCTCCAGCTGCAGCTGCTGTAGAAGGCTGAGTACAAACGCCTGGCGTTTACTCAGTACGCGAAAAGGGGGCTTAGCCCCCTTTTTGCCACCTAGGAAATGATTTGTCGGTCTGTAGCCATGACCTTGCTGTCATGTGTTGCTGCCACCCTGATTTTTCAAGAATTGCACGCCCGGCGAGCCGGGTGGAATGGTTGAAGACCTATCCAAGAGGATTTTGAAATGGCAGAGATTACTGCAGCGTTGGTCAAAGAACTGCGCGAGCGTACCGGCGAAGGCATGATGGACTGCAAAAAGGCCTTGACCAAGGCTGGCGGCGACATCGAAAAAGCAATCGACGATATGCGTGCTTCCGGCGCGATCAAGGCCGCCAAGAAAGCAGGCAACGTTGCTGCTGAAGGCGCGATCGCCATCAAGGATGACGGCAAGGCTGCTGTCATCATCGAAGTCAACTCGCAGACCGACTTCCTGGCTCTGCAGGACGACTTCAAGGCTTTCGTTGCTGCAAGCGTCGAAAAAGCCTTTGCTGACAAGCTGACTGATGTCGCTCCGCTGATCGAAGCTCAGGAAGCTGCACGTCTGGTGCTGGTCGGCAAGGTTGGCGAAAACGTCAACATCCGCCGCCTGAAGCGTATCGAGGGCGACGTTGTAGGTACTTACCTGCACGGTAACAAGATCGGTGTGGTAGTTACCCTCAAAGGTGGCAACGTCGAGCTGGCTAAAGATATCGCCATGCACGTAGCGGCAAGCAACCCCGAGTTCCTGTTCCCTTCGGAAGTTTCTGCCGAAGCGATCGAGCGCGAGAAAAACGTCTTCCTGCAACTGAACGAAGACAAGATCAAAGGCAAGCCAGCTGAAATCGTTGAAAAAATGGTTGGCGGCCGTATCACCAAGTTCCTGGCTGAAGCTAGCCTTGTCGAGCAGGCGTTCGTCAAGAACCCGGAAGTCAAGGTCGGTGATCTGGCCAAGAAAGCCGGTGCTGAAATCGTTTCCTTCACCTACTTCAAAGTAGGCGACGGCATCGAGAAGCCAGTTGATAACTTCGCTGACGAAGTGGCTGCACAGCTGGCTGCTGCCAAGCAGTAAGACGGTTTTTCAACTGTCGCCCCAAAGAGGCTGCCCGCTCACGCGTGCGGCCTCTTTGTCGAAAGAGAAAAGGAAATTTTCCTTGGAGATTGTGCTCACAAGGCTGCATTCTCCCGACGCTCGCAGAGCGTCAAGCTAAAGTAAGCGCAGGCTTGAAATAGCCAGCACAGATTTTTTTCAGAAAACGCCGCAGGAGAGATTCGCAATGGCTCAGCAGGGCAGTGGTTATCAGGCTCGCTATAAACGCATTCTACTCAAGCTCAGCGGTGAGGCCCTCATGGGCTCGGAAGAGTTCGGCATTGACCCCAAGGTGCTGGACCGTATGGCGCTGGAAGTCGGCCAGCTGGTCGGTATCGGTGTTCAGGTCGGTCTGGTGATCGGCGGCGGTAACCTTTTCCGTGGCGCAGCCTTGAGTGCTGCGGGTATGGATCGGGTAACAGGCGACCACATGGGCATGCTGGCCACTGTGATGAACGCCCTGGCAATGCGCGATGCGCTGGAGCGCGCTAATATCACGGCCATCGTGATGTCGGCCATTTCCATGCTGGGTGTGACCGATCATTATGATCGCCGCAAGGCCATGCGCCATCTCAGCGCCAAGGAAGTGGTGATTTTTGCTGCGGGTACGGGTAATCCGTTCTTTACGACCGATTCGGCTGCCTGCCTGCGCGCGATCGAGATCGACGCCGATGTAGTGCTCAAGGCCACCAAGGTGGATGGCGTGTATACCGCAGATCCGTTCAAGGACCCGAATGCCGAGAAGTTCGATCATTTGACTTACGATGAAGTGCTGGATCGCAAGTTGGGCGTGATGGATCTGACCGCAATCTGCCTGTGTCGCGATCACAAGATGCCATTGCGCGTCTTCAACATGAACAAGCCGGGTGCCCTTCTGAATATCGTCCATGGTGGCGCTGAAGGGACCCTGATCGAGGAAGCCCAACAATGATCAACGAAATCAAGAAAGACGCTCAGACCCGCATGCAGAAGAGTCTGGAGTCGCTGAACCACGCGTTCACCCGAATCCGCACCGGCAAGGCGCACCCGAGCATTCTGGGTGGTGTCATGGTCCCTTATTACGGTGCCGACACGCCGCTGAGTCAGGTTGCCAACGTGACCGTCAAGGACTCGCGCACTCTTCAGGTCGTGGCGTTCGAGCGTAATATGCTTGCTGCTGTCGACAAGGCCATCCAGAGCTCCGGTCTGGGCTTCAATCCGACCAACCTGGGTGAGCTGCTGCTGATCTCCATGCCGGCGCTGACCGAGGAAACCCGCAAGGGCTTCACCAAGCAGGCACGCGACGCCGCTGAAGACGCTCGTGTTGCTGTACGCAACATTCGTCGTGACGCCCTGAGCCAGTTGAAAGATCTGGTCAAGGAGAAGGAAATCAGCGAAGACGAAGAGCGTCGCGCGGCGGACGACGTGCAAAAGCTGACTGACAAATTCGTTGCTGAAATCGAAGTTGCTGTGAAGCAGAAAGAAGCTGATCTGATGGCTGTTTAAGGTTTCGGACGCTTTCATGGAAAAGATAAAACCGGCCGTGCCGTCTTCGGTACCGCGCCATGTCGCGATTATCATGGACGGTAATAATCGCTGGGCCAAGAAGCGCCTGCTGGCAGGCGTTGCTGGCCATAAGGCGGGCGTCGACGCTGTGCGGGCCGTTATCGAGGTGTGTGCCGAAGCCAAGGTCGAGGTGCTGACACTGTTCGCGTTCTCCAGTGAAAACTGGCAGCGCCCGGCCGAAGAGGTTGGTGCACTGATGGAGCTTTTCTTAACGGCGCTACGCCGTGAAACCAAGCGCCTGAACGAGAACGACATCAGCCTGCGGATCATTGGCGACCGCTCGCGCTTTCATCCCGAGCTGCAGGCTGCAATGCGCGAGGCGGAAGTGCGTACGTCCGGCAATAGCCGTTTCGTGCTGCAGATCGCTGCCAACTACGGTGGGCAATGGGACATCGCACAGGCTGCCCAGCGGCTGGCGCGCGAGGTTCAGGCCGGGCATCTGCAACCGGAGGATATAACCCCCGAGCTGCTGCAGACCTGTCTGGCAACGGGCGATCTGCCGTTGCCGGACCTGTGCATTCGCACCGGTGGCGAGCACCGCATCAGTAACTTCCTGCTTTGGCAGCTGGCCTACGCCGAGCTGTACTTCTCCGACCTGTTCTGGCCGGACTTCAAACACGATGCCATGCGCGCCGCGCTGGCAGATTTCGCTTCTCGCCAACGTCGCTTCGGTAAAACCAGCGAACAGGTAGAAGCTGGAGCCCGGGCTTAATGCTGAAACAACGGATCATCACGGCACTCATTCTGTTGCCGATCGCCTTGTGTGGTTTTTTCCTGCTGACCGGCATGTATTTCGCCCTGTTCATCGGGGTTGTTGTCGTGCTGGGTGCCTGGGAATGGGCGCGGCTCGCAGGTTTTGCTGCGCAGTCGATGCGCATCGGTTATGCGGCTGTGGTCGCAATTCTGCTATTCCTCATGTACCTGCTGCCAGGGTTGGAGCCCTGGGTGCTCGTCGCTGCAGTCATCTGGTGGGGCGTGGCGACCTTTCTGGTTCTTACCTATCCGGACTCCAGTAGCCACTGGGCAAGCGCGGCCTGCAAGCTGGTGATCGGTCTTTTGATTTTGCTGCCTGCCTGGCAGGGGTTGGTGCTGATCAAGCAGTGGCCGCTGGGTAACTGGCTGATTCTGTCAGTGATGGTGCTGGTCTGGGCTGCCGACATTGGCGCCTATTTCTCCGGCAAGGCTTTCGGCAAGCGCAAACTGGCCCCCAAGGTAAGTCCGGGCAAGAGCTGGGAGGGCGTATACGGCGGTCTTGCGGTCAGTCTGGGCATCATGGCCGCTGTGGGCGTTTCTCGTGACTGGACGGTTGCTCAGTTCATCGCCGGGCTTCTTGGCGCTGCTGTGATTGTGTTCATCTCCGTAATTGGCGACCTGACTGAAAGCATGTTCAAGCGCCAGTCAGGGGTCAAGGACAGCAGCAACCTGCTGCCTGGGCACGGCGGTGTGCTGGACCGTATCGACAGCCTTACTGCGGCCATTCCGGTATTTGCCGTTCTGCTCTGGGCCGCCGACTGGGGTGTCATGTGAGTGGGCCGCAACACATCACCATTCTGGGTGCAACAGGCTCTATCGGTCTGAGCACTCTGGATGTCGTCGCACGTCATCCTTCGCTTTATCAGGTGTTCGCGCTTACGGGCTTCAGTCGTCTCGATGAGTTGCTGGCCCTGTGCGTCCGGCATACCCCGCAATACGCCGTGGTTCCCGATCAGTTCGTCGCCCGTAAATTGCAGGACGACCTTGCTGCGGCCGGGCTCGACACCCGGGTTCTGGTGGGCGAGGGCGGTCTGTGTGAAGTGGCTGCGCACCCGCGCGTGGACGCTGTCATGGCCGCCATTGTCGGCGCTGCCGGTCTGCGCCCAACACTGGCTGCGGTCGAGGCGGGCAAAAAGGTCTTGCTGGCCAACAAGGAAGCGCTGGTCATGTCCGGCGACCTGTTTATGCAGGCTGTTCGGCAGAGCGGCGCAGTGCTGCTGCCCATCGACAGTGAGCACAATGCGATTTTCCAGTGCCTGCCGGGCGATTTTGCTCGCGGGCTTGGTGCTGTGGGTGTCAGGCGGATCATGTTGACGGCCTCGGGCGGGCCTTTCCGCGAAACCCCGCTCGAACAGTTGCAGAATGTAACGCCCGAACAGGCCTGCGCGCATCCTGTCTGGTCGATGGGGCGCAAGATTTCCGTTGATTCGGCGACCATGATGAACAAGGGGCTCGAGCTGATCGAAGCCTGCTGGTTGTTCGATGCACGTCCGGATCAGGTCGAGGTGGTCATCCATCCACAGAGCGTGATCCACTCGCTGGTCGATTATGTTGATGGCTCTGTGCTCGCTCAATTGGGCAATCCCGACATGCGCACGCCCATCGCCAATGCATTGGCCTGGCCTGCACGTGTAGACTCTGGCGTTGCGCCTCTGGATATGTTCCGTATCGGCCAGCTTGATTTTCAAAAGCCGGACGAGGAGCGTTTCCCCTGCCTGCGGTTAGCGCGTCATGCGGCAGAGGCTGGAGGCAGTGCGCCTGCCATGCTTAACGCAGCCAATGAAGTGGCTGTCGCTGCATTCCTCGATGGGCGTATCCGTTACCTGGAAATCGCCGGTATTATCGAGGAGGTTCTGAATCATGAGCCTGTGACTGCGGTCGAAGGGCTCGACGCGGTGTTTGCCGCGGATGCAAAAGCGCGTTTGCTCGCGGGCCAATGGCTTGAAAGAAACGCGCGATAGCGATCTGATGACCCGTCAGGATTTGAATGAAAGGGTCGATGTGGTGCGTCAACGGCAGGCTTTGAAGTCTGCGATGATTAACACACTGGCCGACCAGTCGGTACCCGGAGAAGGCTGATGAGCGCTTTATACATGATTCTCGGCACCCTGATAGCGTTGGGCGTGCTGGTGACCTTCCACGAATTCGGCCACTTCTGGGTGGCCAGGCGTTGCGGCGTCAAGGTGCTGCGTTTTTCGGTGGGCTTCGGCACGCCTCTTCTGCGTTGGAGTGATCGTCAGGGTACCGAGTACGTGGTCGCTGCAATTCCGCTGGGTGGCTATGTCAAAATGCTCGACGAGCGCGAAGGCAATGTCCCGCCCGAGCTTGCCGATCAGTCGTTCAACCGCAAGACCGTCGGGCAGCGTATCGCAATCGTGATCGCAGGCCCGACAGCCAATTTCCTGTTGGCCATCGCGTTTTTCTGGGTGCTGGCGATGATGGGCAGCGAGCAGGTTCGTCCGGTTATCGGTGCCGTGGAGTCCGGAAGCATCGCTCAGCAGGCGGGTCTGACTGCCGGGCAGGAAATCGTCGCAGTCGACGGCGAGCCGACGTCGGGCTGGGCGGGGGTCAATCTGCAACTGGTCCGCCGTCTGGGTGAAAGCGGCACCATCGCTTTGAAGCTCAGGGATCCGGGTTCGACGGTCGACACGTCTCGTGAGCTGGTGCTCAATGACTGGCTCCGGGGGGCTGAAGAGCCTGATCCGATCAAGTCGCTGGGTATTCGTCCGTGGCGCCCGGCCTTGTTGCCGGTGCTGGCAGAGATCGACCCGAAAGGTCCGGCGCAGAGTGCCGGGCTTAAAACCGGAGATCGCCTGATTTCGATGGACGGTCAGCCGCTCAATGAGTGGCAGCAGGTTGTTGACCGGGTACGCGAGCGCCCTGAAGCAAAAGTATCGCTGCGCATCGAGCGTGACGGTGTACAAATGGACGTCCCTGTAACCCTCTCCGCGAAAGGCGAAGGCAAGGCGGCCGCAGGTTATCTGCGGGCTGGCGTTAAAGCTGTCGATTGGCCACCGGAAATGCTGCGCGAGGTCAGCTACGGTCCTTTCGCCGCGATGGGTGAGGGGATAAAGCGCACGTGGAACATGAGCGTGCTGACCCTGGACTCACTGAAGAAAATGTTGTTCGGCGAGCTCTCGGTAAAAAACTTGAGTGGACCGATAACCATTGCTAAAGTGGCGGGCGATTCGGCCCAGTCGGGCATCGGAGATTTTCTGAACTTCCTCGCTTATCTGAGTATTAGCCTGGGTGTTCTGAATCTGCTGCCCATTCCCGTCCTGGACGGGGGGCATTTGCTGTTTTATCTGATCGAGTGGGCGCGTGGTCGTCCCCTTTCGGAAAAGGTTCAAGGTTGGGGGGCACAGATCGGTATCAGTCTGGTAGTGGGCGTAATGTTGCTCGCGCTGGTCAACGATCTGGGCCGACTGTAACGCTTTGCCGAGTTGCGAATCTGCCGCATTTTGCGGCAGTTTGTTTATTGCCAGTTGGAATAAGAAAGGACTTCA
Source organism: Pseudomonas amygdali (assembly GCF_002699855.1). GTDB lineage: Bacteria > Pseudomonadota > Gammaproteobacteria > Pseudomonadales > Pseudomonadaceae > Aquipseudomonas > Aquipseudomonas amygdali. The sequence goes on along the minus strand of NZ_LKBW01000266.1, from coordinate 27,431 downwards.
TGAAACGTCTGCTGCTAACTGCGGTTCTTTCCGCACTGATGATCGCTGAAGTTCACGCCGAGTCCTTCACCATCTCCGATATTCGTGTCAATGGCCTCCAGCGGGTATCCGTCGGCAGTGTTTTTGGTGCGTTGCCGCTGAACGTAGGCGAGCAGGCGGACGATGGTCGTTTGGTCGATGCTACCCGTTCGCTGTTCAAAACCGGTTTCTTTCAAGATATCCAGCTGGGTCGCGATGGCAACGTACTCGTCATCAACGTCGTCGAGCGTCCTTCGGTTGCAAGTATCGAAATCGAAGGCAACAAGGCCATCTCCACCGAAGACCTGATGAAGGGGCTGAAACAGTCCGGTCTGGCCGAGGGTGAAATTTTCCAGCGTGCAACCCTTGAAGGTGTGCGTAACGAGCTGCAACGCCAATACGTTGCCCAGGGCCGTTACTCTGCTGAGGTTGACGCCGAGGTCGTTCCACAGCCGCGCAACCGCGTAGGCCTGAAAATCAACATCAATGAAGGCACCGTCGCCTCCATTCAGCATATCAACGTGGTGGGCAACACGGTCTTTTCCGACGAAGACCTGACCGACCTGTTCGAACTCAAGACCAGCAACTGGCTGTCGTTCTTCAAGAATGATGACAAGTACGCCCGTGAAAAGCTGTCGGGTGACCTTGAGCGTCTGCGTTCGTACTACCTCGATCGCGGCTATATCAACATGGATATCGCCTCGACCCAGGTCTCGATCACGCCGGACAAGAAGAACGTGTACATCACGGTCAACATCAACGAAGGCGAAAAATACAGCGTCAAGTCGGTCAAACTCAGCGGTGACCTGAAGGTTCCTGAGGACCAGGTCAAGTCTCTGCTGCTGGTACAGCCGGGTCAGGTGTTCTCGCGTAAGGTCATGACTACCACGTCCGAATTGATCACCCGTCGTCTGGGTAACGAAGGCTACACCTTCGCCAACGTCAACGGCGTGCCGACCCCGAACAACGAAGACCACACGGTCGACATCACCTTCGTGGTCGATCCTGGCAAGCGTGCCTACGTCAACCGCATCAACTACCGCGGTAACACCAAGTCGGAAGATGAAGTGCTGCGTCGCGAAATGCGTCAGATGGAAGGCGGCTGGGCTTCGACCTACCTGATCGACCAGTCGAAAACACGTCTGGATCGTCTGGGCTTCTTCAAGGAAGTCAACGTCGAGACGCCGCCTGTTCCGGGCACCGACGATCAGGTTGACGTGAACTACGCGGTTGAAGAGCAGGCGTCCGGCTCGATCACCGCCAGCGTCGGCTTCGCGCAAAGCGCCGGTCTGATCCTCGGTGGTTCGATCAGCCAGAACAACTTCCTCGGTACCGGTAACAAGGTCAGCATCGGTCTGACCCGCAGCGAATACCAGAGCCGTTACAACTTCAGCTACGTCGATCCGTACTACACGCCGGATGGTGTCAGCCTGGGTTACAGCGCCTTCTACCGCACCACCAACTACGATGACCTCGACGTTGATGTTGCAAGCTACGCGGTAGACAGCCTGGGTGCCGGTATCAACCTTGGCTACCCGATCAGCGAAACCTCGCGCCTGACCTACGGCCTGACCGTGCAGCAGGATGAGATCAAGACCGGCAAGTACACCGTTGACGAGATCTTCGACTTTGTTGAAAAAGAAGGCGACAAGTACCTGAACTTCAAGGGCTCGGTCGGCTGGTCTGAATCGACTCTGAACAAAGGCGTACTGGCGACCCGTGGTCATTCGCAAAGCCTGGTGTTCGAATCTACCTTACCGGGCAGCGACCTGTCGTTCTTCAAGCTGGATTACCGTGCGCAGTACTTCCACCCGATCACCGATAACTACACTCTGCGTCTGCACACAGAGCTAGGTTATGGCGACGGCTACGGTTCGACCTCGGGTCTGCCGTTCTACGAGAACTACTATGCCGGTGGTTTCAACTCGGTTCGTGGCTTCAAGGACAGCACGCTTGGTCCGCGCAGCACGCCTAGTAACGGTTCCAAACCCGGTACGTTGGCCGATCCGGACCAGGATCCACTGCCGTTCGGTGGTAATGCCCTGGTGCAGGGTGGCGTAGAAGTCATGTTCCCGCTGCCATTCGTCAAGGACCAGCGTTCCCTGCGCACCTCCGTGTTCTGGGATGTCGGCAACGTATTTGATACAAACTGCGATTCCAGCAGGAAGACAGCCAGTGGCAAAAACGTCGAATGCAACAACATCGACCTTTCCGGCATGGCCAGCTCTGTGGGTATCGGTGTCACCTGGATCACTGCGCTCGGCCCTCTGAGCTTCGCCTTGGCGATGCCGATCAAGAAGCCGGACGACGAAGCAGAAACTCAGGTCTTCCAATTCTCCCTGGGTCAGACTTTCTAAGCGTCTGATCTTTGATAACGCAACGAATTTTGTAGGAGTTGTATTGTGCGTAAGTTGACTCAATTGGTACTGCTGGCAACCGTTCTGGTCGCAAGCCCTGCATTTGCCGACATGAAAATTGCCGTACTGAACTATCAGATGGCCTTGCTGGAATCTGATGCTGCCAAGAAATACGCTGTTGATGCCGAGAAAAAATTCGGTCCGCAACTGACCAAGCTGAAGAGCCTGGAAAGCAGCGCCAAGGGTATCCAGGACCGTCTGGTCAGCGGCGGCGACAAGATGGCTCAGCCTGAGCGCGAGCGTCTGGAGCTTGAATTCAAGCAAAAGGCTCGTGACTTCCAGTTCCAGTCCAAGGAACTGAACGAAGCCAAGGCTGTTGCTGACCGTGAAATGCTCAAGCAGTTGAAGCCAAAACTGGATCAGGCTGTTGAAGAAGTCATCAAGAAAGGTGGTTTCGACCTGGTCTTCGAGCGCGGTGCAGTGATTGACGTCAAGCCTCAATACGACGTTACTCGCCAGGTCATCGAGCGCATGAACCAGCTGAAGTAACCATGAGCATAACCATCAAGCTCGGCCAATTGGCCGAGTTCCTTGGCGCTACGCTACGTGGCGACAAGGACAAGGACATCACCGGGCTGGCTGCTTTACAAGAAGCCGGCCCTGGTCAAATCAGTTTCCTGGCAAAATCTCAATACCGTAAATTTCTGGTCGATGCCCAGGCTGCTGCCGTGCTGCTAAAGCCCGCAGATGCCGACAGCTACACCGGAGATGCGCTATTGGTCCCGGATCCTTACCTGGCCTATGCGCGCATTTCGCACTTTTTTGACCCCAAGCCCAAAAGCGTGGCGGGCGTTCATCCGACGGCAGTGATTGCCGACGATGCTGAGGTTGATCCTGCCGCCAGTATTGGCGCTTTCGTTGTTATCGAGAGCGGTGCCCGTATTGCAGCCGATGTCACCATTGGTGCGCACAGCTTCATCGGTGCGCGTTGCGAAATCGGTGAAGGTGGCTGGCTGGCCCCGCGGGTAACGCTTTATCACGATGTGCGCATCGGCAAACGTGTGGTCATTCAGTCGGGCGCGGTGCTGGGCGGTGAAGGTTTCGGCTTTGCCAATGAGAAGGGTGTCTGGCAGAAAATTGCACAAATCGGTGGCGTCACTTTGGGTGATGACGTCGAGATCGGCGTTAATACGGCGATCGATCGCGGTGCTCTGGCCGATACGCGAATTGGCAACGGTGTGAAGCTGGACAACCAGATTCAGATTGCCCACAACGTGCAGGTTGGCGATCACACAGCGATGGCTGCGTGTGTTGGCATCTCCGGAAGCACCATAATCGGCAAGCACTGCATGCTGGCCGGCGGTGTCGGCCTGGTAGGGCATATCGAAATCTGTGATGGTGTTTTCATCACCGGCATGACGATGGTGACGCATTCCATTACCGAGCCGGGTTCGTACTCGTCCGGTACTGCCATGCAGCCGGCCGCCGAGTGGCGCAAGAGTGCAGCTCGTCTGCGCAAGATCGATGATATGGCGCGACGTCTGCAAAAGCTTGAAAAGGCTGTAGAGACGGTGACCTGCGCCGATAATCGCTCATCTGATGGCTGATACCTTTTTAATATCAAGCGTGCACAGTCGATAAACTGCCTCCTTGATGTAGAGGGGTGCTGCGCAGTCGCGACGCACCCCTAATCTTTACTACAGGCTTCCCCTCGAAATGATGGACATCAAAGAAATTCGCGAATACCTGCCTCATCGTTACCCGTTCCTGCTGGTGGACCGCGTGACCGAGCTGGATATCGAGAACAAGAACATTCGCGCCTACAAGAATGTCAGCGTCAACGAGCCTTTTTTCAACGGCCACTTCCCCGAGCATCCCATCATGCCGGGTGTGCTGATCATCGAAGCTATGGCGCAGGCTGCCGGTATTCTTGCGTTCAAGATGCTCGACTCCAAGCCGTCAGACGGTACGCTCTATTATTTCGTGGGTTCTGACAAACTGCGTTTCCGTCAACCGGTTCTGCCGGGCGACCAGCTGGTTCTTGAAGCGAAGTTCCTGAGCAGCAAGCGTCAGATCTGGAAGTTCGAGTGCAAGGCTACAGTTGACGGCAAGGCGGTATGCTCTGCCGAAATCATCTGTGCGGAACGTAAACTATGAGTTTGATTGACCCTCGCGCAATCATCGATCCGACGGCCATTCTGGCCGACAACGTTGAGGTTGGCCCCTGGTCGATCATCGGAGCCGGTGTGGAAATTGGCGAGGGTACAGTCGTCGGTCCTCATGTTGTCCTTAAGGGACCCACCAGGATCGGCAAGCACAATCGCATCTACCAGTTCTCATCGGTGGGCGAAGACACGCCTGATCTGAAATACAAGGGCGAGGAAACCCGTCTTGTCATCGGTGATCACAATGTGATCCGTGAAGGTGTGACCATCCACCGCGGGACTGTTCAGGACCGTGCCGAAACCACGCTGGGCGATCACAACCTGATCATGGCTTATGCACACATCGGCCATGACAGTGTGATCGGCAACCACGTGATACTGGTCAACAACACCGCGCTGGCAGGCCACGTTCATGTCGATGACTGGGCCATCCTGTCCGGTTTTACTCTTGTGCATCAGTTCTGCCATATCGGTGCTCACAGCTTTTCCGGCATGGGTACGGCCATCGGCAAGGACGTTCCGGCGTTCGTGACGGTGTTTGGCAACCCGGCCGAAGCGCGCAGCATGAATTTCGAGGGCATGCGCCGTCGTGGTTTTTCCGAAGAAGCCATTCATGCGCTGCGCAGAGCCTACAAGACAGTCTATCGTCAGGGGCTGACCATCGCTCAGGCGGCGGCCGACCTTGCCGAGCCGGCGGCGCAGTTCCCTGAAGTGGCCGTATTCCTTCAGTCTATCCAGACGTCGCCCCGCGGTATCATTCGCTAATCATGACCACGCCATTATGTATCGCTCTGGTCGCTGGTGAAGCATCCGGCGATATCCTCGGGTCCGGCCTTATGCGCGCCCTCAAGGTGCGCCATCCCGATATCCGTTTCATCGGCGTGGGTGGCCCGTTGATGGAGGCTGAGGGCATGCAGTCCTACTTCCCGATGGAGCGCCTGTCGGTGATGGGGCTGGTCGAGGTGCTTGGCAGGCTGCGTGAGCTGCTGGCTCGTCGCAAGCTGCTGGTACAGACCCTCATCAATGAAAAGCCGGACGTCTTCATCGGCATCGATGCCCCCGACTTCACACTCAATATCGAACTTCAGCTACGCCGCGCGGGCATCAAGACCGTGCACTATGTCAGCCCGTCAGTCTGGGCCTGGCGTCAGAAGCGTGTGCTGAAGATTCGTGAAGGCTGTGATCTGATGCTGACATTGTTGCCATTCGAAGCCCGTTTCTATGAAGAGAAGGGCGTACCGGTACGCTTTGTCGGTCACCCGCTGGCAGACACCATCCCTCTGGAGTCAGATCGCGCCGCAGCCCGCGCAGGGCTTGGCCTTGCTCAGGAAGCGCCCGTTGTTGCGTTAATGCCGGGCAGCCGGGGCGGCGAAGTAGGTCGTTTGGGCGGTTTGTTTTTCGATGCTGCCGAGCTTCTTCTCGCCCAGCGCCCTGGCTTGCGCTTCGTACTGCCCTGCGCCAGTCCTCAGCGACGGGCTCAGGTAGAGCAGCTGTTACAAGGCCGCAATCTGCCAGTCACGCTGCTCGACGGGCGGTCGCATGTGGCGCTGGCAGCATGCGATGCGGTACTGATCGCCTCCGGCACCGCGACTCTGGAAGCCCTGCTTTACAAGCGGCCTATGGTGGTGGCCTACCGTCTGGCACCGCTGACCTTCTGGATACTCAAGCGGATGGTCAAAAGCCCTTACGTGTCGCTGCCTAACCTGCTTGCCCAGCGCCTGCTGGTGCCAGAACTGCTGCAGGATGACGCCACCCCCGAAGTGTTGGCGCGGACGCTGCTGCCGCTGATCGACGACGGTCAGGCGCAAACCGCAGGCTTTGATGCCATTCACCGTATTTTGCGTCGAGATGCGTCCAATCAGGCCGCTGATGCGGTGTTGAGCCTGCTCGGCCAGTCGTCTTCACTGTGAGGTCGCCCATCATGCAAACAGGTCTGGATTTCACACTCGTCGAGGATCTGGTAGCAGGTGTTGATGAAGTAGGCCGTGGCCCGCTGTGCGGCGCGGTTGTAACGGCGGCAGTCATTCTCGACCCTGCCCGACCTATTCTCGGGCTCAACGACTCAAAGAAGCTGACTGAAGCCCGGCGCGAAAAACTCTACGTCGAAATTCAGGAGAAGGCCCTGTGCTGGTTCATTGCCCGGGCTGAAGTTGAAGAAATCGACCAATTGAATATTTTGCACGCCACGATGCTGGCCATGAAACGTGCCGTCGAGGGGCTGAGTATCACGCCGAAGCTGGCGCTCATCGACGGTAACCGTTGCCCGCAGTTGTCAGTGCCTTCTGCGCCGGTTGTAAAGGGCGACTCCAGGGTGCCTGCCATCGCGGCCGCGTCGATTCTCGCCAAGGTCAGCCGGGATCGGGAAATGGCAGCGTTCGAACTCATCTATCCGGGTTATGGCATCGGTGGGCACAAGGGTTATCCTACGCCGGTGCACCTGGAGGCATTGGCCAGGCTCGGACCTACGCCCATTCACCGACGCTCCTTTGCACCTGTGCGTGCAGCCCATGAAGCGCGAGCATCCATAATGATCGGCGGGTCGATCCCGCTGCCAGTCGGTTTATTGCAGGACTGACGTTTCATCCCGGGCCCGTTACAATCCTGCCCTTCGTTTTTTGTATTTTCGCGTTTTATAGGATCACCATGCCGGCTTCTTTCGTTCATCTACGCCTGCACACCGAATACTCGCTGGTTGACGGTCTGGTCCGGGTCAAACCGTTGATCAAGGCGCTGACCGGCATGAACATGCCTGCTGTGGCGGTGACCGACCAGAACAACATGTGTTCGCTGGTCAAGTTCTACAAGGCCGCGCAAGGCTCGGGCATCAAGCCGATCTGTGGCGTCGACTTGTGGCTGGCGGGCAGGGATGAAGACGCTGCGCTCAGTCGCATCAGCCTGTTGGCCATGAATGCCCAGGGCTACCGGAACCTGACCGAACTGATTTCCCGTGGTTTTATCGAAGGCCAGCGCAACGGCCAGATCGTCATCCAGCGCCAGTGGGTCGCGCAGGCCAGTGAAGGCGTAATTGCGCTTTCCGCTGCAAAGGAAGGCGAGATCGGCATGGCGTTGCTCGGCGGCAACCCCGGCGAGGCGGACGAACTGCTGCGCGAATGGATGGCGGTATTTCCCGAGCGTTTCTATATCGAAGTACAGCGCACCAATCGCAACAATGACGAAGAGCATTTGCATGCCGCTGTTGCCTTGGCCGAACGCCATGGCGCGCCGCTGGTTGCGACCAACGATGTGCGTTTCATCAAGCAGACTGACTTCGAAGCCCACGAGACTCGCGTTTGTATTGGCGAAGGCCGGGCGCTGGACGATCCGCGTCGTTCGCATAACTACAGCGATCAGCAATACCTGAAAAGCCCGGAAGAAATGGCCGAGCTGTTCAGCGACCTGCCCGAGGCGCTGGAAAACACCGTCGAGATCGCCAAGCGCTGCAACATCGACGTTAAGCTGGGCACTCACTTTTTGCCCAACTTCCCGATTCCTGATGGCATGACCATCGATGAGTATTTCCGCAAGGTCTCGTTCGATGGTCTCGAAGAGCGTCTTGCCGTCCTGTTGCCCAAGGACACCACCGAAGATTACGAAGCCAAGCGTCAGGTGTATGTCGACCGGCTGAATTTCGAGCTGGATATCATCATCCAGATGGGCTTTCCCGGCTACTTCCTGATCGTGATGGACTTCATCCAGTGGGCCAAGAGCAACGGCGTACCGGTGGGGCCGGGTCGTGGTTCGGGTGCCGGATCGCTGGTTGCCTATGTGCAGAAGATCACCGACCTCGACCCGCTGGAATACGACCTGCTGTTCGAACGCTTTTTGAACCCGGAACGGGTTTCCATGCCCGACTTCGACGTCGACTTCTGCATGGACGGCCGTGATCGGGTGATCGAATACGTGGCCGAGAAATACGGTCGCAATGCGGTCAGCCAGATCATCACCTTCGGTTCCATGGCCGCCAAGGCAGTGGTGCGTGACGTGGCGCGGGTGCAGGGCAAGTCTTACGGGCTGGCGGATCGTCTGTCGAAGATGATCCCGTTCGAAGTCGGCATGACCCTCGAAAAGGCCTACGAGCAGGAAGAAATTCTTCGCGACTTCCTCAAGGTTGATGAGGAGGCTGCAGAAATCTGGGAGATGGCGCTCAAGCTTGAAGGCATTGTGCGTAACGTCGGTAAGCACGCCGGTGGTGTGGTTATTGCCCCGACCAAGCTGACCGACTTTTCGCCGATCTATTGCGACGAGGCCGGTGACGGCCTGGTAACCCAGTTCGACAAGGACGATGTCGAGGCGGCGGGGCTGGTGAAGTTCGACTTCCTCGGTCTGCGCACCCTGACCATCATCGACTGGGCGCTCAAGACTATCAACCGCGACCGCGCCAAGGTCAACGAAGAACCGCTGGACATCGCGTTCATCCCGCTCGACGACATGCCGACCTATCAGTTGCTGCAGCGCGCCGAGACCACGGCTGTGTTCCAGCTCGAGTCGCGCGGCATGAAAGAGCTGATCAAAAAGCTCAAGCCCGACTGTCTGGAAGACTTGATCGCACTGGTGGCGCTGTTCCGCCCCGGCCCGCTGCAATCGGGCATGGTTGACGACTTCATCAACCGTAAGCACGGTCGCGCCGAGCTGTCCTACCCGCACGTCGATTATCAGTACGAAGGACTGAAGCCGGTACTGGCACCGACCTACGGCATTATCCTGTATCAGGAACAGGTGATGCAGATCGCGCAGGTCATGGCCGGTTACACCCTCGGCGGTGCAGACATGCTGCGTCGCGCAATGGGTAAGAAAAAGCCCGAGGAAATGGCCAAGCAGCGCGGCGGTTTCATTGAGGGTTGCAAGACCAACAACATCGATCCGGACCTGGCCGGTAACATTTTCGATCTGGTGGAGAAATTCGCCGGTTACGGCTTCAACAAATCCCACTCGGCTGCCTACGGACTTGTGTCATATCAGACCGCCTGGCTGAAGACTCACTACCCGGCACCGTTCATGGCTGCGGTATTGTCGGCAGATATGCACAACACCGACAAGGTCGTGACCTTGATCGAAGAAGTGCGCACGATGAAGCTGCGCCTCGATGCGCCGGACGTGAACACATCGGAGTTCAAGTTCACGGTAAGCGACGATGGCCGCATTCTTTACGGGCTTGGCGCTATCAAGGGGGTGGGCGAGGGCCCGGTCGAGGCGATTACCGATGCGCGTCAGAACGGGCCGTTCAAGGACCTGTTCGATTTCTGCGCCCGCGTCGATCTTAAGCGGGTCAATAAGCGAACGCTGGATGGTCTGATTCGCAGCGGTGCGCTGGATCGTCTCGGGCCGTACTTCGAACTGGAACCCAAGGCCTATCAGGCCAACATTGATCGTAACCGCTCGGTGCTGCTTGCCGCGCTGGAAGAAGCCATTCAGGCGGCAGAGCAGACCGCGCGCAGTCACGACAGCGGTCACGCAGACCTGTTTGGCGGCCTGTTCGTTGAAGCGGATGCCGATGTCTACGCCAATCATCGCAAGACTCGCGAGCTGAGCCTCAAAGACCGTCTGCGCGGTGAAAAGGAAACGCTGGGGCTGTACCTGACCGGGCACCCGATCGATGAGTATGAAGGCGAGATTCGTCGCTTCGCTCGTCAGCGCATCATCGATCTAAAGCCCGCCAGAGACACCCAGACGGTGGCCGGCCTGATCATTGCCTTGCGTGTGATGAAGAACAAGAAGGGCGACAAGATGGGGTTCATTACCCTGGACGACCGCTCTGCACGCATTGAAGCATCCCTGTTTGCCGAAGCGTTTCATTCGGCTCAATCGCTGTTGCAGACCGATGCTATGGTGGTGGTCGAAGGCGAAGTCAGTAATGATGACTTCTCCGGGGGGCTGCGGTTGCGCGCCAAGCGGGTCATGAGTATCGAAGATGCGCGCACCAATCTGGCCGAGAGCCTGCGAGTGACGGTACGCGCCGAAGCACTCAAGGGCGACCGGCTGCGCTGGCTGGGTGATCTGTGCAAGCGCCATCGCGGTGCCTGTCCGATCACAGTGGACTACACGGGGCAGGACGCCCGTGCATTGCTGCAATTGGGAGAAGCATGGCGGATTGATCCCGCTGACAGCTTGATTCAAGCTCTGCGTGACCAGTTCGGACGTGAGAACGTCTTTCTCCAGTATCGTTGAACGTCGCAGGCTCGACTTGCGCTCAACCCTGAATTTTAATTTCGACCTGAACGCGCCGGTTCCGAACAGGAACGGCGCAGACGGATCAACCGGCCGGCCTCTTGGCCGTCGACCCAAGACGGATGCCTATGAACCCGAATTTTCTTGATTTCGAACAGCCTATCGCTGACTTGCAGGCCAAAATCGAAGAACTGCGCTTGGTGGGTAACGACAACTCGCTGAACATCGGCGACGAGATCTCCCGGCTGCAAGACAAGAGCAAGACGCTTACCGAAAGCATCTTCGGCAACCTGACCAGCTGGCAGATCGCGCGCATGGCACGCCATCCGCGTCGTCCCTACACGCTGGACTACATCGAAAACATCTTTACCGAGTTCGATGAGCTGCACGGTGATCGTCATTTCTCCGATGACGCAGCAATCGTCGGCGGTATTGCCCGTCTCGACGGCCAGCCGGTCATGGTTATCGGCCACCAGAAAGGTCGTGAAGTGCGCGAGAAGGTTCGTCGCAACTTCGGCATGCCGCGTCCCGAGGGCTATCGCAAGGCTTGCCGTCTGATGGAGATGGCCGAACGCTTCAAGATGCCGATTCTGACCTTCATTGACACACCGGGTGCCTACCCTGGTATCGACGCGGAAGAGCGCAACCAGAGCGAAGCGATTGCCTGGAACCTGCGCGTGATGGCCCGTCTCAAGACGCCGATCATCGCTACCGTTATCGGCGAAGGCGGTTCCGGTGGTGCGCTGGCGATTGGCGTATGCGACCAGTTGAACATGCTGCAGTATTCGACCTACGCGGTAATCTCTCCGGAAGGCTGCGCGTCGATTCTGTGGAAAACCGCCGAGAAGGCACCGGATGCTGCCGAAGCCATGGGTATCACCGCTGACCGCCTGAAAGGATTGGGTATCGTCGACAAGGTCATCGCCGAACCACTGGGTGGCGCGCATCGTGATCCGGTCGCCGCCGCTGCCTTGATTCGCGAAGAGTTGAGCAGTCAGCTGGCGATGCTCAAGGAGTTCGATAACGATGAGCTGCTGGCCCGCCGTTATGACCGCTTGATGAGCTACGGTCTGTAAGCTGCGTCGCCACGATCGTTCCCACGTCTTGCGGGCTTCTGCCCGAAAGGCGTGGGAGCGAACCGCGCGACACTTCGTTTGTTCGCGAAAGGGCTGGCTTGAGCATTGAACCGTTCAGTGCGTGAATAAGCGAAGTTCGGTGAGAAACACCAATGACCACCTCCACACACAGCGGTCATGACCTTCCTGCCAGGCTCCTTCAGGTTTTGGCTCCCTGGCGCAACGCGCCAACCTGGCATATCGGCTTTTCCGGTGGCCTCGATTCCACGGTGCTGTTGCATCTTCTGGCTAAGCTCGCCAAGTGCGAAAGCCTGCCTGTCTTACACGCCATTCATGTTCATCACGGCCTGCAGGCCGCTGCCAATGCGTGGCCTGAACATTGTCGGCGGGTTTGTCAGGCGCTGGGTGTGGCATTTGAGCTGGTTCGGGTACACGTCGATCCTGGTGCGAGCATCGAGCAGGCTGCCCGGCAGGCGCGTTACACCGCGTTCACTGACAGGCTGGCTGAGGGGGATGTGTTGCTCACCGGCCAGCACCGTGACGATCAGGCCGAGACCCTGCTGTTCCGTCTGCTGCGCGGCGCTGGTGTACGCGGTCTGGCTGCCATGCCCGGTCAGCGAATTCTGGGGCGTGGGCATTTGGTGCGACCGCTGTTGGCAGTGTCTCGTGTCGAACTTGAAGGCTACGCACATCAGCACGGTCTGCACTGGGTCGAAGACCCGAGCAACGACGACTCTCGGTTCTCGCGCAACTTCTTGCGCAGTGACGTGCTGCCATTGCTGACCTCAAGATGGCCTCAGGCATCGATCAGTTTGGCGCGCACGGCGTGCCACCTCGGCGAAGCACAGCAATTGCTGGACGAGCTTGCGGTGCAGGATCTGGCCGGTGCCCAGGCCACGACACCATTTGCCTGGCTTGGTTTGCCGGTGCTGAGCATTGGCCCGCTTGCCGTGCTGTCCGCAGCAAGGCAGCGCAATGCACTGCGCCACTGGCTTGCGCCGCTGACGCGTTTGCCGGATACCGATCACTGGGCTGGCTGGGAGGCATTGCGCGACGCAGCGCAGGATGCCCGTCCGCTGTGGCGGCTTGCCGATGGCGAGCTTCACAGGGCGCAGGGCTGCATCTGGTGGGTGCCCGCTGACTGGGAGTATGTCCGTCACCCGGTAACAGACTGGCCCGACTGCCGCACACCGTTGCACTTGCCGGGCAATGGCTGGGTAAGCCTTGAAGGTGATGTGCCGTGTGGCGCTCTGCAAATCCGCTACCGGCAGGGAGGAGAGGTGATGCACCTCGGCGGACGCGGCAGTCGTGATCTAAAACGGCTGCTAAATGAGCAGGCTGTACCGGTTTTTCTGCGCTGCAGATTGCCGCTGCTCTACTGTGATAATGACCTGCTGGCCGTCGCCAACCTGCCTGGACTGGACGGTTCGCCCAATGAAAGCTGGCGTTTGCACTGGGTTGTACCGACCAGCGACCAAAGTTTGAGCTGAAAGGCCCTTTCAGGTAGACTACGCTCCCTTCTTGATACAACTTCTGTTGGTTCTTTTGAAACAACGCAAGTTGCCGGTTACCAACCAGTGTTTGCTGGGTAATTCTTAAAATGTAGCGCACACCACACTGGCTTCGGCCGGTCGGTTTCAACGCAGCAGTTTCGGGAGTGCACCGTGAATTTTGTCGGTAATCGGGGGCTTCGGCCTTCCTTCGCTATCCCCGGCGGCTCTGACCGCTTTAACGCAGACTTCTAGGGTTTTTCATGACGCGCTACATCTTCGTCACGGGCGGTGTTGTTTCTTCATTGGGGAAAGGCATTGCCTCGGCTTCATTGGCGGCCATCCTGGAGGCGCGGGGACTCAAGGTCACCATGCTCAAACTGGATCCCTACATCAACGTGGACCCAGGCACCATGAGCCCGTTCCAGCACGGTGAGGTGTTCGTCACTCACGACGGCGCCGAGACCGACCTGGACCTTGGTCACTACGAGCGGTTCATCCGCACCACCATGACCCAGAACAACAACTTCACCACCGGCCGTGTGTACGAACACGTCCTGCGCAAAGAGCGCCGTGGTGATTATCTGGGGGCGACCATTCAGGTCATTCCGCATATCACCGACGAAATCAAGCGCCGCATCATCAAGGGTGCAGGCGATGCCGATGTGGCGCTGGTCGAAATCGGCGGCACGGTGGGTGACATCGAGTCGCAGCCGTTCCTCGAGGCCATCCGCCAGTTGCGTTTCGAAGTCGGCGCACGCCGCGCGATGCTGATGCACCTGACGCTGGTGCCGTACATCGCTACTGCCGGCGAGACCAAGACCAAGCCGACTCAGCATTCGGTGAAGGAATTACGCTCCATCGGTCTGCAGCCTGATGTGCTGGTCTGCCGCTCCGACCACCCGATCGACGTGTCGTCGCGTCGCAAGATCGCTCAGTTCACCAACGTTGAAGAGCGTGCGGTTATCGCCCTTGAAGACGCGGACACCATCTACAAGATCCCGGGCATCCTGCATTCGCAAGGCCTGGACGATTTTGTGGTCGAGCGCTTTGGCCTGCAATGTGAGGGTGCCGATCTGTCCGAGTGGGACAAGGTCGTCGACGCCAAGCTCAACCCCGAGCACGAAGTCACCATCGCGATGGTCGGCAAATACATGGAACTGCTCGACGCCTACAAGTCGTTGATCGAAGCCATGAGCCACGCCGGCATCACCAACCGTACCAAGGTGAACCTGCGTTATATCGATTCCGAAGACATCGAAAACCAGGGCACCGGCCTGCTTGAAGGCGTGGATGCGATTCTGGTTCCAGGCGGCTTTGGCCTGCGTGGGGTCGAGGGCAAGATCACTGCCGTCCAGTTTGCACGGGAAAACAAGGTTCCGTATCTGGGCATCTGCCTGGGCATGCAAGTGGCGGTCATCGAGTTCGCACGTAACGTGCTGGGCTGGAAAGACGCCAACTCCACCGAGTTCAACCGTACCAGCGCGCACGCCGTGGTGGGTCTCATCACCGAGTGGGAAGATGCCACTGGTGCAGTCGAAACCCGTACCGAAAGTTCCGATCTGGGCGGCACCATGCGTCTTGGGGCGCAGGATTGCCAGCTTGAAGCTGGTTCGCTGGTACACGACTGCTACCGCAAGGACGTGATTGTCGAGCGTCATCGTCATCGCTACGAAGTGAACAACAATCTGCTGCCACAACTGATCGAGGCTGGACTGAAGATTTCCGGTCGCTCCGGCGACGGTGCGCTGGTTGAAGTGGTCGAAGCACCGGATCATCCATGGTTCGTCGCTTGCCAGTTCCACCCGGAATTCACTTCCACGCCCCGTGACGGTCATCCGCTGTTCAGCGGTTTCGTCAAGGCTGCACTGGCTCAACATCAGAAAAACTCCTGACAGGGACTTCACACATGGCTCAGAAAACAATTCGCGTAGGTTCGATCGAGATCGCCAACGACAAGCCAATGGTGCTGTTCGGCGGCATGAACGTACTCGAGTCCCGGGATATGGCCATGCAGGTCTGTGAAGAGTACGTAAGGGTGACCGAAAAGCTCGGTATCCCTTATGTGTTCAAAGCCAGCTTCGACAAGGCCAACCGCTCTTCGGTGAATTCCTACCGCGGGCCGGGCCTTGAAGAGGGCATGCGTATTTTCGAAGAGATCAAGCGCACCTTCAACGTGCCGCTGATCACCGACGTGCACGAGCCTCATCAGGCGGCCGTGGTTGCTGAAGTGTGCGACATCATCCAGTTGCCGGCCTTCCTGTCGCGTCAGACCGATCTGGTCGTTGCGATGGCGAAGACCGGAGCAGTCATCAACATCAAGAAAGCCCAGTTTCTCGCACCTCAGGAAATGAAACACATCCTGACCAAGTGCGAAGAGGCGGGTAATGATCAGTTGATTCTCTGCGAGCGGGGTTCCAGCTTCGGTTACAACAATCTGGTGGTGGACATGCTCGGCTTCGGCGTCATGAAGCAGTTCGAATACCCGATCCTGTTCGATGTGACACACGCCCTGCAAATGCCGGGTGGTCGCTCCGATTCTGCCGGTGGCCGCCGCGCTCAGGTCCTGGATCTGGCCAAGGCAGGCATCAGCCAGAATCTGGCCGGCCTGTTCCTTGAAGCGCATCCGGACCCTGACAACGCCAAATGCGACGGCCCGTGTGCCCTTCGTCTGGACAAGCTGGAGCCGTTCCTGGCCCAGCTCAAGTCACTGGATGAACTTGTCAAAAGTTTTCCGATCGTAGAGACCGCTTGAATAGGGTTCTCCGGTAAAGTGCCGTTCCCCGTCATTCGTGACGGGGTTGTCGCATTCAGACCTGCCTTTTTTTGCGTCTGACTGCGAGCATTGTTTTCCCAGCTGCGTCGTTTTCGTCAATCTTGGAGTGTTTACAACAATGGCAAAAATCGTCGACATCAAAGGTCGTGAAGTTCTCGACTCCCGTGGCAATCCCACTGTAGAAGCAGATGTGGTCCTCGATAACGGCATCGTTGGCAGCGCCTGCGCGCCGTCTGGTGCTTCAACCGGCTCGCGCGAAGCGCTGGAGCTGCGTGATGGCGACAAGAGTCGTTACATGGGCAAGGGCGTTCTGAAGGCTGTAGCCAACATCAACGGCCCTATCCGTGACCTGCTTCTGGGCAAGGACCCGGTTGACCAGAAGGCTCTGGATCACGCGATGATCAAGCTGGACGGCACCGAGAACAAGGCAAGCCTGGGTGCAAACGCAATTCTTGCGGTCTCCCTGGCAGCTGCCAAGGCGGCGGCTCAGGATCAGGATCTGCCGTTGTACGCGCACATCGCCAACCTCAATGGCACACCGGGCGTGTACTCCATGCCGGTGCCGATGATGAACATCATCAACGGTGGCGAGCATGCTGATAACAACATCGACATCCAGGAATTCATGATCCAGCCTGTCGGCGCCAAAACCTTCGCTGAAGGCCTGCGCTGGGGCACCGAGATTTTCCATCACCTCAAGGCAGTGCTCAAGGCGCGTGGCCTGAACACCGCTGTTGGCGACGAAGGCGGTTTCGCGCCTAACCTGGCGTCCAACAAGGAAGCGCTCGACGCTATTGCCGAAGCCGTCGCCAATGCGGGTTACACGCTGGGCACCGACGTGACCCTGGCGCTGGACTGCGCGGCGAGCGAGTTCTACAAGAACGGCAAGTACAAACTCAGCGAAGAGGGCGAGTACAGCTCCGCCGAGTTTGCCGAATACCTTGCCGAGCTGACGCGCAAGCACCCGATCATTTCCATTGAAGACGGTCTGGACGAGTCCGATTGGGATGGCTGGAAAGTTCTCACCGACAAGATCGGCGAGAAAGTCCAACTGGTCGGTGACGACCTGTTCGTAACCAACACCAAGATCCTGAAAGAAGGCATCGACAAGAAGATCGCCAACTCGATTCTGATCAAGTTCAACCAGATCGGCTCCCTGACCGAAACGCTGGAAGCCATTCAGATGGCCAAAGCTGCCGGTTACACTGCGATCATCTCTCACCGTTCCGGCGAAACCGAAGACTCGACCATTGCCGACCTGGCTGTGGGCACGTCTGCCGGTCAGATCAAAACCGGTTCGCTGTGCCGCTCCGACCGCGTCTCCAAGTACAACCAACTGCTGCGCATCGAGGAGCAATTGGGCTCCAAGGCCGCGTATCGTGGTCGTGCCGAGTTTCGCGGTTGAGCCATAGATGGTAAAAAGACGCAGAGTGCTGCACAGACTCGAGTCACCTGACTTGCCTGCGCAGCTCCGATGCTGACGCTCCGCGGTAATCTGGAGTGATTGAGCCTGGCTTATGTCAGGCTCAATGCCCTCAGTCGTTTGTTGTTCACGTTGGCTCTGCTGTCTTTTTTACTGGGTACCTGATATTTCAATGCGCAGTCCTAACTGGTTGTTCCTCGTCCTGCTCCTGTTGCTGGCTGGCTTGCAGTACCGCCTTTGGGTCGGTAACGGAAGCCTTGCGCAAGTGGCCAGCCTGACTCAGCAGATTGCCGACCAGCACGCTGAGAATGAGGTGCTGCTGGAGCGCAACCGCGTGCTTGATGCCGAGGTCATGGAGTTGAAAAAGGGTCTGGAAACCGTCGAAGAACGTGCCCGACATGAGCTCGGCATGGTCAAGGACGGCGAAACCCTTTACCAGCTCGCGCAATAATCAAGTTGGTGCCATGAAAGACTTTCTTCCTGCCTTCTGGGCAGTGATACCTGCTGCGGGCATTGGTGCTCGTATGGCAGCTGACCGTCCCAAGCAATATTTGCAACTGGGCGGCCTGACAATTCTTGAACACAGCCTGCTTTGCTTTCTCGATCACCCTCGGCTCAAGGGCCTGGTGATCAGTCTGGCTGTGGACGACCCTTACTGGGCTGCATTGCCCTGCGCTAAAGATGCCCGCATTCAACGAGTGGATGGCGGCAGCGAGCGTTCAGGCTCGGTGCTCAATGCGCTTCTGCACCTGCATGCGCAGGGCGCGAGTGACAATGACTGGGTGCTGGTGCATGACGCTGCGCGTCCTAATCTGGCGCGCAGTGATCTGGATAATCTGCTCGGTGAGCTGGCTGACGACCCGGTTGGCGGCCTGCTGGCCGTACCGGCTCGCGATACCCTCAAGCGTGCCGACAGCTGTGGTCGCGTGCTTGAAACTGTCGACCGGAGCCTGATCTGGCAAGCATTCACGCCGCAGATGTTTCGCCTTGGGGCCCTGCATCGCGCCCTGGCGGACAGCCTGGTGTCGAACGTGAACATCACCGATGAGGCATCGGCCATCGAGTGGGCGGGGCAGTCGCCACGCCTGATCGAAGGGCGGTCCGATAACATCAAGGTCACTCGCCCCGAGGATCTTGAATGGTTGCGTCAACGCCGCACTGAGTTCGGCCATTAGCTACTGGCGATACTCATCGCGCATCGCCAATCCTTCTTTAAGATAGTCCACCAGCTTGCGTACCTTGGGCGACAGGTGCCTTTGCTGCGGATAGAGCGCCCAAACGGCAGTATTGGGCGGTTGATGGGCTTCCAGCAATGAAACCAGCGTTCCGTCATTGAGGTGTTTCTGCACGTAATAGTCCGGCAACTGACACAGGCCAACCCCATGTAGCGCGGCATCCAGCACCGCCTGACCGCTGTTGCAGCGCCAGTTGCCCTGTACTCTCTGAGAAAACTCGCGGCCATTCTGCTGAAGTTGCCAGGTATCGCTGCCCCCGACCAGACAGTTGTGGCGATTCAGTTCCGACAGGCTGTGAGGTCGCCCGTAGCGTTCAATGTAGGAAGGCGCAGCACACAGATACATTTGCCGTGGCGCGAGGCGGGTTGCAACCATGCGCGAATCCTGTAGCCGGCCAAGGCGAATCGCCAGATCCATCCCTTCATGCACCAGATCAAGCGTTTCGTTGCTCAGCTCAATGTCGACCCGCAAGTGCGGATACAGGTCCATGAAGCGTGTCACCAGGGGCGTGATGAAGCGCTCGCCATAAGCCACAGCGCAGGTCATGCGCAGCAACCCTTTTGGCTCGCTGGCCAGATCGCCTACAGCGCGCAGTGCTTCTTCGCGGCCGTCCTGCAAACGTTGGCAGTGATGCAAAAAAGTTTGACCAGCCTCGGTCAGCGCGACCTTGCGCGTGCTGCGATAAAGCAAACGGGTTTGCAGTCGTTCTTCAAGGCGCACGATCTGGCGGCTGATGTGTGACGAGGAAACCCCAAGCCTTTGTGCTGCCGCTGTGAACTGGCCACATTCAGCGACCGCAACGAATTCGTCCAGACCTTCCCAGCGATTGATGTGCATGGATTATCCCTGTACAGCATTAATGTTTTGCTTTTAGCCGTATTACTCGCCAATTGGCACTGTACTACACTGCAAACCTTGTTTTTACCCGTCGGAGAAGTTTGATGATCAAGTCGCGCGCTGCTGTCGCTTTTGAAGCCAAAAAGCCATTGGAGATCGTTGAAGTCGATGTCGCCATGCCCAAGGCCGGAGAAGTACTGCTCAAAGTAGTGGCTTCCGGCGTCTGCCATACCGATGCCTACACACTTTCCGGTGCCGATCCCGAAGGGATTTTCCCATCGATCCTCGGCCACGAAGGCGGTGCGATTGTCGAAGCCATTGGCGAAGGTGTCACCTCTGTCGCGGTCGGTGATCACGTTATTCCGCTGTACACCCCGGAATGCCGCCAGTGCAAATTCTGCCGTTCGGGCAAGACCAACCTGTGTCAGGCGATTCGTGCCACGCAGGGTAAAGGCCTGATGCCTGATGGCACCACGCGTTTTTCCTACAAGGGCGAGCCGATTTTCCACTACATGGGCACTTCGACCTTCTCCGAATACACCGTACTGCCGGAAATCTCGGTGGCCAAAATCGACAAACAGGCACCGCTGGAAAAAGTCTGCCTGCTGGGTTGTGGTGTCACCACCGGTATCGGTGCGGTGCTCAACACTGCCAAGGTCAAGCCTGGCGATACCGTAGCGATCTTCGGTCTGGGCGGTATCGGCCTCTCAGCGTTGATCGGCGCGGTCAAAGCCAAAGCGTCTCGAATCATCGCCATCGATATCAACCCGGCCAAGTTCGAGATCGCCAAACAGTTGGGCGCGACTGACTGCGTCAATCCGAAAGATTTCGACTGTCCTATTCAGGAAGTCATTGTTGACATGACCGATGGCGGCGTCGACTTCTCGTTTGAGTGCATCGGTAATGTGCAACTGATGCGTGCAGCGCTGGAATCCTGCCACAAGGGCTGGGGCGAGTCGGTCATTATCGGCGTGGCCGGTGCCGGTCAGGAAATCTCTACCCGTCCGTTCCAGCTGGTGACAGGACGCGTCTGGCGCGGTTCGGCATTTGGTGGCGTGCGTGGCCGCACCGAACTGCCAAGCTATGTCGACATGGCGCAGACCGGTGAAATCCCGCTGGACACGTTCATCACCCATACCATGGGCCTGGAAGACATCAACAAGGCGTTCGACCTGATGCATGAAGGCAAAAGCATCCGCACCGTCATTCATTTTTGAGGAGCAGCGGCAAGCGGCAAGCACGAAGATTTGTTACATGCTTGTAGCTTGCCGCTTGCAACTGGAGGAAGCGACATGCCTTTGGAAAATATTTCCTGCCAGAAAAGCTTCGGCGGCTGGCACAAGCGTTACAAACACCACTCTCAAGTACTGGGTTGTGACATGGTGTTTGCGGTCTATCTGCCGCCCCAGGCAGAGCAGGGCAGCAAGCTCCCGGTGCTGTACTGGTTGTCCGGTCTGACCTGCACCGACGAGAACTTCATGCAGAAAGCCGCAGCTCACCGGCTCGCTGCCGAGCTGGGCATTATTATCGTGGCACCCGACACCAGCCCGCGCGGTGCCGACGTAGCAGACGACCCTGAGGGTGCCTGGGACTTCGGTCAAGGGGCAGGCTTCTATCTCAATGCCACCGAACAGCCATATGCGCGGCATTACCAGATGCATGATTACGTCGTCAGGGAGCTGCCAGCCCTTATCGAAGAGCACTTCCCGGCGTCAGAGGCGCGCAGTATCAGCGGGCACTCGATGGGCGGGCATGGGGCGCTGGTCTGCGCACTGCGCAATCCCGGTCGCTACAGGTCGGTATCGGCGTTCTCGCCGATCAGCAATCCGATTGACTGCCCGTGGGGGCAAAAGGCGTTCTCCCGTTATCTGGGTGAAGACCGTTCGCGTTGGCGCGAGTGGGATGCCAGTGTGTTGATTGGGCAAGCGTCGGAAAAACTGCCTACGCTGGTTGATCAGGGTGATCGTGATGACTTTCTGGTCAATCAGCTCAAGCCTGAAGTTCTGGTTCAGGCCGCCAAGGCTGCGAACTATCCGCTGACCTTGCGGATGCAGCCAGGTTATGACCACAGCTATTTCTTCATCGCCAGCTTCATCGAAGACCATCTAAGGCATCACGCTGAAGCCTTGAACAGCTAACGAGCGCCAAAGCAGCTAGAATCACGCCCTGACTTTTTTCAGGGCGTTTTTTTATGCGTATTGGCCATGGCTATGATGTGCACCGTTTCGCTGAAGGCGACTTCATTACCTTGGGCGGCGTGCGGATTGCACACGGGTTCGGCCTGCTGGCCCATTCCGATGGCGATGTCCTGCTGCATGCCCTGAGCGATGCGCTCCTGGGGGCCGCGGCACTGGGCGATATCGGCAAGCACTTTCCTGACACCGATCCGCAGTTCAAAGGTGCCGACAGCCGCGTGCTGCTGCGTCATGTCCTCAAGCAGATCCACGGCAAAGGCTGGAAAGTCGGTAATGTCGACGCCACCATCGTTGCCCAGGCACCGAAAATGGCACCGCATATCGATGCCATGCGTGCCTTGATCGCTGAAGATCTACAGGTTGAGCTGGACCAGGTGAACGTGAAAGCGACAACGACAGAAAAACTCGGCTTTACCGGACGTGAAGAAGGCATCGCGGTGCATGCCGTTGCGTTGTTGCTGCGCGCATGAATGAACTTGAACTGCTTGGCCCCAGGGCCTACGGCGATGCACTGGGTCGTGCAGCCCTCAAGGCGACTGCCGAAGACTTTCAGGTCGACGAAGTGCTGGACATTCCGCTTTCAGGCGATGGCGAGCATTTATGGCTGTGGGTCGAAAAACGCGGCCTGAATACCGAAGAGGCGGCACGTCGGCTGGCCCGGGCCGCGGGGGTGCAGTTGCGTACGGTCAGCTATGCCGGTCTCAAGGACCGCCAGGCACTGACCCGCCAGTGGTTCAGCATTCAACTGCCGGGCAAGGCCGATCCTGATCTGTCGGCCGCGCAGGACGATACGCTGCAGATTCTCAAAAGCACTCGACACAAGCGCAAGCTACAACGCGGTGCTCACGCAGCGAATGGCTTTACGCTGCGGCTGACGCAACTGGACGCTGATACGGACGCTTTGAACCAGCGCCTTGAAATAATTGCCCGGCAGGGCATCCCCAACTACTTTGGTACGCAGCGTTTCGGTTATCAGGGCGGAAATCTTGGCGAGGCACGCGATTACGCTGCCCGCAAAGCGCTGCCTGAGCAACGTGCGGTGCGTTCGCGATTGTTATCCACAGCGCGCAGCTACCTGTTCAATCGGGTTCTGGCAGCCCGCGTTGCCGATGGCAGCTGGGAAAAGGCTCAGGTAGGGGATTTGCTGGCTTTCACCGACAGCCGCAGCTTTTTTCCGGCGGGCGTTGATGAGTGCAGCGATCCTCGCCTGGCGATTCTCGATCTGCACCCTACCGGGCCACAGTGGGGTGAAGGCCCTTCGCCAGCGGGTGGCGCGACGGCAGAACTGGAAAATGCCATCGCCAATGATGAGTCTGAGTTGCGTGACTGGCTGGTCAGAGCGGGCATGGCGCACGAACGACGCATCCTGCGACTGCCCATTGGGCGGCTGACGTGGCATTATCCCGAGTCTGACATTCTGCAACTGGAATTCGTCCTTCCGCCCGGATGCTTCGCCACCGTTTTAGTGCGCGAACTCATTGATCTGGTGCCGGTTGGGCAGACGGACAGCCCATGCGTATTCTGATATCAAATGATGACGGGGTGAACGCGCCCGGTCTTGTCGCGCTCCATGCGGCGCTGGCGGACTATGCCGAGTGCGTGGTGATCGCCCCTGATCAGGACAAAAGCGGTGCCAGCAGTTCCCTGACACTCGACCGGCCCTTGCACCCACATACACTGGCCAATGGCTTCATCAGTCTCAATGGTACGCCGGCCGACTGCGTGCATCTGGGGATTCATGGGTTATTGGAGCATCAACCGGACATGGTGGTTTCAGGTATCAACCTGGGTGCCAATCTGGGCGACGATGTACTGTATTCCGGAACGGTCGCTGCAGCGCTTGAAGGGCGTTTTCTGCAGCGTCCGTCGTTTGCCTTTTCGTTTTTGTCACGTCAGCCGGATAATCTGGCGACGGCGGCGCATTATGCGCGTTTGCTGGTCGAGGCCCATGAGCAACTCGACCTGCCACCCCGCACGGTACTGAACGTGAATATTCCGAACCTGCCGCTTGAGCATATCCGCGGCATTCAACTGACCCGACTGGGGCACCGTGCCCGTGCTGCGGCGCCGGTAAAGGTTGTCGACCCGCGTGGTCGTGCCGGCTACTGGATTGCCGCTGCCGGCGATGTAGAGGACGGCGGTGCTGGCACCGACTTCCATGCGGTGATACAGGGTTACGTATCGATTACACCGTTGCAGCTGGATCGAACTTATCAGGACGGATTCAGCAGCCTGAATACCTGGCTGGAGGGTCTTCGTTGATGTCGCGCGAGCAGGATGATCTATTGCGTCGCGGGATCGGGATGACCTCGCAGCGCACCCGTGAACGTCTGATCCAGCGCCTCTGCGAAGAGGGTATTTCCAACCAGCGGGTGCTGGACGTCATTCGCAAGACGCCCCGGCATCTGTTTGTCGATGAAGCGCTGGCGCATCGCGCTTATGAAGACACAGCGCTGCCCATCGGCCACAACCAGACGATTTCCCAGCCTTACATGGTCGCGCGGATGAGCGAGCTGCTATTGGCAGCAGGTCCGCTGGACAAGGTCATGGAGATCGGTACAGGGTCGGGCTACCAAACCGCGGTGCTGGCGCAGCTGGTGGAGCGTGTATTTTCGGTCGAGCGTATCAAAGTCCTTCAGGACCGCGCCAAGGAGCGTCTGGTCGAGCTCAATCTGCGTAATGTGGTTTTCCGCTGGGGCGACGGCTGGGAAGGCTGGCCTGCTCTGGCACCTTATAACGGCATCATCGTCACGGCAGTGGCAACCGACGTACCGCAGGCGCTGCTTGATCAACTGGCACCTGGAGGTCGGCTGGTCATACCGGTGGGTTCGGGAGAGGTTCAGCAATTGATGCTGATCATCCGTGAAGAAAACGGTTTTTCCCGGCACGTACTGGGGGCTGTGCGCTTCGTGCCACTGCTCAACGGGCCAATCGCGTGAAGATTGTCTGCGGTAAACAGTGAATTCTGGCTTCAGTCATTGGTCTACAGCGCGCGGCCCGGAATGTTGAATGGCCTGATGGCATCATTCCATGTAGCTGATTGATACATAACAACGTTTTTTCAACGGTTAATCACTGGCTGCCCGTCGCTATTACGGCACAATAGGCATCTTTTTTGAATTCAGTCACCAGTAAAGGGAGTGGCGGGTGAGTCTCACAGTCATTCAGCAGCTCAGGTCTTCAAGAAGTTATCAGCGTCTGGTGATTGGCATTGCTCTCAGTGTCCTTTTGGTCGGCTGCTCCAGCACGCCTTCAGGCGGTGTTCGTGTCGTTGATCGTAACGGTAATGCCGTTGCCCAGCGCCCGACGGTAACCACCGGCCAATACGTGGTCAGGCGCGGTGACACGCTTTTTTCTATTGCATTCCGTTACGGCTGGGACTGGAAAGCGCTGGCTGCCCGTAATCAGATCCCCGAGCCGTTTACCATCAAGCCAGGTCAGACAATTCGCTTTGACGGGCGCTCCTCTTCAACGCAGGACGTAGCGTCGACTTCTGGCGCAGGACGTCCCGTGACCTCTACATCAACCAGCACCAGCAGTTCCGGGTCCGTCAAAACTACGGTTATTTCCAAGCCTGTTGCGGTTGTACCTGTGGTAATACCTCCTTCTGCGACCACCGGGACAGGCCCGGCCGGCAAGTCTCCGACGGGTTGGACCTGGCCTTCAAGTGGCATTTTGATAGGAAAATTTTCCTCAAACGGCAGTTTGAATAAAGGAATTGATATCGCTGGTGATTTGGGACAGCCTGTTTTGGCAGCGTCTGATGGTTCAGTTGTTTACGCCGGAAGTGGATTACGGGGCTACGGCGAATTGATCATCATCAAACACAGCGATACCTACGTCAGTGCCTACGGTCATAATCGCAGGCTTTTGGTACGGGAAGGTCAACAGGTCAAGGCAGGGCAAACGATTGCCGAGATGGGGTCAACAGGAACTGACCGGGTGAAACTGCATTTTGAGATTCGCCGCCAAGGGAAACCTGTAGATCCATTGGGATTTTTGCCTCGTCGTTGATAGTTGCCAGCCTGTTCCGGGCGTATTAGGAACAGGCTCAAGTGTTGCCATGGAATCAGGCGATACTGGAGCTTGAGGTCGAACTCACCAAAGGACTAAAACAATGGCTCTTGGCAACGAAGCGCCGGAGTTTGACATCGATGATGAAGTGCTCCTTATGGAAGCCGGCATTGTCCTGAAGGAAGCGTCAAACGAGAAGCAGCCACCCGCTGCCTCCGGACGCGCCAAGGTCAAGCATTCAACATCGCTCAAACAACACAAGTACATTGACTACACGCGGGCGCTTGATGCTACCCAGCTGTACCTCAATGAAATCGGTTTTTCTCCTCTACTATCCCCGGAAGAAGAAGTTCATTTTGCGCGTCTGTCGCAAAGTGGAGACCCGGCCGGGCGCAAACGCATGATTGAAAGCAATCTGCGTCTGGTAGTTAAAATTGCCAGACGTTATGTCAATCGTGGGCTGTCATTGCTTGACCTGATCGAGGAGGGCAACCTGGGGTTGATTCGGGCGGTTGAAAAATTCGACCCTGAACGCGGCTTTCGTTTTTCCACCTACGCCACCTGGTGGATTCGCCAGACCATCGAACGCGCGATCATGAATCAGACCCGGACCATCCGGCTGCCGATTCACGTCGTCAAGGAGCTGAATGTTTATCTGCGCGCGGCCCGAGAGCTGACCCAGAAGCTGGATCATGAACCTTCTCCCGAAGAAATCGCCAATCTGCTGGAAAAACCGGTAGGTGAGGTCAAGCGCATGCTCGGTCTCAACGAGCGTGTCTCGTCGGTGGACGTCTCGCTGGGGCCTGATTCGGACAAGACGCTGCTCGACACCTTGACCGACGATCGTCCGACCGACCCCTGTGAGCTGCTGCAGGACGATGATCTGTCCCAGAGCATCGATCAATGGTTGTCTGAGTTGACCGAGAAGCAACGGGAGGTTGTCATCCGTCGCTTTGGCTTGCGCGGACATGAAAGCAGCACACTTGAAGATGTAGGGCTTGAGATCGGTCTGACGCGTGAGCGGGTCAGGCAGATTCAGGTTGAAGGGCTCAAGCGCCTGCGTGAGATCCTTGAAAAAAACGGCTTGTCCAGCGAGTCTCTCTTCCAGTAACCAGCCCCTCGTAATGTCAATCCAGGGCCGATATAACACAGAGTGTGTATATCGGCCTTTTTATATGTCTTTCGTTATTTGAATGTCGTAGGTCAATGCGCCTGCTCGGCCTTTCAGCTTTCAAAGCCTGTAAGTCATTGCGTACGGTTGCTGTAAGTCATTCAGGTAACAACAGTGAGGCTTGTCGCCAAACAGCTGTGTTTACGGATTTAACACGTTGTTTTAAATAGAGATTATATTTTTAAGGTGATTGACATGGAAATATCCTGGAGCGTTTGAGGTGTTGCTCTGCGGGTTTAAATCTCTAATATCGAAGCTGTGCCAACGGACAGGCACAGGCCATCAAGGATGACGGACAAGGACATCGCAGGATGCGATTCATCAGGATGATGACAACGGAATACAGGGATCAGGGATAAAATGTGGGCGGGTCATACCGCCCCTTTTTTTATCTGCAGAAAACCGGACAGATTCAACAAAAAAGGGTATCCGTCCGGGGAGTATCAGTTTTTTTGTGTTCGGGCTGGTTAGGGCCTGCCGTCAGGCAGGCCCTTGTTTTACCAGCTCGG
>NZ_LKBW01000265.1 GCF_002699855.1 Pseudomonas amygdali | reverse complement strand
AAAACTAAGTTGGCGATTTAGCACGGAAGGGGGTCACTTTTTAGTTGGCGTTGACACTTAATCTGGATCGTGCGAATTTGACTCGGCTTGCAGATAGGCTTGGGGTGAGTACGGTGCATGAGAAGTAGGCGAGTTGTTCTACTGGCAATCTCCCGGACCCGGTCACAGTTCAGGGCACTGTCAGACGGCTAAAGCCTTGGATCACGGCATTCACGGGCAATTATTTTCAGCATGCGGCGCCGTATGATTCCGCTGACCGGCCTGATCACATACCAGTAGGGTGTGAACCGTCGAAGGGCATGATTATCCAGGCAATGCACGCGGGTTTCAGTAACGACCCTTGTCAGCCCCGCCTCCAACAACCGGCACTCGAAACTCACAACCAGCTTTACAGACCCAAAGGTATCGAACGCCTGAAAGGCATGGACGTCAGCAATTGTGGCTTGACCTTAATTCGCCTGCCACAGCTTCCCAGCTAAACCATAGGCAACCTCACTGTTCCCCCCTACGCTCCAGCAAAGTGAAGTTATCGAGTCCGAAGGGTGTTGGCTGCATAAAATAAAAATAAATTGCCTGCTTAACGCCAAAGCAACCTTTAATCAGGAGCGGCTGTAGAACCTTCATCCGGCGAACGTGGCGTCCATTGATCCAGGAACGCCGCAACCTTTTCTTCTATACGGCTCTCGATGGTCCGCAAACGAAGCAAAGGGATACCGCATTTATTCAGAATGCTGTTTTTCACAGCGTCTCGTTCAATCTGTAACGGATCGTCATGGTAACCACCGTCGACTTCAATCACGCCCAAGGGGGTCTTACCCACCTTGAAATAGAGCACGAAATCGCATCGCGCAGCGTTTCTCATAAACTCCAGCTCTCTCTCCGTGAAGCTTGCGCGGGCCACCGCTGCCAGTTGCATCAGCCGGATCTCACGGTGGAACATGATCCCTCGGCGGGGTTCCTGAGCCAGTGCCTCACGAAGTATCTGCGCCACAATCTGCTCGGACTTGAATAACGAGTCATTCGGATTGAGCCTTTTATTGAGACGCTCAAGTGATCGGTCGTACTCTTTATAGAGCAGATCGAATGCCGAGATAACAGGCGCTCGATGGACCTGCCCGTCATCCGCGTAATATTCCATGTAGCGGATCAGCGCAGCGATATGGCCATTACTGGTTTTGAAAACATTATCACCCGTGACCAGCGTGAACCTGCTTTTGGCTCTGGAAACCGCGACGTTGACCATACGTGCATCGTCGACGAAATTCAGGCGTTCCGGGCTTTTGTACTTGTCCAGCACAGTAGAAAAGACGATTTCGTCGCACTCCCTGCCCTGAAATTTATGCACAGTGGCTTTGACGAAATCAGCTGGCAGGCAGGAACCTGAAAGCATCGCCTGATTCTTGAAGGGAGCAATGAACCCTTTGCCATCTTCGCCCTCCCAGAGGCTTTCCCCGTCGGCCTCAAGCACTGCCAATAAAGAGTCGAGCTCTCTGAGATTGGAATTGTTGCGCGTGTGGTTTCCCTTGGCAGTCACCAGCAGCGTCAACGGTTTTTCGCCATTGTCCATTGTCATCGGTACTAGCTGATTATCGTAAAACTGCTGATTGCAGAACTGAATAATCCGGGGATGACACCGATAGTGCTCTTTGAGCAACGTCATCGGTATCGAGTTGCCGAACACACTGACGCATAAGTCCAAAAGGCTGTACTTCTCACAGTCATACCAGGGCGCGGGCGCTTCCAGCCCGAGTTTTTCCGGAATGTGTGCAAGTTGCTTTCTGTCCCCCACGATGATCAGATTTTTCGCACAACTGAGTGCCAGTACACCTGGGACGATGTCCTGTTGCGAGGCCTCGTCGATAATCACGTAATCGAGAACAGCCTTGCCGCCAAGGGAGTTGACGATTGAATGCGTACTGCTGCCAATGACCGGGTAGCGCTTCAGGAACGCATCAAGCCGCTTTCTGTAAGTGGTGTCGAAGGTATCGTCATCAGAGATATGACGATGCAGGTGGTGTTTCAGGTGAAGCATGGAAGAAGTGGTCAACTCCTCCAGCAACGCCTTGAAGTTACCGACGCGCAACGCCTCTTCTTGGGCTGCCAACTCTGCCTTCTTACCTTGCAAGACCTTGTCGTAATAATGGAGCTGCAGGCTGTAGAAGGCAGACATGCGCTTGTCCCAATTATATAAAGGTCGGGTGCGCAAAATTCTGAAATTGAACAAGAGTTCGATACGGTCCTTGATTCTGATGCGCTCGCTCGCAAGCTGCTCGAGGTAAGCCATCAAGTCCGTCGTCTTTTGTGGCGACAGTTTATATCTGTCCAGAGAAGGACCGGCCACACCGTTATCCCGCTGCCACTCAGTAAGGTAGCGCCGTTCTATCTCCAGCTCGTCAATCTCGATCTGCAACTGCGCCACTGCGTTACGAGCGCCCAAGTAGCCTTTGAGCTGTTGCAGCACAGCCTGGATATGCTCAATGGCAGGCGCTAGTGAAGGATCTGTGGAAGGTCGAGAAGGACGGTTGGCAAAAAACTCTTTCTGATTGTCGTTCTTACCCAGCCTCGCGACCAGATAATCCAGGCCACACTTGCCTAGCTTTTCATAAACATTCTCGACCGCGGAATTGTTGTTGGACACCACCGCCACTGTTTTTCCCTGCAAAAGGATGTTGGCAATGATGTTCAGGATAGTCTGCGTCTTGCCAGTGCCGGGAGGACCTTCAATCACGCTTATCTGTGAAAGGAACGCTTGCTCCACCGCCTGGAGCTGACTTTCGTTGAGGCCGAAAGGAAAGATGAAATTGCCTGACGACTCCAGCTTTCCATGCTGCCCTTTGCAGTAAGCATGCAGCGCCGTGGCCGGAGACAACGAAAGAGTCCCCATTTGGCGGTCAACATTTTCGACCATTCCCTTTTTATCACCGGCAGCGGCAGCGCTGACCCTGGCTGTGGCCACTGAGCGAAAATAAGTGAATGCAGGCTCATCAGTGATTGAGGTCGGGGAAAAGAACTCAACACTGTCCATGTTAAAAATGTATTTTTTCGATTTTCCCGGGTATTGAACGAGGGCGTGTTTATCACCGTATATCTCCACCCTATCGACGGGATTGAATTCCGAGCTTCCTTTTCTCAGAAGAAGCATGTCCTTCAATTTCAGGGTAGGCACGACCCTGCAATCACCCAGCGGGCGGGAATAAGTTTTTTGAGAGGGGTAGTAGCACGTCAGGGTGAACTCGCCCTTGCCATCTGGCTTTATATCCCAGCCACTGATCTGCCGGGTTTTGTCCTCGCCACACACATAGATGGAAACCATAAATCCCTTAAACAGGCGTGATGACCGCCTGTACGCATCCGTGCCGTAAGAACCCGAATTTATTGATTCGGGTAGCCAGTGACATTCTGGCATTGCTAAACGGACCAATGCCAGCGCGACGTGTGGCGAGGGGCCGTTGATAGGTCACGCTACATGAACAAGGTGCTTGGCGAAGCGCAAAGCTGCGAGAATTTACCAACCCCAAAAAGCCAAAAGCCCGCAATTAAGCGGGCTCCAGGGCGTTTTTTGCTAGCGGATGCCGGACGCCTCATCATTCCCACTCAATAGTAGCCGGCGGCTTGCTCGACACGTCATACGTCACCCGCGAAATCCCTTCGATTTCGTTGATGATCCGGCCACTCACCGTCTCCAGCAGCTCATAAGGCAGGTGCGCCCAACGAGCGGTCATGAAGTCGATGGTTTCGACAGCGCGCAGCGCGACGACCCAGGCGTAGCGGCGGCCGTCGCCGACGACGCCAACCGATTTGACCGGCTGGAACACCACGAACGCCTGGCTGACTTTGTGATACCAGTCGGCCTTGCGCAGTTCTTCGATGAAGATGTGGTCGGCACGACGCAGGAGGTCGGCGTATTCCTTCTTCACTTCGCCGAGGATGCGCACGCCCAGGCCTGGGCCTGGGAATGGGTGGCGGTAGACCATGTCGTACGGCAGGCCGAGTTCGAGGCCCAGGCGGCGGACTTCGTCCTTGAACAGCTCGCGCAGTGGCTCGACCAGCTTGAGGTTCATTTCTTCCGGCAGGCCGCCCACGTTGTGGTGCGACTTGATGACGTGGGCCTTGCCGCTTTTCGCGCCAGCGGACTCGATCACGTCCGGGTAGATGGTGCCTTGCGCCAGGTACTTGATGTTGTCCAGCTTGCAGGACTCGGCATCGAACACGTCGATGAAGGTGCGGCCGATGATCTTGCGCTTCTTCTCTGGATCGCTCTCGCCTTCCAGGTTGTTCAGGAACTGCTCTTCGGCGTTGGCGCGGATCACCTTGACGCCCATGTTCTCGGCGAACATGGCCATCACTTGCTCGCCTTCATGCAGACGCAGCAGGCCATTGTCGACGAATACGCAGGTCAGTTGATCGCCGATGGCCTTGTGCAGCAACGCGGCAACGACAGACGAGTCAACGCCGCCGGACAGGCCCAGCAGGACGTTGTCGGTGCCTACCTGGGCGCGAACCTGAGCGATAGCGTCTTCAGCAATCTTCGACGGGGTCCACAGTGCTTCACAGCCGCAGATGTCGAGGATGAAGCGCGACAGGATGCGACCGCCCTGCTTGGTGTGGGTCACTTCCGGGTGGAACTGCACGCCGTAGTAACCGCGAGCGTCGTCAGCCATACCGGCAATCGGGCAGCTCGGGGTACTGGCCAGAATGTGGAAGTCTTCCGGCAGTTTGGTGACCTTGTCACCGTGGCTCATCCATACGTCGAGGCCAAACAGGCCGTCGGCGTCGATATGGTCTTCGATACCATCGAGCAGACGACTTTTGCCGACTACGTCAACGCGAGCGTAGCCGAACTCGCGCAGCTCGGAACCGGCAACCTTGCCGCCCAACTGCTCGGCCATGGTCTGCATGCCGTAGCAGATACCGAACACCGGCACACCAAGGTCAAATACCGCTTGCGGGCAGCGTGGGCTGTTGGCTTCGTGTACGGACTCGGGGCCGCCGGCGAGGATCACGCCTTTTGGAGCGAATTCGCGAATCGCTTCGTCGTCCATGTCAAACGGATGCAGCTCGCAGTACACGCCGATTTCACGCACGCGGCGGGCGATCAACTGGGTGTACTGGGAACCGAAGTCGAGGATCAGGATACGGTGGGCGTGAATGTCGAGGGCCATGACTCATTCTCGTCAAAAAACAGAAACGACACGGGGCTGCGTCAACAGCCCCGGCTATAAAAAGTGTTGGCCTGCATCGCGGCACACACCACGATGCAGCCCGGATCAACCAACGCGATAGTTCGGCGCTTCCTTGGTGATCTGCACGTCATGGACGTGGGACTCAGCCATACCGGCGCCAGTAATGCGAACGAACTCGGGCTTAGTGCGCATCTGCTCGATGTCGGCACTGCCGGTGTAACCCATGGAGGAACGCAGGCCGCCCATCAACTGATGGATGATGGCCGACAACGGACCTTTATAGGCCACACGGCCTTCGATACCTTCAGGCACCAGTTTCTCGGCACCTGCGGACGAATCCTGGAAGTAGCGATCGGACGAGCCTTGCGCCTGGGACATCGCACCCAGCGAACCCATGCCGCGATAGGCTTTGTAGGAACGACCCTGGAACAGTTCGATCTCGCCTGGCGCTTCTTCAGTACCGGCGAACATCGAGCCCATCATCACGCAGGAGGCGCCAGCCACGATGGCCTTGGACAGGTCACCGGAGAAGCGGATACCGCCGTCGGCGATCATCGGCACGCCAGTGCCTTCAAGGGCAGCGGAGACGTTGGCGATGGCGCTGATCTGCGGCACGCCGACACCGGCAACGATACGCGTGGTGCAGATGGAGCCAGGGCCGATACCGACCTTGACTGCATCGGCGCCTGCAGCAACCAGAGCCTTCGCAGCTTCGCCAGTGGCGATGTTGCCGCCGATGACCTGCACCTGAGGGAAGTTTTCCTTGACCCAGCGAACGCGGTCGATCACGCCTTTGGAATGGCCGTGAGCGGTGTCGACCACAACAACGTCAACGCCGGCAGCGACCAGCGCAGTGACGCGCTCGCCGGTGTCCTTGCCGGTACCGACAGCAGCGCCGACGCGCAGGCGAGCCTGATCGTCCTTGCTGGCCAGCGGATAAGCCTTGGCTTTTTCGATGTCCTTGACGGTCATCATGCCCTTGAGCGCGAAGTTGGCATCCACGATCAGGACTTTTTCCAGACGGTGTTTGTGCAGCAGCTCACGCACTTCGTTCTTGTCGGCACCTTCACGCACGGTGACCAGACGCTCTTTGGGCGTCATCACTTCGCGGACAGGAACATCAAGACGGTTTTCGAAGCGTACGTCGCGGGACGTCACGATGCCGACCAGGTCGCCATTGTGCAGCACCGGTACGCCGGAAATGTTGTGCATGCGGGTAAGTTCGAACAGATCACGAACAGTGGCATCGGCTTCGATCGTGATCGGGTCCTTGACGACACCAGCCTCGAACTTCTTGACCTTGCGCACTTCGGCAGCTTGCTGCTCGATGGTCATGTTCTTGTGGATGATACCGATACCGCCTTCCTGGGCCATGGCAATTGCCAGACGGGCCTCGGTGACTGTATCCATTGCAGCAGAGACCAAAGGTATATTCAGCTCGATGCCACGGGTCAAACGGGTTTTCAGACTGACTTCGTTGGGAAGTACCTCGGAATAACCGGGCACAAGGAGAATGTCGTCGAATGTAAGGGCTTCTTGACTGATACGCAGCATCGCGGGGGCTCCCGGGCGGGAAATTGGAAGCGCGCCATTATACCTACAGACCCCGGTCGGCTCAATGTAAACCTCAGCCTATTATCCAGGCTGTTTATAGACGCACATGAACGAAAGACACCGGACGATCCAGACGTTCGGCGAAGTCATCCAGAAAGGTCTGGGTGAACGACGCATCCAACCAGTTATTGAAGATGAAACCCAGGTTGGAAAACCCGCAGGCGTCCAGAAACAAAAAGCCGTTGATGTCATCTTCATGGCGGCATTCGGGGCATGTGAAATTATCGGTGTGACCGGGCATCCAGTCTTCCAGGCTGTCGAACAGCGCCTCCCCCACTTCGCGACGACACTCCGGGCAACCGGCCTCTTCGGCAAAGTCGTTCAGCGGGGTATAGATGCAGCGCTTGGTGACGATTTCCAGACCATTGACTGTTTGCCCGAAAGGCAAGGCATCGGGGTGCTTTACTACCCTTCTCGCTCCGGGTGCCACGGCGTAGGCCATCTTGTTATAGGTGCGCCCGCATGTCGTCAGCTCCGGCTCGACTACATCGAGCTTGACCAGCCAGCGCAGAATCAGCCGCGCCCTGGCCTCGTGCCCGGGAAAGGTGGAAATTTGCGGGACGATGATGCTTTGGGTGTTCATAACGGAGCGTCGCTTAAAGCTGTTCGAGGCCGCAGCTTAATAGGCTGATGATTCTGGTCAAGGTGAAATCATGGTCGAAGTGGCGATACGGACCTGTGCGCCAGACCGGCATTGCCATTATGATGCCCGACATGATCAAAGACCCTTTCGCAAGACTCGGCCTCGACCGGGAAGTCCTTACTGTCAGCCAGCTCAACGGCCGTGCGCGGGTGTTGCTGGAGGACGTGTTCAGCAGTATCTGGGTCGAAGGCGAGATATCCAACCTCTCTCGCCCGGCGTCTGGCCATGTGTACTTCACGCTGAAGGACTCTGGCGCGCAAGTGCGTTGCGCACTGTTCCGGCAGAGCGCGGCGCGTGTGCGTCAGGCGCTCAAGGACGGCTTGCTGGTCAAGGTGCGCGGCAAGGTGTCGCTGTTTGAAGGCCGTGGCGACTACCAGCTGATTCTCGACACGGTGGAACCTGCCGGTGATGGTGCGTTGCGCCTGGCATTCGATGCGTTGAAAGCCAAGCTCAGCGACGAAGGCCTGTTCAGCGCCGAGCGCAAGGTTGCCTTGCCGTTGCATCCGCAACGTACCGGCATCATCAGCTCACCGACCGGCGCGGTAATCCGCGACATCATTAGTGTGTTCCGCCGCCGCGCACCGAGGGTC
Organism: Pseudomonas amygdali; assembly: GCF_002699855.1. GTDB lineage: Bacteria > Pseudomonadota > Gammaproteobacteria > Pseudomonadales > Pseudomonadaceae > Aquipseudomonas > Aquipseudomonas amygdali. The sequence goes on along the minus strand of NZ_LKBW01000265.1, from coordinate 33,163 downwards.
GAACTGACATTGATCCCCACCGCCGTTCAGGGGCGTGAGGCGATCAACCAGATTGTCCGCGCACTGAAACTGGCCGACAGCAGAGGCTTCGATGCACTGATACTCGCCCGTGGTGGTGGATCGCTGGAGGACCTGTGGTGCTTCAACGAAGAAGCCGTCGCCCGCGCCATCGACGCTTGCGTGACGCCGATTGTCAGCGCCGTTGGCCATGAAACCGATGTTTCCATCAGCGATTTCGTGGCCGATGTGCGCGCACCGACGCCCTCCGCTGCCGCCGAACTGCTCGCCCCGGACTCCAGTGACCTGCATCGACGCGTCGACAGCCTGCACCGCCGACTGGTGAGCCGTATGCAGGATCGACTGATGCGCGAGCGCTTGCGTCTTGAGGGCATTTCGCGGCGTCTGCGTCATCCTGGCGAGCGCTTGCGTCAGCAGTCGCAACGGCTGGACGACCTGGACATGCGCCTGCGCCGCGCCTTCGAACAGAACATGCATCAACGCCAGGTGCGTCTGGCGCACATGCAGAGCCGCCTTGCTGCCCAGCACCCGGGCCGGACCCTGGCCTTTTTGCGCCAGCGTCTGGATGCCCTGGCCGAGCGTCTGCCGCGAGCCATTCGTGAACAGATCAAGGCGCGCAAGCTGCAACTGCAAAGTCAGGTGCAGACCCTCAACGTGGTCAGCCCGCTCGCCACACTGGGACGCGGTTACAGCATCCTGCTCGACGAGCGCGGCCACGCGATCCGCAGCGCGGCACAGACGCAAACGGGCCAACGGCTTACCGCCAGGCTCGGCGAAGGCGAACTGCAAGTGCGCGTTGAAGACAATCACCTCACACCCGTGACCCTCTCCCTTCTGGACTGACTGCCTGATGCTACGTTTTATTGCCCCGCTGTTCGCCCTGCTGCTCTGTCTTCCCGCTCACGCTGACAGCTTTATTACCCGCGCACTCGACAAACCGGTGCCAGGCGGCGTGGCGGTTGTCGATCTGGGCACTGGCGCTCAGGCTCCGACCGCCACCTATCAAGGCAAACCGGTGCTGGTGGTCAAGGAACAGGGCACGCGATGGCTGGCCATCGTCGGCATCCCGTTAACGGTCAAACCCGGCACTCAACAAGTGACCTCGGGCGGGCGCACGCTGAACTTCACTGTCGGCAGCAAGAAATACCCGGAACAGCACATCACGCTCAAGAACAAACGTCAGGTGAACCCAAACCCTGAAGACAACAAGCGTATCGAGGGCGAACTGGCTGAACAGCTACGCGCCTACCGCAGCTTCAGCCCCGGAACGCCGAGCAACCTGATTCTGGACAAGCCAGTCAACGGACCGCTATCGAGCAGGTTCGGCGTACGTAGATTCTTCAACGGCGAGGAGCGCAACCCGCACTCAGGACTGGATTTCGCTGTACCGGCAGGCACGCCGATCAAATCTCCGGCTGCGGGCAAGGTCATCCTGACCGGTAATTACTTTTTCAATGGCAACACTGTATTCGTTGACCACGGCCAAGGCTTCATCAGCATGTTTTGCCACATGTCGAAAATCGATGTGAAAGTCGGTGATCTGGTCCCTCGTGGCGGCGTGGTCGGCAAGGTCGGTGCTACCGGTCGCGCAACCGGCCCGCACATGCACTGGAACGTCAGCCTCAACGATGCGCGCGTGGACCCGGCAATCTTCATCGGCGCGTTTCAGCCGTAACACTGTTCGTCAGCAAGCGCTAAGGCGCTTGCCAACGACAGTCGTTCTTTGCGCACATCGCTTTCGACCAACAATAACCAGCAAATAAACGCTCATAACCCGCTATAAAAAATCGATAACGGCGTATTTTCGAGAATTTATCCTAATCTTTTTCAAGTGCTTGCCATCATTCATTCCAATGGTTACGGTTGGGCTCATGAAAACCTCTCAAACCCTTATTCTGTTGCGCCAGCATCGGTGCCTCAGCCTGGTCAGCGCCCGACTGCCAGGCTAGATTGCTGTGCCTCGCCCCTCTGTTCGCAACCCCTGTGCTTTTTAGAACGGAAGGCCGACCCTAACCCGGCCCCGTGAATACAAAAGGATTTCCTGATGACCATGCTCAAAGACCCATCGAAGAAGTACCGCGCATTCCCGACCATCGATCTGCCTGACCGCACCTGGCCTTCGAAGACCATCGATGCAGCGCCGATCTGGTGCAGCTCCGACCTGCGCGACGGCAACCAGTCGTTGATCGAACCAATGGACGCGGCCAAGAAACTGCGCTTCTGGAAAACCCTGGTCAGCGTTGGCGTCAAGGAAATCGAGGCATCCTTTCCATCAGCTTCGCAGACTGACTTCGATTTCGTGCGTACCCTGATCGAAGACGGCCATATCCCGGATGACACCAACATTCAGGTGCTGACCCAGGCTCGCGAAGACCTGATCGCTCGCACGTTCGAATCGCTGCGTGGCGCGAAGAAAGCCATCGTCCACCTGTATAACGCGACCAGCCCGTCGTTCCGCCGCATCGTCTTCAATCAGGACAAGGCCGGGGTGAAAGAGATCGCGGTCAACGCGGCCAAGCTTTTCGTCAAATATGCAGCACAACAGCCTGAAACCCAGTGGACCTTCGAGTACTCGCCGGAAACCTTCAGTGCGACCGAGCTGGAATTCGCCAAGGAAGTCTGCGATGCGGTGATCGAGGTGTGGAACCCGACGCCCGAGAACAAGGTGATCCTCAACCTCCCGGCCACCGTGGAAGTGGCGACACCCAACATTTACGCTGACCAGATCGAATGGTTCGGCCGCAACATCACCCGCCGCGACAGCGTGCTGATCAGCCTGCACACCCATAACGACCGTGGTACAGGCGTCGCTGCTACCGAGCTGGGCCTGATGGCCGGTGCGGATCGCGTCGAAGGCTGCCTGTTCGGTAACGGCGAGCGGACCGGCAACGTCGATCTGGTCACCGTTGCATTGAACCTCTACACCCAGGGCATCGACCCGGAGCTGGACTTCTCGGATATCGACGGTGTGCGTAAGGTCGTCGAAGAGTGCAACCAGATTCCGGTTCATCCACGTCACCCGTACGTTGGCGACCTGGTACACACCGCGTTCTCCGGTTCGCACCAGGACGCCATCCGCAAGGGCTTCACCCAGCAGAAGGACGGCGAGCTGTGGGAAGTGCCTTACCTGCCGATTGACCCCGCCGACATTGGCCGTAGCTACGAGGCGGTGATTCGCGTCAACAGCCAGTCAGGCAAAGGTGGCATCACTTACCTGCTGGAGCAGGAATATGGCATTTCCCTGCCGCGCCGTATGCAGATCGAGTTCAGCCAGGTAGTTCAGGGTGAAACCGATCGTCTGGGCCTGGAGATGTCCGCTCAGCAGATTCATTCGCTGTTGCGCCGTGAATACCTGCAAGCCAACACACCTTACGCGCTGATCAGCCACAAGTTGCAGGAGGAGAACGGCAACAGTGCGGTCGATGCCGAAGTGCATGTGGACGGTGAAACCCAGCATTGGCGCGGCAAGGGCAAAGGCGCTCTGGAAGCGCTGGTCGCCGGTCTGCCAGTTGCCGTGGAGATCATGGACTACAACGAGCACGCCATTGGCTCGGGCACCACGGCCAAGGCCGCTGCCTACATCGAACTGCGCGTGAATGGCGAGCGTGCCGTGCATGGCGTGGGTATTGATGAAAACATTACCACCGCCAGCTTCCGGGCACTGTTCAGCGCACTGAACCGCTCGTTGAGCCAGACACAAGCCAAGGCCGCCTGAGTCTACAGGCAGGATGGCGGACGCCAGTTCGCCATCCTCCCCCAAACCGAGCGCGCGACTCCCCTCCTCGCCAGCCTCTTGCATTCCACGCATGACCCTGCCTGTTTCGGCATAATCTTTTTCATTTATGCTGTGGTAGCATGCTGCCTTTATTCCAGGACGGGCCAACATCCAACAGCAATTCATATGCTGACGATGCCCATCCGGACTTACCTGCCAGCTACATCTTTCCTATAAAACCAAGACGACTATTGCATTGATTTCCGGACGAAAAGAATGCTCGGGCAGACCCACCGTGCATTGAAATTACTATCGGCCTCGGTACGCTGAGCTGATCCAATCACATTTGGAGCGATTATGCCCAAGGCTTCCCATCAAGATTTGCGCCGCAGTTTCCGTGCGCTTACCTCGTCGAACTCGTGCTTTCACACCGCCTCGGTATTCGACCCCATGTCAGCGCGAATCGCAGCGGATCTGGGCTTTGAAGTAGGCATCCTCGGCGGTTCTGTCGCATCGCTGCAAGTACTTGCAGCACCTGACTTCGCACTGATCACCCTGAGCGAGTTCGTTGAACAGGCCACGCGCATCGGCCGCGTTGCGCAACTGCCGGTTATCGCGGACGCAGACCATGGTTATGGCAATGCCCTTAACGTCATGCGTACCGTTGTTGAACTGGAACGCGCCGGCATCTCGGCGTTGACGATTGAAGATACCCTGCTGCCTGCGCAGTTCGGACGCAAATCCACTGACCTGATTTCCACGGCTGAAGGTGTTGGCAAGATCCGCGCAGCACTGGAGGCACGTGTCGACCCGGAGATGTCGATTTTCGCTCGAACCAACGCGGCGATCATCCCGGTTCAGGAAGCCATCAGTCGGGTTCAGCAGTATCAGGCTGCCGGGGCTGACGGCATTACCATCGTCGGCATTCGTGACTTTGATCACCTGGCACAGATATCCGAAGGCGTAACCGTACCGCTGATGCTGGTGACCTACGGCAACCCTGAGCTGCACGACAATGCGCGTCTTGCCGAGATGGGCGTGCGAGTCTGCGTGCATGGCCACGCTGCGTACTTTGCCGCAATCAAAGCCACCTACGACTGCTTGCGCGAGCAACGCCAGATTCTGGGCAGCGAGTCGAACATGAGCGCTACCGAATTGACCCACACCTATACGCAGCCTGAAGAGTACGTAGAGTGGGCACGCAAGTTCATGAATGTGAACGAGTAAGGGCTCTGGGTGCTGTGACGCTTTGCGTCACAGATCTGCGCCAAGCTGCACACTCAAGATCGGACGCAGAGCGTCGCACGATAGTCAGGTTATCGTTCCGCACGCTCCAGCGTGGGAACGCCTGTCGTGACGCTCTGCGTCACAGATCTGCGCGCACCACATAGCCGGGAGCAGACCCGTAACGTAAGCACCGCATGCCGACGCGGCGCGTCGGCACGACCATCATCCGTGCCAGGACATCAGGCAGTGGTATTCACGCCACCTTCAGTCTCCAGCTGCAACAACGATGCCTGCAAGGTCTGCAGGTTAACGCTGGTGGACGCAATCTGACCCTGAATCGCCATGGCTTTCTGGGCCTTTTCTTCCGCTGTGCCATTACCGCTTTGAGCGGCAGCCAATTGCGCCTGCTGTTGAGCCAGTTGCTTCTGGGCGTCCTTGATCTGCTGCTTTATCTGTTCGATCGTCTGATTAAGAGCCGATTTGCTGGAGCCACCAACGCTGCCCCCACCACCGGCCGCTCCGGCCTTACCGCCTTCGGTCGAGGCCTGATCAGAGGTCTTCTCTGTTTCAGTCGTGGTAGTTGCAGACTTGATTGCCTCTGCGTCGGTAGATTTAACCGCTAGGGTCAACGGGCTTGAATAGCTGTTCAATGTGGACGTATTGATGGTAATCATGGCGGTCTCCAGGTTGCCTGCACACGCTATCGGCCGACTCGTAACATTCTGAAGTAATTTTTATTGAATATTAAAAGAGTCAGCGTCCAGACCGGCTGGAAAGCGTGCGCGATAGGCTTGTAAGTCTGCCGCGCTTAACGTCGCCCTGAATACTCCATCCGCTTCGCCTGCGCCCAACAGGCTCTCGCCTTGAAAATCCAGAACCTGACTGTCACCGGTGTACGCAAAGCCCTTCCCGTCCGACCCTACCCGATTGACCGCGGCAACGTAGCACAGGTTTTCGATGGCCCTGGCGGGCAGCAGGCGGTTCCAGTGCAGACGTCGCGCTCCTGGCCAGTTGGCGGTGTACAGCAACAGGTCGGTACTTTCGGCGTCACGGCTCCAGACCGGAAAGCGCAGGTCGTAGCAGATCAGCGGGCGAATACGCCACCCATTGAACTCAAACATCACCTGACGCTCGCCCGGCGTGTAGTGTTCGTGTTCACCCGCCATACGAAACAAGTGACGCTTGTCATAATGCAGCAACTCACCATCCGGTCGCGCCCACAGCAGACGGTTGCGATAACTGCCATCGGCAGCGCGAATGATGACGCTGCCGGTCACCACCGCATTGATCCGCTTAGCCTGCGCCAACAGCCAGGTCGATGTAGGACCTGCCTCAGGCTCAGCCAGCGCCTCGGACTCCATCGAGAACCCGGTGGTGAACATTTCAGGCAGGATCACCAGATCAGCGCCATGCGCCTGCCCCAGCAAGTGCTCGAAATGCTCCAGGTTGGCCTCCCGATCATGCCATGCCAGAGTGGTCTGAATCAGCGCAAGGTTCAGGTTTGGCAGTTCGCTTATATCGCGCATAGTTTCTCCGCCGCCTGACGCAACGTGTCCTCTTGCTTGGCGAAGCACAGGCGAATCAGACGCTGGCCTGCTGGAGGGCTCTGGTAGAACACAGAAATCGGAATGCTCGCCACACCGTGTTCACGGGTCATCCACAGCGCCATGTCCACGTCAGTCAGGTCAGGCCGTATCTGCGAATAATCGACCAACTGGAAATAAGTACCGCCAACAGGCCGGAAGCTGAAACGCGATTCAGCCAGATGACCACAGAAAAAGTCGCGCTTGGCCTGATAGAAGCCTGGCAGCTCATCGACATGCTCAGGGTGCTCGGCCATGAAATCGGCCAGCGCATACTGCAATGGCGTGACACCACAGAAACTGACGTACTGATGCACCTTGCGCAGTTCGGAAGTCAGCGCGGGTGGCGCGACCACGTAGCCGGTTTTCCAGCCGGTAACGTGATATGTCTTGCCGAACGAGCTGACGACGAAGGCGCGCTGGTACAGTGCTTCGTGATCAAGCACGCTGACATGGCGCGCGCCATCGAACACAAGATGTTCGTAGACTTCATCGCTGAGCAGGTAGATATCACGATCAGCAATCAGCGCGGCCAGTCGATCAAGCTCGGCGCGACTGATCAGGGCACCACTGGGGTTGTGCGGGCTGTTGATGACAATCATGCGGGTACGCGGGCTCAGTGCATCGCTGAGCTTTTGCCAGTCGATGGAGAAGTCATCCTGCCCCAGTTGCACATGGACGCAGCGCCCACCCGCCAGCTCGACAGCGGGCTCGTAGCTGTCATAGCAAGGGTCAAAAATGATCACTTCGTTGCCAGCGCGAATAACGCTATGAATCGCGCAGAAAATCGCTTGGGTGGCACCCGGTGTAATAGTGATTTCAGTGTCCGCATTGACCGTACGCCCATAGCTGCGGGCGATCTTTGCCGCAACTTGCTGACGAAGCGCAGGCAGCCCGGTCATCGGTGAGTATTGGTTATGGCCTTGAGTGATGTGTCGGCAGACCGCATCACGCAGCGCCTGCGGCCCGTCAAAATCAGGAAACCCCTGGGACAGGTTTATAGCTCCGGTTTCGGCGGCCAGCTGTGACATGACGGTGAAGATAGTGGTGCCCACGCTGGGCAACTTGCTGTCGATCATGGAACCCTTTCCCTGCAATCTCCCGGCACCGGGCGGCACGGGGTCAGGCAGGATAGCCCATTAAACGGACACAAAAAAAGGCGCCGAAGCGCCTTTTTCCAGATGCTGACTCAGCGCTTGTCGCGGCGCTTCTTGTCGGCCTTCTTGTGGTGCGACATCATCCGACGCTTCTTGTTGACCTGACGGTCGGTGAGCGTGTTCTTGTTGCCTTCATACGGGTTCTCGCCGCCCTTGAACTCGATACGGATCGGCGTACCGACCAGTTTGAGCACACGCCGGTAAGTGTTTTCCAGGTAACGAACGTAGGACTTCGGTACTTTTTCGACCTGGTTGCCGTGGATTACGATCAGCGGCGGGTTGGCGCCGCCCAGGTGAGCGTAACGCAATTTGATGCGGCGGCTGCCGACCATGGGTGGCGCATGCTCACTGACCGCATCTTCCAGAATCTGGGTCAGACGGCTGGTTGGCGAGCGCGTTACGGCAGACTTGAACGAGTTCTGTACCGACTGATACAGGTTGCCCACGCCCGTGCCGTGCAGTGCGGAGATGAAGTGGATGTCGGCGAAGTCGACGAAGAACAACCGGCGCTCCAGCTCGATCTTCACGAAATCGCGTTCGCCCGGCGTCATGCCGTCCCACTTGTTCAGCGCGATGACCAGCGCACGACCCGCTTCAAGGGCGAAGCCCAGCTGGTTCAGGTCGTGGTCGACCACACCTTCGCGGGCGTCCATCACAAAGATCACCACGTTGGCGTCCTTGATGGCCTGCAGCGTCTTGACCACCGAGAACTTTTCAACTTCCTCGTGGATCTTGCCGCGCTTGCGCACACCGGCAGTGTCGATCAGCGTGTACTTCTCTTCATTACGCTCGAAGGGAATGTAGATACTGTCGCGCGTGGTGCCTGGCTCGTCATAGACGATAACCCGGTCTTCACCCAGCATACGGTTGACCAGCGTCGACTTACCGACGTTGGGACGCCCGATGATGGCGATCTTGATGCCGTCTTTCTCGCTAGGGCCGGGAATGCGCTTGGCTTCCTGACCTTCGGCAACTTCCTCGACCTCCTCGCCCTCTTCCAGCTCGTCTTCGTCCTTGGGGAACTCCCGCAGGGCGATTTCGAGCATCTGCGAGATGCCACGACCGTGGGCACCGGCCACCGGAATGGCGTCACCCAGACCCATCGGGCTGAACTCGGCACGTGCCAGGTTTTCGTCGATGTTGTCGATCTTGTTGGCAACTACGTAGGAACGCTTGTTGCGTTTGCGCAGGTGCTCACCAATCATCTGATCAGCAGCGGTATAGCCCGCACGGGCGTCCACCAGAAACAGCACCACATCGGCTTCTTCAATGGCCAGCAGCGACTGCTCGGCCATCTTTTCGTCCATGCCATGCTCGTCACCGGAGATACCGCCGGTGTCGATCAGAATATAGGAGCGCCCTTGCCACTTCGCCTCTCCGTATTGGCGATCACGGGTAAGACCGGACAGATCACCGACAATGGCGTCGCGAGTCCTGGTCAGGCGGTTGAACATGGTGGACTTGCCGACGTTCGGTCGACCCACCAGGGCGATTACGGGAACCATGCGGCTCTCCACTTCGTTATTTCAGAAAATACAAAAGCCGCTGCAGGGCAGCGGCCGGAGTTCGGGGCGGTGCCGCAAAGGCACCGCAGCCTTGCCAAGGCAAGGGCACCCGGGGCTATTGGCCCCGGGCATGGACACTTATTGCTTGATGGTCAGGGCTTCCAGTTTGCCGCTGTTGCCATACACGTAAATCATGTCCCCAACCACCAGCGGACGAGCACGCAGGCCATCGCTGTCGATACGTTCGCGACCGACAAAACGACCGTCCACCTGGCTCAACAGGTGAAGGTAGCCTTCCATGTCACCGACCGCTACATAGCTGGAATAAACTTCCGGCGCGCCGAGCTGGCGGCGAGCCAGTGATTCGTTGCTCCACAGTGCAGAGGACGAACGCTCGTCGATACCTTCGACAGTGCCGGAGGCCAGGGTTGCGTAAACGCTGCCAAAGCCCTGGGCAACGCCCGAGTAGCTAGAGGCATCACGCTGCCAGAGCACACGACCGCTTTCCAGGTCCAGACCGGCGACGCGACCCTGATAGGTAGCAACGTACAGCGTACCGCCGGACAGCAACAGGCCGCCGTCGATATCGACCACACGATCCAGTTCCGAGCGACCTTGCGGGATGGCAACACGCTGTTCCCAGACAGGCACGCCGTTGGTAATGTCCAGCGCGACGACCTTACCGGTCGACAGACCCGCCACGGCGAGACGATTGGTTGCAAGTGGAGCACCGGTACCGCGCAGGGTCAGCACCGCTGGAGTGCTTTCGTAAATCCAGAGCTGGGAACCTGTGGAGGCATCGAAGCCGACAATACGGTCATCCTGAGTCTGAACCACTACCACAGAACCGTTGGTGGCAGGCGGGGCCAGCACTTCGCTGGTCACGCGGGCACGCCACTTTTCCTCACCGGAGGTGGCGTCCATGGCAATGACTTCACCCTTGAGGGTGCCGATCATTACCAGGCCATAGCCCACGCCGACTGCACCGGAAACCGGCAGATCGAGATCTTTCTTCCAGATCACATCACCGGTCAGACGATCCAGCGATACAACTTCGCCAGTGACGTCAGCCGCATAGATGCGGTCGCCATCAATGGCCGGCACGAGCATGTTGTAAGTCTTGCCCTGACCGTCGCCAATGGAGCGGCTCCACTGCTTGTGCAGAACCACTTCTTCTTTGAAGTCGGTCAGCTCGGCCGGAGGCAATTCCTTTTTGCTGTTGCTGCTGCAACCCGCGGCCAGAATGGCCAGAGCCAGCAATGCTGCATGTTTCCAACGAATCACGTCACGCATCCCCTTTCGCCAGATCGTCGAGCTTCATTTGCAGGCCACCCACTGCTGCGTCTTCGGACAGAGCGGATTTGGCCTTTTGGTATGCAGCATATGCCTCGTCGGTACGACCCAGCTGTACCAGCAGGTCACCCTTGAGTTCTTCACGACTGGCGAGGAAGGCCTTGTCGGCATCGCCGTCGAGCAGCTTCAGCGCGTCATCGGTCTTGTTCTGCGCAGCCAGCACGCGAGCCAGACGCTGACGCGCAATCTCGCCCAACGTGTCATTGGCAGGCTTGTCGGCCACGGTTTTCAGCTCGGCTGCAGCATCGTCCAGCTTACCGGCATCGACCGCCACCTTGGCGACGAACAGGCTACCGAACTGTGCATAGGTAGTGCCACCGAATTCGCTTTTCAGTTTGCCGGATATCTCGGCGACACGTGCGGTGTCTGCCTGGCCACTGGGCGTCAGTGCGGTTTCCAGCAATTGCTGATAAAGCATCGAGGCGCCTTGCGACTGGCTGGCCTGATACCTGTGCCAGAACTGCCAACCCAAGACCACGACCAACGCAAGCAGACCACCGGTCAACAGGGGTTTGCCGTTACGCTGCCACCAGTCCTTCATTACCGCCAGCTCTTCATCTTCGGTACCCGACACCCCAATACTCCTATTCGCTAAACGGCTGTTAAATCAGCTTCAACCCTGCACAACGCAGGAGGCCAGGTGCTCTGACAGAGCGTCCCAAGCAATATTTTGTTGTTCACCCTGACCGCGCAGGGGTTTGACGCCAATGACCTTTGCCGCCAGTTCTTCTTCACCGAGAATCAGCGCATACAGCGCACCGCTCTTGTCGGCTTTCTTGAACTGGCTTTTGAAGCTGCCGGCACCGGCGTTGACCTGCAAACGCAGGCTCGGCAACTGATCGCGCACCTTTTCGGTGAGAGCCAGCGCAGCCAGCTCAGCTGCTTCGCCAAAGGCGCACAGGTAAACATCGACCTGACGGGCAATTTCTTCCGGGACCTGCCCGAGGGTTTCAAGCAACAGAACCAGACGCTCGATACCCATCGCGAAACCAACGCCGGTCGTCGGCTTGCCGCCCATCTGCTCGACCAGACCGTCATAACGACCGCCTGCACAGACCGTACCCTGAGCACCCAATTGGTCGGTAACCCACTCGAAAACGGTCTTGCTGTAATAATCCAGCCCGCGAACCAGCTTCGGGTTGATGACATAAGGAATGCCGGCTGCGTCCAGACGGGCCTTCAGGCCTTCGAAGTGAACGCGGGATTCGTCATCCAGATAATCTGCCAGCTTTGGCGCATCGACCAGCACAGCCTGGGTTTCAGGGTGTTTGGTGTCCAGCACGCGCAGCGGATTGGTTTTCAGACGACGCTGGCTGTCTTCGTCAAGTTGATCAAGACGTGCCGACAGAAACTCGACCAGCGCATCACGATAACGCGCACGCGCTTCGCTGGTGCCCAGGCTGTTCAGTTCAAGCTTGACCGCATTGCGAATGCCCAGCATGCCCCACAGGCGCCAGGTCATGACGATCAGTTCGGCATCGATGTCCGGACCGTCAAGATTGAAGACCTCGACACCAATCTGGTGAAACTGGCGATAACGGCCTTTCTGTGGACGCTCGTGACGAAACATCGGCCCGATGTACCACAGTTTCTGAACCTGACCGCCACCGGTGATGCCGTGCTCCAGGACCGCACGCACACAGGCAGCAGTACCTTCCGGACGCAGGGTCAGGGAGTCGCCGTTGCGATCGGCGAAGGTGTACATTTCCTTCTCGACGATATCGGTCACTTCACCGATGGAGCGCTTGAACAGCTCGGTGAATTCGACGATAGGCATACGAATCTGCCGGTAACCGTAGTTATCCAGCAGACGTGAAACGGTGCCTTCGAAGTGGCGCCACAGCGGCGTCTGCTCGGGCAGGATGTCGTTCATGCCACGAATGGCTTGTAGAGACTTACTCACAGAAAATCCTTAGCAATCCTGGTTAGCCGCGCACGATGACAGATGCGTCGGCTTCGGCCTTTTCAGCCGCTTTCTCGCGAATCAAGCGTTCAAGCTCGTCCACGAGATTGTCGTTGGTCAGTTTCTGCGCAGGCTTGCCGTCGATGTAAATCAGGTTCGGCGTACCACCAGTCAGGCCGATATGCGCTTCCTTGGCCTCGCCCGGACCGTTGACTACACAACCGATCACTGCGACATCAAGCGGCACCAGCAAATCTTCAAGGCGACCTTCAAGCTCGTTCATGGTCTTGACCACATCGAAGTTCTGCCGCGAGCAGCTCGGGCAGGCGATGAAGTTGATACCACGGGAACGAAGGCGCAACGATTTGAGGATGTCGTACCCGACTTTCACTTCCTCGACCGGATCAGCAGCCAGCGAGATGCGGATAGTATCGCCAATTCCTTCGGCAAGCAGCATTCCAAGACCGACAGCCGATTTCACCGTGCCTGAACGCAAGCCGCCAGCTTCGGTAATACCCAGGTGCAGCGGCTGGACGATCTGTTTGGCCAGCAGGCGGTAGGCTGCGACGGCCATGAACACATCGGACGCCTTGACGCTGACCTTGAAGTCCTGAAAGTTCAGGCGCTCCAGGTGCTCGACGTGGCGCAACGCAGACTCCACCAACGCCTCTGGCGTCGGCTCGCCGTACTTCTTCTGCAGGTCTTTTTCCAGCGACCCGGCGTTGACGCCGATGCGGATCGGAATACCGCGATCACGCGCAGCATCGACCACGGCCCGCACCCGGTCTTCACGACCGATATTGCCCGGGTTGATACGCAGACAGTCGACACCCAGTTCAGCCACACGCAATGCGATGCGATAGTCGAAGTGGATGTCGGCGACCAATGGCACTTTGACCAGTTGCTTGATGCGACCAAAGGCTTCGGCAGCGTCCATGTCCGGTACAGAAACACGCACGATGTCGACACCGGCAGCTTCCAGACGGTTGATCTGGGCGACGGTGGCCGCAACATCGTTGGTATCGCTGTTGGTCATGCTCTGCACGGCAATCGGCGCATCACCGCCGACCGGTACGGAACCGACCCATATTTTTCGGGATTCGCGACGCTTGATTGGAGATTCGCCGTGCATGACTTATTGCCCTAGCTTCAGGCGAGCAGTTTCGCCGCTGGTAAAAGGTGCCACGTCTACAGGCTGACCGTTGTAGCTGACCTGCGCGCCGCGTGCGTAGCCCAGGCGCAGCGTCAATGGCGGCTTGCCGCTGACATCCAGGCTGTCGCCCTTGCGCTTAAGGCCGCTGACCAGCACCTTGCCGTTTCCGTCAGTGACCTGGGTCCAGCAATCGGCGACGAACTGCACAGTAACCTGACCGGCCCCGGCCATGACTGGCGCTGGCTGCTCGGCTGGTGCGGTCGGCATCGACGGTACGGTCGGCGCAGCAACAGGCGCTTGTGGAGCATTTGCAGGCGGCGTAGTGGCGGCCGGTGTCTGTGTCTGCGCAGGCGCATGACTCGTAACACCTGCAGTAGGAGCAGCAGGCGCCGCGCTCGGAGATTCACTGGCAGGCGCACCGGTGTTCAACGGCAGCGAAGTCTGTCCGGCATTAGGCGTTTCGGCCACTGCGGGCTCTTCCGGCTCGTCCAGCGGGTGAATCTGAGTGGTGCCGTCGGCGCTTTCGACCTCGACGTGCTCCATGTTCAGCCCGGACTGGTCCCTGCCACGCAGAGAAGCCTGATCCTGCCACCAGAAGAAACCGCCACCGACCAGAAGCACCAGCAACAACAGGCTGACGATACGCAGGATGTTGTGTGACAGCCTGACCGGCTCTTCGATACGGCCCAATGCGTGGACCGAACTGCCCTTGCCATCGGTGCCGGTGAACTGGTCGAACTGTTCGACCAGCGCCGCCTGATCGAGGTCAAGCAGCTTGGCGTAGGCGCGTACATACCCCCGGGCAAACGTATGCCCAGGCAGCTTTTCAAAATGTCCGTTCTCCAGATTGCTCAGGGAGGTCACGGTGAGGTTCAGTCTCAAAGCCACATCTGGCAGCGACCAGCTCCTGCTCTCGCGGACCTGGCGCAGGGTTTCTCCAGGGTTCACGCGGGTGGTTGCTACAACTTCGGGATGCGCCGCTTTCATCATTGCTCCGACAGGTATTGCTGATATTCCGGCGTACCGGGATAGAGTCTTTTCAACAGCAGACCAAAACTGGCCGCCTTGTTACGATCATCATAGATCTTCGCCAGGCGTGTACCGAGCAATAGACTACGTGCATTTTGCTCGCTGAGTTGGCTAAAACGGTCGTAATAATCACGCGCCGGCACATATTGCTTGTCTTCGTAGGATATCTGCGCCATTTCCAGCAAGGACCTTGGCAACTGGCGGTCCAGGCGCAACGCCTTGGTAAAATGCTCACGGGCCTGCTCGCGATTACCCAGCTTCAGCGAAGTCATGCCCAGGCTCTCAAAGACTCGCGACCGCTCAGGATACAGGTTGTCGGCAGCGGCCTGTTCAAAACGCTCGTAGGCTTCCTTGTAACGCTTTTGTTCGAACAGAAAACTGCCGTAATTATTGACGATGCGTGTTTCGTTGTTACTGGAAGCCAGCGCCTTGCGAAAGTACTGCTCTGCAAGCTCCGGCTCCATCTCGGTCTGGAACACCAGCGCCAGTGCGGCATTGGCCTGCGCGTCGGAACTGTCGAGCTCGAGCGCCTTTTTCAGCGGAACCTTGGCGCGCTCGGTCTGCCCCTGCTGAAAGTAACCCAGCCCAAGCTGCACGTACGCTCTGCGCGCTTCCTCGCGCCCCTGCGCCGTTGTCATCGGGTTGACGTTGCCGGTGGATACGCACGCCGTCAGCAACATGACAACACATAGCAACAGCGAGGCACGCACAGACATGGAGTCTCTCTCGATCAGGTTGGCAGTCAGGTTCGAGTCGCCGCAACCGGGGCCGTCTCGGCCTCGGCGCTCAACTCACGCACAGCAATGTAGCGTTCACTACGGCGTGTACGGTCCATCACCTGCCCGACCAGCTGGCCGCATGCTGCATCAATGTCTTCACCGCGCGTGGTGCGCACAGTGACGTTATAACCAGCCTGATGCAACAGGTCCTGAAAACGACGGATCGCGTTATTGCTGGGACGCTCGTAACCGGAGTGCGGAAACGGGTTGAACGGGATCAGGTTGATCTTGCAAGGCGTGTCCTTGAGCAGCTCGATCATCTCGACGGCGTGTTCAACCTTGTCGTTGATGTCCTTGAGCATGGTGTATTCAATGGTGAGCACACGCTTTTCGCCCAGACTGGACATGTAACGGCGGCAGGAATCAAGGAGCATTTGCAGCGGGTATTTCTTGTTGATCGGCACCAACTGGTTACGCAGCGCATCGTTCGGCGCGTGCAGCGACAAGGCCAGGGAAACGTCGATATGCTTGGAAAGCTCATCGATCATCGGTACCACGCCGGAGGTGGACAAGGTCACCCGGCGCTTGGAAATGCCATACCCCAGGTCATCCATCATCAGATGCATGGCAGCAATGACATTGTCGAAGTTCAGCAGCGGCTCACCCATGCCCATCATCACCACGTTGGTGATGGCACGGTCGACGGTCGCCGGTACGCTGCCAAAGGATTTGTTGGCAATCCACACCTGACCGATGACTTCGGCGGCGGTGAGGTTGCTGTTGAAGCCTTGCTTGCCGGTGGAGCAGAAACTGCAATCCAGGGCACAGCCCGCCTGGGACGAAACACACAAGGTGCCACGCTTGCCCTGCGGGATATAGACGGTCTCGACACAGCTGCCGGACTCTACGCGCACGACCCATTTACGGGTGCCGTCGCTGGAGATGTCCTCGCTGACCACTTCGGGACCGCGAACTTCGGCACAGGCCTTGAGCTTTTCGCGCAGGGCCTTGCTGACGTTCGTCATCGCGTCGAAATCGTCGACGCCGAAGTGGTGAATCCACTTCATGACCTGACCGGCACGGAAGCGCTTCTCCCCGATAGAGTCGAAGAATTTCTCCATTTCCTGTTGAGTCAGCCCCAGCAGGTTGGTTTTACCAGTCGATGCAATCATGAATTCACCCTTCACTCGTCAGTCAAAAATGACTTAGCGAGCGGTTACTTCGGTAGCTGCGAAGAAGTACGAGATTTCGCGAGCGGCGGCTGCTTCCGAATCGGAGCCATGAACAGCGTTGGCGTCGATGGAGTCAGCGAAATCAGCGCGGATGGTGCCGGCAGCAGCTTCTTTAGGGTTGGTAGCGCCCATCAGCTCACGGTTCAGAGCGATAGCGTTTTCGCCTTCCAGAACCTGAACGACAACCGGGCCGGAGATCATGAAGGCAACCAGGTCGCCGAAGAAACCGCGAGCGCTGTGCTCAGCGTAGAAACCTTCAGCTTCGGCCTTGGACAGTTGCTTCAGCTTGGAAGCGACAACGCGCAGACCTGCTTTTTCGAAACGAGTGGTGATCTCGCCGATTACGTTCTTGGCAACGGCGTCAGGCTTGATGATGGAGAAAGTACGTTGAACAGCCATGGTGAAACTCCAGAAGCAGTGATTGAAGCGAAAAATTAAACCCGCGAATTATACGCGGGTTCTGGTGTATTGCCTAACTGCGTACGTTACTGAACGTCAATCGGCCTCTTCGATCCATAACCCCTGGATCGCCTCGAGAACCTTTTCCCCACTACGGTCCGGGTGGTCATCGAACTCGGGCAAGGCCATGACCAGATTACGCAGCCTGGGGAAACTCACAGTCAGCGGATCGACATCCGGGTGGCTTTCAGCCAGCTGGATGGCGATTTCCTGCACATCAACCCATTTGAGACTCATGAGCAATCCTTGAATCAGTGTGGCGCTTCAGCGGCGTGGTTGAGCGAATACTTGGGTATTTCGACCGTGAGGTCTTCGTTGCCGACAATGGCCTGACAGGACAGACGCGATTGCGCTTCCAGGCCCCAGGCTTTGTCGAGCATGTCTTCTTCCAGCTCGTCCGCTTCATTGAGCGAATTGAAGCCTTCGCGAATGACGCAGTGACAGGTGGTACAGGCACACACGCCACCACAGGCGCTTTCAATCTCGATGTGGTGCTCGTGGGCAATCTCGAGAATAGACGTGCCCGGCTCCACTTCTACAACCAGCCCGTCCGGACAATGCTCGGCGTGGGGCAGAAAAATCACCTGCGGCATCAGTTATTCCTCAATCTCATTCAAGTTGCGCCCGGCCAGTGCGGCTTTTACCGTCGAATCGAGGCGTCGGGCAGCAAATGCATCGGTCACCTGCGACAGACGCTTGGTCTGCTGCTCGATGGCATAACCATCGGTGCCTTGCATCAATTCACGTAATTCGTTCATCTGCAGGTTGATGACCAGGCGCTCTTCTTCGTCGAGAAGACGCTCACCATCAGCCTCAAGGGCACCTTGAACCGCTTCGAGCAAGCGCTCGGCGTCAACCTGGTGCTCGCGCAGCACACGAGCGACCTTATCGTCGCCGGCATACTCGAAGGAGTCCTTGAGCATGCGGGTGACTTCGTCATCGGTCAGCCCGTAGGAAGGCTTGACCTGAATGCTCGACTCGATACCCGAGCCCATTTCACGCGCCGAAACGCTGAGCAGACCGTCAGCATCAACCTGGAAGGTGACACGAATCTTTGCCGCACCCGCGACCATCGGCGGAATGCCGCGCAATTCGAAACGTGCAAGGGAACGGCAGTCACTGATCAACTCGCGCTCGCCCTGCAGAACATGAATCTTCATGGCCGTCTGGCCGTCCTTGTACGTGGTGAATTCCTGACCACGCGCGACAGGGATGGTGGTGTTGCGCGGAATGACCTTCTCCATCAGCCCGCCCATGGTTTCCAGCCCCAGCGAGAGCGGAATCACATCGAGCAATAGCAGTTCGCCACCGTCACGCTTGTTGCCTGCCAGCGTATCGGCCTGGATCGCAGCCCCGATGGCCACCACTTGATCCGGGTCAATCTGGGTCAATGGCTGACGACCGAACAGCTCGGCCACCGCTTCGCGTACGCATGGAACTCGGGTCGAACCGCCGACCATGACCACCGCCTCGACTTCTTCAAGCTCGATACCGGTATCACGCACCGCACGACGACAGGCCTTGAGACTGCGCGCGACCATAGGCTCGATCAGCGCATTGAGCGCCTCGCGGGTCAGCGTGCCACGCCAGTCACCGTAGGCGACCTCGACAGACTCGGCGTCAGTCAGCGCTTCCTTGGCCGAGCAGGCAGCCTGCAGCAGGCTGCGTTGCGCGGAAGGGTCGATATCCGCAGACAGACCGGCATCAGTGACAATCCAGTTGGCTATCGCATGATCGAAGTCATCGCCACCCAGAGCGGTATCCCCGCCAGTGGCCAGTACTTCAAACACACCGCCGGTCAGGCGCAGGATCGAGATGTCGAAGGTTCCGCCGCCCAGATCATAGATGGCAACCACGCCTTCGGCTTTCTGATCCAGACCATAGGCAACGGCAGCAGCCGTTGGCTCATTAAGCAGGCGCAACACATTGAGGCCGGCAAGTCTGGCGGCATCCTTGGTCGCCTGGCGCTGAGAGTCGTCGAAATAAGCAGGCACGGTAATCACCGCCCCCACCAGTTCGCCACCCAGCGTGGACTCGGCACGTTCGCGCAGAACCTTGAGAATGTCGGCAGACACTTCAACAGGACTTTTCGGCCCCTGCACGGTGTCGATGAACGGCATGTGCGACTCACCGCCAACAAACCGGTACGGCAGTTGCTCGCCCAATTGCTTGACGTCAGTCAGCCCGCGCCCCATGAGGCGCTTGACTGACAGAACGGTATTGAACGGATCCTGGGAGGCGGCGATCTTCGCTGACTGCCCTACTTCGACACGATCAGCGTGATAGCGCACGGCAGACGGCAGAATGACCTGCCCCTCTGCATCGGCCAGCGGTTCGGACAGGCCGCTGCGTACTGCAGCAACCAGAGAATTGGTGGTGCCCAGGTCTATACCCACAGCCAGACGACGCTGGTGCGGTTGAGGACTCAGGCCGGGTTCGGCGATCTGCAGTAAAGCCATGCTGTTCAGAATAATCACTGGCGCGCGGCCGAAGCCGCGCGGGGTTAATCGTCGAGGCGCTCTTCTAACTGGCGCACTTCGTGAGAGAGCTTGTCGAGAAACTGCATACGCCGCATCAGCTTTTCAGCGTGCTCGCGTTGTGCAGCATCATTCCAACAGGCCGCGAAGCTCTGGTTCAGCTCGTCCTGAGCGACCTTGAGCTGACGCTTGAAGGTCGCAACGCCAGCGAGATCAGCCTCTTCCTGCAAGTCCTCGAGGTCTTCGCGCAATTGCATCTGCTGCAGAAGAAACTCGGGATCATGCACCGTGACTTCGAGCGGCACTTCGTTGCCGTTCATTGCCAGCAGGTAGCGCGCCCTTTTCCGCGGGCTTTTCAGGGTTTGATAAGCCTCGTTGAGACTGGCCGAACGCTCCAGCGCCACACGCTGCTCACGCTCTGGGGCATCCGCAAAACGATCCGGATGCACGTTGCGCGCAAGCTCACGGTAACGAGTGCCCAACTGGTCAAGATCAAGCTGAAACTCGGGCTTGAGATCGAACAGGGCGAAGTGACAGGGAGTACCCACAATAAAAGCCTCAGACGTTGAAGCTTTCGCCACAGCCGCACTCACCGCGCGAGTTGGGGTTGTTGAACTTGAAGCCTTCATTCAACCCTTCACGCACGAAGTCGAGCTCAGTGCCATCCAGATAGACCAGACTTTTCGGGTCAATGATCACCTTGACGCCGTGCATTTCAAACACAGTGTCTTCGCCAGCCGCCTCATCGACGAACTCAAGCACATAGGCAAGACCTGAACAGCCTGTGGTGCGAACACCCAGACGAACGCCATCACCCTTGCCGCGCCCCTCAAGGGAACGTCGTACGTGGTTAGCGGCAGCTTCTGTCATGCTGATAGCCATCGGAACTCCTTAGCCTGTTGCATTAGCCTGTTGCAGTTGACTCTGCTGCAAGCTTCTCTTGAAAAGCCTGCCTGCTTACAGCAGACCTTTCTTCTGCTTGTAATCGCGAACGGCGGCCTTGATGGCGTCTTCAGCGAGTACCGAGCAGTGAATCTTGACCGGCGGCAGCGCCAGCTCTTCAGCCAGCTGAGTGTTCTTGATGGTCTCTGCTTCATCCAGAGTCTTGCCTTTCATCCACTCGGTCGCCAGCGAGCTGGAAGCAATGGCCGAACCGCAGCCGTAGGTCTTGAACTTGGCGTCTTCGATAACGCCCTGCTCGTTGACCTTGATCTGCAAACGCATTACGTCGCCGCACGCTGGAGCGCCGACCATGCCGGTGCCGACATCAGGATCTTCCGCGTTCATCTTGCCGACGTTACGTGGGTTCTCGTAGTGGTCGATGACCTTTTCGCTGTAAGCCATGATTCTATTCCTCTCACATCAGGGAGCCGCTCTGCAGGTCACGCGCAATTGCACATGACCTGTGTTGGAGGCGACTTTAAATTAGTGCGCCGCCCACTCGATCTTGGAGATGTCGACGCCGTCTTTGAACATGTCCCACAGCGGCGAAAGTGTGCGCAGCCGGGTGACAGCCTCGCAAACCTTCTGCGCGGCGTAATCGATTTCTTCTTCAGTGCTGAAACGGCCGAAGGTGAAACGAATCGAGCTGTGCGCCAGCTCATCGTTGCGACCCAGGGCACGCAGCACATACGAAGGCTCAAGCGAGGCCGAGGTACAGGCCGAACCGGACGATACCGCCAGATCCTTGAGCGCCATGATCAGCGACTCGCCTTCGACGTAGTTGAAGCTCAGGTTCAGGTTGTGCGGTACGCGTGCAGTCAGGCTGCCGTTGACGTACAGCTCTTCCAGATTTTCGACCTGCTTGAAGAAACGATCGCTGAGTGCCTTGATGCGCACGTTTTCAGCAGCCATTTCTTCCTTGGCAATGCGGAATGCTTCGCCCATACCGACGATCTGGTGGGTCGCCAGGGTGCCGGAACGCATGCCACGCTCGTGACCACCGCCGTGCATGGTCGCTTCAAGGCGAACACGCGGCTTGCGGCTGACGTAGAGCGCGCCGATACCTTTAGGACCATAGGTCTTGTGCGCCGAGAACGACATGAGGTCAACCTTGAGGCTGGTCAGATCGATTTCAACCTTGCCGGTCGACTGCGCGCCGTCAACGTGGAACAGCACGCCACGCGAACGGGTCAGTTCACCGATCGCAGCGATGTCGTTGATAGTGCCGATCTCGTTGTTCACATGCATGACCGAAACCAGGATGGTGTCGTCGCGCAGTGCCGCTTCAATCATGGCAGGCGTGATCAGACCGTCTTCACCTGGCTCGATGTAGGTGACTTCGAAACCTTCGCGTTCCAGCTGGCGAGTGGTGTCGAGGACAGCCTTGTGTTCGACCTTCGACGTGATCAGGTGCTTGCCTTTGCTGGCGTAGAAATGCGCAACACCTTTAATAGCCAGGTTGTTGGATTCAGTGGCACCCGAGGTCCAGACGATTTCGCGCGGATCGGCGTTGACCAGATCAGCGACCTGACGACGAGCGTTCTCGACCGCTTCTTCGGCTTTCCAGCCAAAGACGTGGGAGCGCGAGGCCGGGTTGCCGAAGTTTCCTTCGACGGTCAGGCAATCGATCATTTTCTGCGCGACACGCGGATCGACCGGGGTCGTCGCGGAGTAGTCGAGGTAAATTGGCAATTTCATTGAAGCTCTCCTATCAGGCAGGCGCACCGCTCATTCATCTGCGTTCATTCGACGGCGGACGTTTCGATCTTACCCAGTTGCGACATGTGGTTATGACCACGGCGCATATCCTGGCGCTGAGCGACTTCTTGTACCTCACGGCGAGTGACAAGATCCGCCAAGCTGATACCGCTTAGAAATTCGTGAATCTGCTGGCTCAGGTCACACCACAAGTGGTGGGTCAGGCAGGTATCGCCAGCGTGGCAATCGCCCAGACCCTGACACCGCGTGGCGTCGACCGATTCATTGACTGCATCGACGACTTGAGCAACCTGGATGCCTTTCATGTCGCGCGACAGCTGGTAACCACCACCTGGACCACGAACACTGGAAACCAGATTGCCGCGACGCAGCTTGGCGAACAGCTGCTCGAGGTAGGACAGGGAAATACCCTGCCGCTCGGAGATGTCGGCCAGAGACACTGGCCCGTTCTGCGCGTGCAACGCCAGGTCAAGCATGGCTGTTACAGCGTATCGGCCTTTAGTAGTCAGTCGCATGGCGTATACCGCAGAGGTTCGGAATGACAGCGAGTATGCTATTCCCGAGTGAAAGAGTCAACTATTAGACCAAGTAAAACAGTCGGGATTAGCGAAAAGCGCGGGCTGCATCATAGCAAAGGTGCGGCGTAATGGCACGCGTCACGCCGCCGTGTCGCCTAGCCAACCTTGTCTTCGTGGCGATCCTTGACGCAGTCGAATACTTCATCACGCAGCTCGGGAAGGTCTTTGGCGCAATAATCACTGCCCAGCCTGACGAGCGCATCGCACATGCCCTCAAGACGGCCGTCGACAGCCTGCAAATGGTCGAGCAACTGGCCAATGGCGCGAGCGATAGGGTCCGGCATGTCGGCGCTGACGCCGTACGCGTCGAAACCGAGCTTTTCAGCCATGACCTTGCGCCGGGCTTCGGTTTCATCGTCGGACTTGACAATGATGCGCCCCGGAATGCCCACGGCAGTTGCCCCCGCAGGCACCGCCTTGGTCACCACTGCGTTGGAACCAATCTTGGCACCGGCACCCACTGTGAACGGCCCGAGCACCTTGGCACCCGCCCCGACCACTACGCCATCTTCCAGCGTCGGGTGACGCTTGCCGGCATTCCAGCTGGTACCGCCCAGGGTCACGCCCTGGTAAAGCGTTACGTCATTGCCGATCTCGGCGGTTTCGCCGATCACGATGCCCATGCCGTGGTCGATGAAAAAACGGCGACCGATGCGCGCCCCCGGGTGGATCTCGATACCGGTCATCCAGCGACCGAAGTTGGAGACCAGCCGCGCGAGCCACTTCCAGCCGTTGCGCCACAGAATGTGCGCAAAGCGGTGCAGCCAGATGGCATGCATGCCCGGATAGCAGGTCAGCACCTCAAAGGCGTTGCGCGCAGCAGGGTCACGATGGAATACGCTTTGAATGTCTTCTCGCAGACGCTTGAACATTACTGATCCTTCCGCTTGTAGGGCTCACCGCGTGCGGCTTTCTGGGTTTCGGTGAGCACACCGCGCAGGATACTCAGTTCGGATCGCTCGACCTCGCTACGCCCGTATAGCCTGCGCAGTCGCGCCATCAGATGACGTGGTTTTTCCGGATCAAGGAAACCGATGGCCACAAGCGTGGCTTCAAGATGCATGTAAAAGCCTTCCATCTCATCCATCGTCGCCAGCTCGGCGTTATGCGCCGAGACTGCCTTGGGCGTTTCGCCCTGCTCTGAGTGTGCCGAAGCCGCCAGCCAGGCCATGCGCACTTCGTAGCTGAGCACCTGCACAGCCGCGGCGAGGTTCAGCGAGCTGAACCCGGGGTCCGACGGGATGTGCACATGGAAGTGGCAGCGCTGCAGCTCTTCATTGGTCAGGCCGGCGTGCTCGCGACCGAAGACCAGCGCCACTTCCGCGCCCTCTCCGGCCTGCTCGATGACTTTTTCACCGGAAGCGCGCGGATCGAGCAACGGCCACGGCAAACTGCGATCACGCGCACTGGTACCGAGCACCAGACGACAGCCGACCAACGCGTCTTCAAGAGTCGCAACAACCTTTGCACCTTCAAGAATATCGGTGGCGCCTGACGCACGCGCATCGGCATCAGGCGAAGGAAAGATGCGCGGATCGACCAGCACCAGACGCGAAAGCCCCATATTTTTCATGGCGCGAGCGGCCCCGCCGATATTTCCGGGATGGGTAGTGCCGACCAGGACAACACGAATGTTCTGCAACAAAGCGAACGCTCACTGACGCGAATTAGGGGGGCAAATCTTACAGAAACGGTTCGACTAACGCTATGAAGCTGTGCGGGCCGGAAGATCGGAACTGACCGCTTGCGACATGAAAAAATCCACACGAACCCGACAACCGTAACCACGCAAGGCTGGAAATAATTCGAATCAGCCCATAGAATGCCCGGCTCTCTTTAACAACCTTAGGTGAATTATCCATGCAGCCCATGCTGAATATCGCGCTGCGCGCCGCCCGCAGCGCCAGCGAATTGATTTTCCGCTCCATCGAGCGCCTGGATACCATCAAGGTTGACGAAAAAGAAGCCAAAGACTACGTCACAGAGATCGACCGAGCTGCCGAGCAAAGCATCATCACCGCTCTGCGCAAGGCCTACCCGACTCACTGCATTCTCGGCGAAGAAAGCGGCCTGCACGAAGGCAGCGGCGAATGCACCGACTACCTGTGGATCATCGACCCACTGGACGGCACCACCAACTTCGTTCGCGGCATTCCGCACTTTGCCGTCAGCATCGCCTGCAAATACCGCGGCCGCCTTGAGCACGCTGTCATTCTGGACCCGGTCCGTCAGGAAGAATTCACCGCCAGCCGTGGTCGCGGCGCTGCCCTGAACGGTCGTCGTCTGCGCGTCAGCCAGCGCAAGAGCCTGGAAGGCGCACTGCTGGGCACCGGCTTCCCGTTCCGTGACAACCAGATGGACAACATCGAAAACTACCTGGGCATGTTCCGCAGCCTGGTAGGCCAGACCGCCGGCATCCGTCGCGCAGGCGCTGCAAGCCTCGATCTGGCTTACGTAGCTGCCGGTCGTTTCGATGCGTTCTGGGAGTCGGGCCTGTCCGAATGGGACATGGCAGCAGGCGCTCTGCTGATTCAGGAAGCAGGCGGTCTGGTCAGCGATTTCACCGGCGGTCACGACTTCCTCGAGAAAGGCCATATCGTTGCCGGCAACACCAAATGCTTCAAGGCCGTACTGACCGCAATCGCACCGCACCTGCCGCCTTCGCTCAAACGCTAAGCTGCAGACGTAAAAAAAACCGGCGAAAGCCGGTTTTTTTATGTCTTCTGAAGCGCAGCGGCTGGCGTTACTGCGCCTGACCCAATATCAGCTGACCATTCTTGTCGACCGGAATCTGGCTGCCCGGATCACGCTCCATACGAACCTGACCCACTTTCTCGTTCAACTTGTATTTGACGTTGTAGCCCACAACCTTGTCGCTCACATCGTTGACCGTCGTGCAGCGGTTCTGCGTAGTGGTGTAGGTATCACGCTCCTGCATGCCTTCCTGAACCTTGTTGCCCGCATAACCACCACCTACCGCACCCGCGACTGTAGCGATCTTCTTGCCGTTACCGCCACCGATCTGGTTACCCAGCAAACCACCGGCAACCGCGCCAATAACGCTACCTACGATCTGATGCTGATCCTTGACCGGCGCCTGACGAGTAACGGTTACGTCCTTGCAAACTTCACGGGGGGTTTTGATCTGCTGGTTGATCGGCTCTACTGCCAATACATCCGCATACTCAGGACGACCCTTGACCAAGCTATAGGTGGCAACGGCGCCGCCAGCAGTCACGACAGCAGCACCTAACACAGCACCAACAAGCATAGACTTGTTCACTTGAACCTCCTGACCAATCGAAACGCAGCATGACTGCGCAATGCCTAGCCTTGGAGCATAAAAAAAGGCGCGAGTTCAGCACTCGCGCCTTTTTTATGATGGCCGGACCTACGGGAGGTCGTCAGCCTTCTCGACGACCACTGGAGGGATCAGGTCCTCAGTGGTCAGGTTCAGCCAGATCAGCACCACGTTAGCGATGTAGATGGACGAGTAAGTACCCGCCAGAACACCGATGAACAATGCGATGGAGAAGCCTTCCAGGCTGTCGCCGCCAAACGCCCACAGTGCAACAATCGCCAACAGGGTCGAGACCGAAGTGGCAATGGTACGCAGCAGTGTCTGCGTGGTGGAGATGTTGATGTTCTCAATCAGCGAAGCCTTGCGCAGCAGGCGGAAGTTTTCGCGTACCCGGTCGAAGACCACAATGGTGTCGTTCAGCGAGTAACCGATGATCGCCAGCACCGCCGCCAGCACCGTCAGGTCGAAGGTGATCTGGAAGAACGACAGAATACCCATCGTCACCACCACGTCGTGGATCAGCGAGATGATCGCCCCGACGGCAAATTTCCACTGGAAGCGGAACGCCAGGTAGATCAGAACACCGCCCAGCGCCATCAGCATGCCGAGACCGCCCTGATCGCGCAGCTCTTCACCCACCTGCGGACCGACGAACTCGACACGCTTGACCACTGCCGGGTTATCGGCACCGGCCTTGCGCAGCGCTTCGGCCACCTGAGTGCCCAGTTGCGGGTCTTCACCCGGCATGCGCACCAGTAAGTCAGTGGTGGCACCAAAGCTCTGAACAACGGCTTCGTGATAGCCCGCCGAAACCAGCTCCTGGCGCACCTTGCCCAGATCGGCTGGACGCTCGTAGGTCAGCTCGATGAGCGTACCGCCAGTGAAGTCCAGACCAAAGTTGAGCCCTTTATGGAACCAGCTGAACAGCGCCAGTGCGGTAAGGAGCATCGTGATGGCGAACGCAACATTGCGAACGCCCATGAAGTTGATGGTACGTAACATGGCAGCCCCTTAAATCCACAACTTCTTGAAGTCACGACCGCCGTAGATCAGGTTGACCATAGCGCGGGTCACCATGATGGCCGTGAACATCGAGGTAAAGATCCCGAGCGACATGGTCACCGCAAACCCTTTGACCGGGCCGGTGCCCATCGCAAAGAGAATGCCGCCGACCAGCAGCGTCGTCAGGTTGGCGTCGAGGATCGCCGTGTAGGCACGATCGAAACCTTCGTTGATAGCGCGCTGGACCGTCATGCCATTGGCGATCTCTTCACGAATACGCGAGAAGATCAGCACGTTGGCATCCACCGCCATACCCATGGTCAACACGATACCGGCGATACCTGGCAGGGTCAGTGTTGCACCCAGCAAGGACATCAGTGCCAGCAGCATGACCATGTTCAAGGCCAGTGCGACGGTCGCGATCAGACCGAAGAAGCGGTAGATCGCCATGATGAACAGCGAGACGAACAGCATGCCCCACAGGGAAGCGTCGATACCCTTGGTGATGTTGTCGGCACCCAGGCTAGGACCGATGGTGCGCTCTTCAGCGAAGTACATCGGCGCCGCCAGACCACCGGCACGCAACAGCAGCGCCAGCTCGGAAGACTCACCCTGACCGTTCAGACCGGTAATCCGGAACTGACTGCCCAGCGGCGACTGAATGGTCGCCAGACTAATGATTTTCTTTTCTTCCTTGAAGGTCTGCACCGGCACGTCTTTTTCGACGCCGTTGACCATCTGTTTGGTGTAGGTGGTGGTCGGACGCTGCTCGATGAAGATCACCGCCATGCTGCGACCCACATTGCTGCGGGTTGCGCGGCTCATCAGCTCGCCACCGTGGCCATCAAGATTGATGTTCACCTGTGGACGGCCATGTTCGTCGAAGCTGGCCTTGGCGTCAGTCACCTGATCGCCGGTGATGATCAGACCACGCTCCACCGCCGCTGCCGGACGACCGCCTTCGCGGAATTCGAACATTTCGGTGGTGCCTTTCGAATCATCCGGGCCTGCACCCAGACGGAATTCGAGGTTGGCGGTCTTGCCCAGAATACGCTTGGCTTCGGCCGTGTCCTGCACACCCGGCAGCTCGACCACGATGCGATTGGCACCCTGGCGCTGAACCAGCGGCTCGGCAACACCCAGCTCGTTGACCCGATTACGCACGGTAGTCAGGTTCTGCTTGATCGAGTATTCACGAATCTCGGCCAGTTTGGCCGGGGTCAGCGCCATGCGCAGCACGGGAATACCGTTCAGCTCGGCAGGCGTGATTTCGAAATCGGTGAAGGTCTTGCGCACCAGTGCACGCGCCTGCTCACGCTCTGCGTCGTCGGTGAAGCCCAGCTGAATCACATTGCCCAGCTGCGGCAGGCTGCGATAACGCACCTTTTCCTTGCGCAACAGGGATTTGACTTCGCCTTCGTAGACTTTCAGACGTGCATCGATCGCCTTGTCCATGTCGACTTCCAGCAGGAAGTGCACACCGCCGGACAGGTCGAGACCAAGCTTCATCGGGCTTGCACCCAGGTGACGCAACCAGGTCGGCGTGGTACGCGCCAGGTTCAGTGCAACGACATAGTCGTCACCCAACGCCTTGCGCACGACATCCTTGGCTGGCAACTGATCTTCCTGCTTGCTCAGACGCAACAAACCGCCCTTGCCATTCTCGGCCAGAGAAGAAGCCTTGACCGAGATGCCGGCATCGGCAAGCGCCTTGGCTGCACGATCCACGTCCGCCTGATTGACTTGCAGTGCAGTGCTTGCGCCGCTGATCTGGATGGCAGAATCATCAGGGTAGAGATTGGGTGCGGAATAAATAAAACCGACCACCAGCACCGCCAGGATCAGTACGTATTTCCACAGAGGGTATTTGTTCAGCATCACGCCGCCCGCTTAAAACGCGGGGCGCCTTGCGCGCCCCGTCGATGGGTAAAAAGTTGTTGCTCAGATCGCTTTCAGGGTGCCTTTAGGCAGAGTGGCCGCGATGGCGCCCTTCTGGATTTTCAGCTCAACGGTGTCAGACACTTCGATGACCACGAAGTCATCGGTCACTTTGTTGATCTTGCCCGCGATACCGCCACTGGTGACAACTTCGTCGCCTTTCTGCAGGTTGCCCAGCAGGTTTTTCTGCTCTTTTGCGCGCTTGGCCTGTGGACGCCAGATCATCAGATAGAAGATGACCAGGAAGCCGACCAGGAAAATCCACTCGAAACCACTGCCCGCAGGACCGGCAGCCGGTGCAGCAGCATCCGCAAAAGCGGGAGAGATGAAAAAGCTCATTTGTCGCTCCAGTTACATAATTAGTATAAAAAGCAGGAAAAACTCGTTCTGTTTCAACCCAGAGGCGGCGTTGGAAGACCGCGTTTGGCATAGAAGGCATCGACGAAGGCGGCCAATGTACCCTGTTGAATAGCCTCGCGCAAACCAGCCATAAGCAGCTGGTAGTGCCGCAAATTATGGATTGTATTGAGCATGCTCCCCAGCATTTCCCCGCACTTGTCAAGGTGATGCAGATAAGCGCGCGAGAAGTTCTTGCAGGTGTAGCAATCGCAGGTCGGGTCCAGCGGCGAATTGTCGTGGCGATGGAACGCGTTACGGATTTTCAATACACCGGTATCAGTGAACAGATGGCCGTTGCGGGCGTTGCGGGTGGGCATCACGCAGTCGAACATGTCGACGCCACGGCGCACACCTTCGACCAGATCTTCCGGCTTGCCTACACCCATCAGGTAACGAGGTTTGTCTGCCGGCATGAGGCCTGGCAGGTAGTCCAGCACCTTGATCATCTCGTGCTTGGGTTCGCCCACCGACAGACCGCCGATCGCCAGACCGTCAAAGCCGATCTCGTCCAGGCCTTCCAGCGAGCGCTTGCGCAGGTTCTCGTGCATCCCGCCCTGAACGATGCCGAACAACGCAGCAGTGTTTTCGCCATGCGCAACCTTGGAGCGCTTGGCCCAACGCAACGACAGCTCCATGGAGACACGCGCCACATCTTCGTCGGCCGGGTACGGCGTGCATTCGTCGAAGATCATCACGACGTCCGAGCCCAGATCACGCTGAACCTGCATCGACTCTTCAGGGCCCATGAACACCTTGGCACCATCAACCGGCGAGGCGAAGGTCACGCCCTCCTCCTTGATCTTGCGCATGGCGCCCAAACTGAACACCTGAAAGCCGCCGGAGTCGGTCAGAATCGGCCCCTTCCACTGCATGAAATCGTGCAGGTCGCCGTGGCCCTTGATGACTTCGGTACCCGGACGCAGCCACAGATGAAACGTGTTGCCCAGAATCATCTGCGCGCCGGTCGCCTCGATATCACGGGGCAGCATGCCCTTGACCGTGCCATAGGTGCCCACCGGCATGAACGCCGGGGTCTCCACCACACCACGCGGGAAGGTCAGTCGGCCGCGACGGGCCTTGCCGTCGGTGGCCAGCAATTCGAAAGACATACGACAGGTGCGACTCATGCGTGATCCTCTGGTGCCGATTCCTGTGGGGCCGTCGGCGCGGGATTGCGGGTGATGAACATCGCATCACCGTAACTGAAGAAGCGGTAGCCGTGCTCGATGGCCGCAGCATAAGCCGCCATCGTCTCGGGATAACCGGCGAACGCCGAAACCAGCATCAACAGCGTGGATTCAGGCAAATGGAAATTGGTCACCAGGGCATCGACCACGTGAAACGGCCGGCCTGGATAGATGAAGATGTCGGTATCGCCGCTGAACGGCTTCAGTTCGCCGTCACGCGCCGCACTCTCCAGCGAGCGCACGCTGGTGGTCCCGACGGCAACCACTCGCCCGCCCCGTGCACGGCACGCGGCCACAGCGTCGACCACGTCCTGGCCAACTTCCAGCCATTCGCTGTGCATGTGGTGATCTTCGATCTGCTCGACGCGCACCGGCTGGAATGTACCCGCGCCGACGTGCAGCGTGACGAACGCAGTCTCGACGCCCTTGGCGGCGATCGCCTCCAGCAGCGGCTGATCGAAATGCAGGCCGGCAGTTGGTGCAGCCACAGCGCCTGCACGCTGCGCGTAAACAGTCTGATAGCGCTCGCGGTCCGCGCCCTCATCCGGTCGGTCTATATAAGGAGGCAACGGCATATGGCCGACACGCTCCAGCAACGGCAGAACCTCTTCGGCAAAGCGCAGCTCGAACAGCGCGTCATGCCGCGCAACCATCTCGGCCTCGCCACCGCCATCGATCAGAATCGACGAGCCAGGCTTGGGCGACTTGCTGGAACGCACATGCGCCAGCACACGATGGCTGTCCAGCACGCGCTCGACCAGAATCTCCAGCTTGCCGCCGGACGCCTTCTGCCCGAACAGCCGCGCGGGAATCACACGGGTATTGTTGAACACCATCAAATCGCCCGAGCGCAAATGCTCAAGCAAATCAGTGAATTGACGATGTGCCAGCGCGCCAGTCGGCCCGTCGAGGGTCAACAGACGAGTACTGCGACGCTCGGCCAGTGGATGGCGAGCAATCAGGGAATCGGGGAGTTCGAAGGTAAAGTCAGCGACGCGCATGATCGGGTTCGTTTAGCAGGGCCGGGAAGTTTATCCGGTTTGGCGGCATTAGTAAAAAACCTGCGTAAATCCCTGTTGACCAACGGAAAACTCATCCTTATACTTCGCCGCCATTGAGCCCTGATGGCGGAATTGGTAGACGCGGCGGATTCAAAATCCGTTTTCGAAAGAAGTGGGAGTTCGATTCTCCCTCGGGGCACCACCTTTGAAAAAAGACCTTGAAATTCAAGGTTTTTTTGTTCGTCTGGTGGAAAGTGGTTTGTTGTCGTTTACCGCATGCATCTCCTGAAAAAGATCTGTTTGGCTCAATCTCTAAAAACGCCGTTCTCTGTCAGGGCAGGCTGTCTGGAACCATGAAACAGATTCTCGGCAAGCCTGTGTTCAAGCAAAGGAAGGATACGCCTGAGAATAGTCCCCTCAGTTACGTTTTCCTGCGCCCGCGCCTTTGGGATGTTCAGCAATTCATACTCATTCCAACCTGAACGCAGGGTTGTCGGGATTGTATCCGGCGCTCTTGAAAGCATTACGCAGCTTCTTCTCCAGTGACAACCTGCTGGTATCTGCCAATGCAGACTCGATTATGCTGGCGCGCGACATTCCGTGGCTTGTCCTGTCCTGCGGTGTACGCTCGGCGTAACACATTCCCTTGCCCATGGATTGCATTCCCGCTGGCGTATGATTGATAAACGCATCTTCAGGGAGCAGTGCCTGAAGCTCTTTTGCAAGTGTCTGCGCAGAGGAAAAATCTCCGCCGACATAGAAAACCGCAGCATCTGTAAGCGTGCCAATCTTTGCAGGACCTGCCACTTTGGCAGTAATGATATCGTGACGCTCAGCAGTCAACCTGACCGCTGCGTCGACCATGGCCTTCTGGAATTGAGGTTTGACATTTATCGTCAGGCGAGCCTTGACAGCCTCATCAGGAAATTGCGCGCCCGAACGTTCAATCTTGTAGAACTCGTCCGCTGCTTTGGGGTTGTTCATCATGAACTCTTTTGTGTCATGTTTTAGCTGCACCCCACGCACGCCATCCAGAAACTGCGGCCAAATACTGATACCGTCCTTAGCGTTCTGCTTATACATATGAGCCAAACACGCCCTGTGCTCAGCGCGTGGCAGCAGTTCTACACGCGGGAGTTCTTTTGCGT
Organism: Pseudomonas amygdali; assembly: GCF_002699855.1. Lineage (GTDB taxonomy): Bacteria > Pseudomonadota > Gammaproteobacteria > Pseudomonadales > Pseudomonadaceae > Aquipseudomonas > Aquipseudomonas amygdali. The sequence continues at coordinate 418 of NZ_LKBW01000265.1, read as the reverse complement.
AGATCTGATAAAGAGCACCGGAACTTGTATTGCCATTGGCTTTCGCCTTTTCGGCCCATTGCAAAATACTGCTGTTTACCAGGCGGCCATTGGGCAGCCCGCTTTTCTGGACGGACGTGGTGGCCGAACTGCCTTGCCCCTCTTCGATGTTCAATGGCATACGACCCAGATGGGTCTGCCCCTGGCGTATAAGACGGGGACCGGCGGGGCCGCGCTTTTCATTGAGTACCTGGGCAATTTGATCGGACTGACTGCCGGAACTCCCACTTAACCCTGCTTTTTTGAAAAACTTGCTCATCGTCATCTGTTTGTCAGAACGCTGGACAGTCAGGTCGTTATTGGCAGCGGAGTATCAGTTTTTTTGTGTTCGGGCTGGTTAGGGCCTGCCGTCAGGCAGGCCCTTGTTTTACCAGCTCGG
>NZ_LKBW01000264.1 GCF_002699855.1 Pseudomonas amygdali | reverse complement strand
CCGAGCTGGTAAAACAAGGGCCTGCCTGACGGCAGGCCCTAACCAGCCCGAACACAAAAAAACTGATACTCCCATTTTTTCCAGCCAGATAGCGCGCCAAGGCGTCCTGCACGCAGTTGGAATGTACGTACACAAGTGCGCACGGACGGGCGAATGCGTCTTGGTCGGCCTGCTGCATCGCGGCGTATCGCTGAGCCTGCAGGGAGCGGATGTGCGCCAAGGTAGATGCTTGCTGGATCATGGTTTCCTCGTGCACGACCATCAGGCGGGGGCCAGTACAAAATCGAAGTTCAGGATGTGAAACGGCTCTGCGCCAAGCATGCCGTCGGGCAAGCACCCCGGCGGCTGCAGCTGCCATTGAGCTATCAGCGATGCGCGCACGCCGAACAGCGCGTCGGTAGCTAGGTGCGGATCGCCTTCGCAAAATATCAGGGTGGTCAGCTCTCTAAAGCCCGTTGCATTGATCACGAATTCCAGATACGCCGGGCGCCAGGCCGGTCGATCCAATGCAGTGAGCAAAATATTGACCGGCCCCTGTTGTGCTACCTGATGGCTTTGCGGAAGCACCGTGCAAAAGCAAAACTGCCCGTTCGCATCGGCCTGCAGCAAGGCGGGACGCGTGCAATGGGTGCGGGAAGGCAACACCTGCAAGGTGGCGTAGGGGATGACCATGGCCTTCGTGTCGCGCACCGTGCCTTGCACCCAGCCATTGGCGCCTGTGTAGGCAACGTGCAGATCGACTCCCAGGTCATGGACATGCGCTTGGCCGTCTGATCGTTCTTCGGACACTGCAGGCTCGGTGCAGACTGGCGAACGTTTGCGATTTTGAGCGAGCACCATGGCCGGCAGGCCGAGTATGTGGGACAGCAGGGCATACTCGCGATGATTCGGCGAACCGGCCTGGCCCACTTGCTCAAGAAAGTCGATCCCGCGTTGCCACTCCTGCTCGGTCAGCTTGATGTCCCGAGCAAATCCGTGCAGGTGCTGTACCAGGCAGGTCATCACCTCGCTGAGCCGGGCGTCCGAAGCACTGCGACGGGTTGCCAGTACCGCCTGGGTAATAGTGGTTTCATCCAGATTGCGCACCGTGGCTCCCGAGCTTCTGCTGCCTGTGCAGGTGTTGTTGAGCAGGTGATCGATCAGGCACCGGCTATTTTCAGCATATAGCGCCGCACGTTATAGTTCCGAAGAGTGCAAAAAAAGTCTGGATATGGAATTCTTTATTTCACCTATGAAAAAATAAAAAAAACGGAGCAACCCATGGATCGCTTGACCGAGTTGGAGCTGTTTATTCTCACAGCCGAAGTCGGAACATTGAGCAAAGCGGCGGAAATATTGGGTCTGTCCAATGCAGCTGCCAGTCGCCATTTGGTGGCGCTGGAGCAACGGCTCAATGTGCGTTTGATCGAACGTAACACCCGGCGCCTGGCACTCACTCACTCCGGGCATCAGTTCTACACCAGTTGCAAAAGTCTGCTCGGTGAGCTCAAGGAGGCGGAGGCGTCGCTCAGTGAATCGCTGGTGCAGCCTGTAGGTACACTGACTATCACCTCGTCGATTTCGTTTTGCATGTTACACATAGCCCCCCTGATCCCGGCATTTCGCAAGCTGTATCCCCACATCAACATCAAGGTGCTGGGCGAGAATCGCTACTTCGATATCATCGACAGTGAGGTCGACCTGGCCATTCGTACCAAAGAGTACGAACCCGACTCCAATATCACTATTCGCCGCTTAGCTGAGACACGCCGGGTGCTGGCCGCTTCGCCAGGCTATCTCAAGCGCAAGGGCATCCCGCGCACCGTCGCCGACCTCGCCGAGCACGACCTGCTTATCTACAGTCACGCCAACAAGCCGCGGGTAATGCGCTTCACCCAAGGTGAGAACGAGGTGGCGTACAAAGTCGAACCAATTCTGGAAACTAACGATGGGCAAATTGTACGTGCGGCCGCATTGGCGGGCGGCGGTATTCTTGTGCAACCCAAGTACATTATTAACGCCGATCTTGTGGCCGGGCGGCTTATTCCGGTAATTGACGATTGGGACTTGCCGCGCCTGACAATTAACATGGCGTTTCAAAGTCGACGTTACATGCCCACTAAACTTCGGGTATTTATTGACTTTTTGTTAGCGGACTTCAACGAACATCAATATGAAGATCACTGGACGCGTTGAGGCAGATTCAGGATCGTCTGGTACTCCACGGAATCCTTTGGATTTTGTGCTCGGGTGCTGCCTGGCGTGATCTGCCGGAACGCTTTGGGCCTTGGTCGACGGTGTATCAGCGTTTTCGTGACTGGCGCGATAACGGCACATTCGACCGGATACTGGAACGCTTGCACATTCGACTCATCCAGGAAGGACTGATCGACCTGGACACCTGGATGATTGGCTCCACGGCGGTGCGTGCAACCCGAGCCGCAATTGGCTGACCGCGCGCCCAACCTGCAATTGGTTGAAAAAACCGGCGGTGTGCGTGACATCGATACAGCCGTAATTGCCGGCTTGAAGGTTCAGGCCACGTTCTAGGCTCGGGCGGTTGCGCGGTGAAGGGCTTGCCATTTGCCGTAATACGGCGGCGCTGAAGTCGGAAGTTTTCCAGCAGGCGGAAAACACATTTGCCATTCAGGCATTCTTTTTCCGATTCGATGCCAGTAGTCTCACTCCCACTGAGCGTACCAATAATTTCAATAAGGTTGACCTCATGTCTGACTCCCCGGCCACAGGTAATGCTTCATCGCGAATTCTCTGGCGAATTGCTGCTATCACCACCATGGGCTCCCTAGGCTTCGGCTACGACACTGGTGTCATTTCCGGCGCCTTGCCGTTCATGACCCTAGAGCCGGCTCGGGGTGGCCTGGGCCTGACCCCCATGTCCGAAGGTCTGGTGGCCTCAGCGCTGATTTTCGGTGGGGCGTTTGGGGCCTTGTTTGCGGGGCAACTGTCTGATCGCTACGGCCGCCTCAGTGTGCTCAAAGCGCTGGCGCTGCTATTCGCTATTGGCGCTTTGGGTACCGCTTGTTCTCCTGATCTCACCACTATGCTCATCACTCGTTTCATTCTTGGCATCGCCGTGGGCGGTGCCTCGTCGACCGTACCGGTGTTGATCGCCGAACTGGCAGCGCCCGAGCATCGCGGACGGCTTGTGTGCCACAGCGAGCTGATGATCGTGTCCGGGCAGTGCCTTGCGTACGTTGCCAGTGCGGTTTTGGCGCATCTGTTTGACAGTCCAATCATCTGGCGTTACATGCTGGCCATTGCCCTGATCCCCGCGCTGCTGCTGTACGTGGGCATGTACTTCGTCCCGGTCTCGCCTCGCTGGCTGGTCAGCAAGGGCCGTATTGACGACGCCAAGGCGACGCTGAGCGGCATCCGCGACACGCAGCGCGAGGTCGACCGCGAGATGAAAGAAATCATCGCCCAGCACAAGCTCGAAAAAAAGCACTCCGGTGTCTGGAGCAAGCTTAAGGAGCCTTGGATGCTCAAGCTGTTGGTCATGGGTATCGGCCTGGGTTTTGTCATTCAGTTTACCGGGGTCAACGCGTTCATGTACTACACGCCGATGATTCTCAAGGAAACCGGCATGGGCACCAATGCCGCCCTGATCGCTACCATCGGCAACGGTGTGGTGGCGGTGATCGCCACCTTGATCGGGATGTGGATCATCAATCGCATGGGGCGCCGCACCATGCTCCTACTGGGCCTGACAGTAGTGGTGTGCGCGCAAGTGTTTCTAGGTGTTGTGCTCAACTTCATGCCGCACTCACTGATGCAGAGCTACCTAGCGTTGTCGGGTGTGTTGGTGTTCCTGTTATTTATGCAGATGTGCATCGGACCGGTGTACTGGCTGCTGATGTCCGAGCTGTTCCCCACCCATGCCCGCGGCCTGATGAATGGGATTGCCGTAGGTATTTTCTGGATTTTCAACGCCATCGTCGCGCTGCTTTTCCCGATTTTGCTCGGTGTGATGGGCGGCATGACCTTCTTCTTGTTCGCCGTGATCAACATCGGCTCCATTGTGTTCTGCACCTTGTGGTTGCCTGAAACCAAGGGGCTGAGCTTGGAACAGATCGAGGAAATGATGGAGCAACGCTTGGGCGGTAGCCACCGAAAGCAGGTTCCGGCCCGTGCGTACTGAGAGACACCGATGGGCCATGCCGACGCGCCGGCCTGCAAGTATAAATAACAAGGAGTATATGGGATGACAGCACATCTGGATCCTGAAACGCCGATTGGCGGCCTGTTCGAAGAAGAGCGCTCGGCCGAGATCGTCAATGCCCGTATCACCGAGCACGCCAGCCCGAGGCTCAAGGAAGTAATGTCGGTACTGACGCGGCACCTGCATGAGGCCATTAAGGAAATCGAGCCCTCCCATGATGAGTGGTTTGCAGCCATCGAATTTTTAACCAGGACCGGCCAGATGTGCACCGACTGGCGCCAGGAATACATCCTGTTGTCTGACGTATTGGGCGCGACCATGCTGGTCGATGCCATCAATCACCGTCGGCCTAAGGGCGCCACGCCCAACACCATCTTGGGCCCGTTCTATGTTGCCAATGCGCCGCACTACGAGAACGGCGCCAACATCTGCAAGGACGGCAAAGGTGAGCCTACATTGGTCAGTGGTCGGGTGATGGATACCGCAGGCAATCCGATTGCCGGTGCGACCTTGGACATCTGGCAAACCAACGATGATGGCTTCTACGACGTCCAGCAGAAAGGCGTACAACCTGACTACAACCTACGCGGCTTGTTCACCAGCGACGCCAACGGATTCTACGCTTTTCGCACGGTCAAGCCCCGGCACTATCCGATTCCGGCCGACGGCCCGGTCGGCAAATTGCTTGGCAGTTTGGGGCGCCATCCCAATAGGGCGGCGCACCTGCACTTTATCGTTACGGCGCCCGGCTATGACCAGGTGATCACTCACATCTTCACCCCTGACTGCCCGTACCTGCACGAAGATACTGTGTTCGGGGTAAAGAAAGAGCTGATCGCGCAGTTTACCGCCGAGACCGATGCCGCCAAGGCCCGGCGCTATGACCTGCCAGTACCTTTTTTTGCCGTTGACTGGGACTTTGTGCTGACGTCTGCCTAATGTTCGATTACCCGCTTATTTAACCTGACTTATAAGTGATCGTCATGCCTAATAATAATGTAGAACTGCTGGCTGCTTATTGGACCCTAGCGGGCAACACCTACCCAGGTGCCCCCAGCGAAATCAGCCCGTTTTCGCTGCAGGCTCGTGTCGAAGCGGCCGCTAACGCAGGCTGGCGCGGCATGGGGTTTGTGCACGCGGACCTGCTGCACAACGTCGCGAAGCTGGGCTTGGCGACCATGCGCAGCTTGTTTAAAGACAATGGCATCAAGTTCCTGGAAGTCGAGTTTCTGACCGATTGGCACTTGCAGGGCGCGCCCCGCGCCGCCTCCAACCATGTGCGTGACGAGTTGCTGGAGATCGCTGGTGAGCTGGGCGCCCACAATATGAAAGTAGCTGGCGGCTTGTTTGAAGAGGGTCCCCCCGACATCGCTCTGATGCGTGACAGCTTCGCAACGCTGTGCGACCGCGCCCAGCCCTACGGCGTCAATGTGGCCATTGAGTTTCTGCCTTTTTCCAGCGTTAACACCATTGACCGGGCGATTGCCGTTACCGAAGGCGTTCGCACCAATGGCGGCCTGCTGGTTGACACTTGGCATGTGGCGCGTGGCGGCATGAGCTTCGACGAAATTGCCAAGTTGCCGGTGGAGTTAGTCAAGTCCATCGAGTTGGACGACGCCAACCATGCCATCGTCGAGTCGTTGTTCAATGATTCCACGCATCATCGCAAGTTTTGCGGCGACGGCCAGTTAGACGTGCCCGAGTTTATTCAGCAAATCGTTAACGTCGGTTATCGCGGGCCCTGGGGCGTGGAGTTGATCAGCGCCGAATGCCGCAAGTTGCCATTGGCGTTGGCGGCACAACGTGCCTTCGACACTACCATGTCGCAGTTTGAACGCATTAAGTTTCCTTCGTAACTTGCATCCCCTCTTGGCTGATTACAACAACTAATAATTGCATGCTGGAGAATTGGACATGGTAGGTATCGCAGTGCTTGGCGCGGGGCGTATTGGTAAAATCCACGCGGCCAACGTGGCCTTGAGCAAGTTTGCCACCTTGGTCGCAGTCGCGGACCCTTTTGCCGATGCCGCAGCGCGCTTGGCGGGGGAGTTAGGGGCCGAAGCCATGACCGACTGCGAGGCGGCCATCGACCGCCCCGACGTGGCCGCCATTGTTATTGGCACCCCGACCCACACGCATATCAACCTGATGCTGCGCGCCGTGCGCCAAGGCAAGGCAGTGCTGTGTGAGAAACCCATCGATCTGGACATGGCCAAGAGCGTTGCGGCGGTCGAGGAAGTCGAGCGCCTCAATGGCCGAGTGATGCTGGCGTTCAACCGCCGTTTCGAAAACACCTTTGCCCAAATGCGCGCTGCCATCGACGCTGGCGACATTGGCGAGGTGCGCCAGGTCATCATCAGCAGCCGTGACCCGGGCCTGGCTCCCGAAGACTACATTATGAGCTCAGGCGGCATCTTTCGCGACATGACCATCCATGATCTGGACATCGGTCGCTGGCTGTTGGGCGAAGAGCTGGTCGAGCTGTCGGCTGTCGGTAGTCGCCTCATCGACGCACCGCTGATGCAGCGCCATGACGACTACGACACCGCCATGGTGCAGATGCAGACCGCGTCAGGAAAGCAGTGCCACATCAACAACAGCCGCCACTGTGTGTATGGCTATGACCAGCGCATCGAGGTGTTCGGCTCCAAGGGCATGCTGCAAATGGATAACCTGCGCCCCACCACCATTCGTCGCTGGAGCGAAGACGTCACGGACGCCCGAGAGCCGTTGCTCAACTTTTTCCTGGAGCGTTATCAGCAGGCCTACAAAGCCGAACTCGATGCCTACATCGATGCCTTGGCCCATGGCAAGCCCATGCCAACCACGGTGCAGGACGGCCTTCAGGCTCTACGCCTGGCCGACGCGGCGGTTGAGTCGGTCAAGACCGGTCGCGCGGTACGGCTGTAATCGGCTCCACCCTCGACAGAACATCAGGAGAGCATCATGTCCTACAAACTTGAAAGTGGTACTAAAATCGGCGTCGCCTGCCTTGGCATCACCCATCCACATACATCTGGAAGAGTCAAAGCCTTCCAGCGTATTACCGATGCACATTTTCTTGGGGCCTACGATGAAAGCCCTTTGCTGGCGCCTTTCTGTGATGCGCTGGGCTTGGAGGCCCGGAGCAAGGAAGAGATTCTGGCCGACCCCAATGTGCACGTGGTGCTAGTACACCCCAAGAGCTATCTGATGGCCGACTGGGCCATCGAGGCGCTCAAGGCCGGCAAGGCGGTGCTGTGTGAGAAACCGGCCGGGCGTGGCAGCCACGACACCCAGCGAATCGTGGACGCGGTGCAAAGCACTGGCGGCCTGTTCCAGGTGGGTTACTGCTGGCGGTACGCACCGTCAGTGGAAAAAATGCAGCAGGTGTTGCAGAACGGTGAGATCGGCAAAGTGTTACAGGTGCGTGCCCATGCCGGCTGCTCCCACGACGAGGCCGACAGCAACCATATGAAACAGCCCGGTGATCGCGGCGGGGCGTTCTACGTGATTGGTTGCCACACTATCGACAGGATTCTCCTGCACTTCGGCAAGCCCAACTCGGTGAATGCACGTATCACCAAATTTGCCGGACAGATGAGCGATTCGGCGCGCGAGGATGCGGTCGGCGCGGTGCTCAACTATGACGACAAACTAGTCACCATCGACTTTATGTCGTGGGACCCGACGCCCTGGACCGAGAGCTGGGACATCACTGCCTATGGTACCAACGGCACTCTGCACTCCACGCCGATGCCGGCTTCGTACAAGCTTTATCACGATGGCAAGAACGGTCATCCCCAGGGCTGGACGCACTGGAGCGAGAACAGCTTCCCGGAGATCTGGGCGGTGCGCAAGACCGTCTACTCGCCAGAAGTCGCGGAGATTGGCAACCCGGTATACTTCGACCGGGAGGCGGCCGCGTTCGTCAAAGCGCTGCGCACTGGCGAGCCGTCGAATGTACCGGCTACCCAAGCGCACAACATCAACGTGATCCTCGAAGCACTGTTCGAGTCCGCTGATGCCAACGGCCAGGAAGTTCGCTTGGCCTGGTAACCACCTGCAGTCCTGACGGGTATCAACTTCTCTCTGACCCTAGCAAGGATTGGTCGGGATGTTGCGGCCCCGAGAAATGACAACAACAAAAAACCGGGGACATCATGCACAAAATCATCAAGCTGATCGCAACCGTGGCATTAGGGCTGGCCGTGGCGGCTTGCTCCAAACAAGACGCCAATACCAAAGGCACCATAGGTATCGCGCTGCCCTCTAAGACCGAGGCACGGTGGGTTTCGGACGGTAGCAGTATCGTTGACTCTCTAAAAAAACTCGGTTACGATACCGACCTTCAGTACGCCCAGTACGAAGCACCGACTCAGCTCTCGCAAATCGAAAACATGATGGTCAAGGGCGTGAAAGCGCTGATCATTGCGCCGATCGACGGCACGACCATGGCTGACGTGCTCAAACAGGCCAGAGATAAAGGTATCAAGGTCATTTCCTATGATCGCCTGATCCGTAACTCCAAGGACTTTGATTACTACGTCACTTTCGATAACTACCGCACGGGCGTGCTGCAGGGGCAGTCTATTGTCGACTCGCTGACGCTCAAGCAGGGTAAAGGCCCGTTCAATCTGGAAATTTTCGCGGGCTCCACCGACGACAATAACGCGCACGTGGTGTACGCCGGGGTGATGTCGCAGCTCAAGCCCTTTATCGACAGTGGCAAACTGGTGGTTCGCAGTGGTCAGATTGACATGGACAAGACCGCCACACCCAACTGGGATGGTGCCTTGGCTCAGTCGCGAATGGACAACCTGTTGAGCGCCTTCTATGGCAACGCGCACCTGGATGCGGTGCTGGCGATGAATGACCAGATCGCCAATGGCGTGGTTTCCTCGCTGCTCAGTGTGGGCTATGGCAGCGGCACCTCGGCCATGCCGATTGTGACAGGCCAGGACGCTGAAGTGTCCAGCGTCAAGTCGATCATCGCGGGCAATCAGTCCTCGACTATCTTCAAAGACACCCGTGCGCTGGCGTGTACGGCGGCACAGATGGTCGACGCCGAGCTAACGGGCAAGGCAGTAACGGTCAATGACTCCAAGTCCTACAACAACGGCTCAATGATCGTGCCCACCCAATTGCTCACCCCTCAGCTGGTGGATCGCAGCAACTGGCAAAAAATTCTTGTCGACGACGCTCACTTCTACACCCTGGAACAGTTGCGCTAGTTAAGTGTACAGAGCACGGTCGCTGACGACCGTGGTCGGGCGGGAGAACGATCATGACTAAAACAATTCTCGACATGCGCAACATCCAGAAGAGTTTCGGTGAGGTCAAAGCGCTGACCTGCGTGAGCCTCAAGGTGGATGAAGGCGACATCCATGCCATCTGTGGCGAAAACGGCGCAGGCAAGTCAACCTTGATGAAAATTCTCAGCGGCGTGTATCCGCACGGCAGCTTCGAGGGTGAGGTGCTCTTCGACGGTCAGGCGCGCACCTTCTACAATCTGCGCGACAGCGAGGCCCTGGGCATTTGCATCATTCACCAAGAGCTGGCCCTGGTGCCAATGTTGTCGGTGACCGAAAACCTTTTTCTGGGCAACGAGATAGCCACCCGCGGCGTGATCGACTGGGACAGGGCGCATCGGCGCGCCCGCGAACTGCTCAACCGCGTGGGGCTGAAAGTGCCGTCCCAGACGCTTGTGGCTAGCCTGAGTATCGGCCAGCAACAAATGGTCGAGATCGCCAAGGCGCTGGCCAAAGATGTGCGCCTGCTGATTCTTGACGAGCCCACAGCCAGCCTGAATGAACAGGACAGCGACACCCTGCTGGCACTGATGCTGGAGCTCAAGGGACGCGGCATCACCTCCATCATTATTTCGCACAAACTCAACGAGATCGGACGGGTAGCGGACGAAATCACGGTGATTCGCGACGGCAGGACGGTGGATGTCATCGACTGCCGTGCCGAACCCATCGACGAAACACGGGTGATCCGCTCCATGGTCGGGCGGGAGTTGTCGGACCGCTATCCCACACGAGTGCCAAATATCGGCGAGGTGTTGTTCGAGGTCGAAGGCTGGTCGGTCGGGGACCCCGACCAGCCCGGCCGTGATCGTATCCGCGATGTTCGTTTCCATGTACGGCGTGGCGAGGTCGTCGGCATTGCCGGGCTCATGGGGGCCGGCCGTACCGAACTGGCCATGAGCGTGTTCGGCCGCTCCTACGGTACTCACTTTCGCGGCACGGCGCGTTTGGAAGGCAGGGAAGTCGATGTGCGCACCGTGCGCAAGGCCATTGACCTTGGGCTGGCCTACGCCACCGAAGACCGCAAGGACGCCGGCTTGGTGTTGGGTGACAGCATTACCCGCAATACCAGCATGGCGAACTTGGCGGCTGTCTCCAAACGTTGGGTGATGAATGGTCTGGCCGAAACCGCCGTGGCCCAGGACTTTCGTTCGCGCCTGCACATTCGCAGTCCCAACGTTGAACAATCCGTGGAGACGCTCTCGGGCGGGAACCAACAGAAGGTCGTCTTAGGCAAATGGTTGTTCTCCGACCCCAAAGTGCTGATTCTCGATGAGCCCACCCGGGGTATAGATGTAGGCGCCAAATATGAAATCTATGCCGTGGTCAATCAAGTGGTCAGCGAGGGCAGGTGCGTTGTCATGATTTCTTCAGAAATGGCAGAACTGCTCGGCACCTGCGACCGCATCTATGTGTTGAATGAAGGCCGTTTCGTGGGCGAGTTTACGATTGCCGAGGCGTCCCAGGAAAAAATAATGCAAGCAATCATGAAAAACGAGGTGATCCAGTGAGCGAAGTCAGTTTGCCTCACTCATCCCAACCTGCGGCGATGGCCTCTTTCAAACGCGGCGCCCGTGAGTACGGACTGCTGGCGTCTTTGATCGTCATCATGATCTTCTTCCAGGTGGCTACCGACGGCGCCTTGATGCAGCCGTTAAACCTGACCAACCTACTGTTGCAAAACAGCTACATCGTGGTTATGGCGCTCGGCATGCTGATGGTGATTGTGTGCGGACACATCGACCTATCGGTCGGCTCGGTGGTGGGCGTGATCGGCTCCATTGCTGCGGTACTGATGGTGCAGTACAACATGGATTTCTTCAGCGTGACCGTCATCTGTCTGATTGCCGGTGGCCTGATCGGGGCTGCCCAAGGCTACTGGGTGGCCGTTTGGCGTATGCCGTCTTTTATCGTGACGTTGGCCGGAATGCTAATTTTCCGTGGAGCCACCATCGCTATTTCTCAAGGGCAATCCATTGGGCCGTTTCCACCGAGCTTTACCGCGCTGAGCTCGGGCTTTATTCCAGAGCTACTAGCCAATGACAGTTTGCGCCTGACATCGCTGCTGCTGGGCGCGGCGGTGGCCGCACTGTTCTGCGTCGTTGAATACCGTAGCCGCCGACGCACGGTACGTAGCGGTAGCGTGGTCGCGCCGTTGGCTGTGTTTGTGCTCAAGAATGGTGTAGTGACTGCTCTCATTCTGTACTTCTGCTACCTACTGTCGACCTACCGCGGCATTCCGACGGTTATGGTGATCATGAGCGTGCTGATTGGCGTCTACACCTTTGTAATGAACCGTACTGTCATCGGGCGCTGGGTCTACGCGGTGGGCGGCAACCTGAAGGCCTCCAAACTCTCGGGCATCAATGCCTCGCAGGTGACCTTCTTTGCCTTCGTCAACATGGGCGTGCTGGCTGCCGTGGCCGGACTGATCTTCGTCGCACGCCTCAACAGCGCGCCCCCCCGGGGGGGCACCGGTTTTGAACTGGACGTAATCGCTGCCGTGTTCATCGGCGGTGCATCGGCGTCGGGCGGTGTAGGCAAGGTGGTCGGTGTAGTGATCGGCGCCTTCATCATGGGCGTGCTCAACAACGGTATGTCGATCATGGGCATCGGCATCGACTACCAGCAAATGATTAAGGGCGCCGTGTTGCTCGCAGCGGTTTTCGTCGACGTCTATCAAAAAAACAAGGGTTGATATGCCAAGCCTGGACAGCACCGCAAGGAGGCCTCAATGATCAAGCACATCGTAATGTGGAATCTGGCGGGAGAAACCCCGCAAGCAAATCGTAAGGCCTGCATGTTTCTCAATGCTTGTTTCGAGGGCCTCGCAGGCCGGATTCCAGGCCTGATTAAAATCGAGGTGGGGGTGGACATTAGCCGTATTGATTACGCCTGTGATGTCGTGCTCTACACCGAGTTCGAGTCCGAACAGGCATTGGCCAATTACGCTGTACACCCGGAGCACTTGCGGGTGAAGCAAGAGCTGGGAGCGCTGCGGGTGGCGCGTCACCAAGTGGATTATGTGGTGCCATGAGGCAGTTGAGCGACCTTACTGAGCGGTGAGGTCTACGCCATTGGGCCGGAACGCATTTGGAATGCCTTTGACTGCCGCGGCGAACCGTGCATCGAGGATATGCGGGTGCGTAGCGCACGTGTTAGCCGGTAATATATCCCAAGAGCTTTCTAGGCACAGTGAATGGGTGACTGTTGCTCAAGGCATGTGTTGTTCGTGCCGCTACCGCCTGGTTGCGTGTGCCACGAATAGCTGGCGAGTCCACGGGCAACGGGTCGGCATAAATGCACCTCCGATTCTGGAGAGACCCGCTACCTACTCTTGTAGACGCTTTATCCAAGTAAATCTCATTCGTATTTCTGCAACTCCAGTAGTTGCCTTAGCAGTCCTTCCTGACGTCTCTTCAGGTTTCCGGCAAGCGCTGCAAGCTTGGCCTCACCGAATGCAACCGCATCAGCCTTCCTTGGAAAAAGCCCGTCAAAGGTATCCGTCCGGGCATCCCTTCTCGCGTAATTAAACCGGTTTTCAGTTATGCGGCAGTAACTGACCAATCTCACTCGCCCGATGCGTCGGCAGGCGCGTGAGAACATCTTTCATATACGCATACGGGTCATGGCCGCATCTGGTTGTAGGGTAGTCAGACGCAGTTGCTCGTGTCCAACCCCTAAGAACCTTGCATGGGAGTTTTCCAGCACACGGCTCAAGCTTCTGCAAAGGCACCCCTAGCCGCGCCGGAGAGCACGCTCGCAACTTCCTGAATGACTGGCCGGGCAAGCTGGTCTGCGATGATTTTGGCGATTACAAAGCCAGCTTCGAACTAGGCGTGACCGAGATTGGCTGCGTGGCTCATGCGCGGCGCAAGTTCTTCGAACTACACGCTACGAATAAAAGCAAGCTTGCTGAGCAAGCACTGCGTTACATCCAGTTGTTGTACGAAATCGAGAGCGAAGTCCGCGACCTGGAACTGGATTTACGGCGCCGAATACGGCAAGAAAAAGCCGTCTCGATCATGGACATGCTGCAAGCCTGGATGAGCGCCCAGCGCGATCTGGCGGCGACTAACTAGCCACCGTTGCTGACAAAACTACGTGAAAGCCGCGTCGTTACTGGCTGAGACAGTTTTAATTCTCTATCGTATCCGTCCGGATCGGCATTTTAGGTGGTCGCGACAGTTTTGCGATTCCTCTCAACGTGGCTGCAGGCCGCGAAAACCGTGACGCTCCCGCGAAAGTTTTAATTCTCTAAAATCAGTGTTTTTGTGAATTAAAACTTTCGCACGCCGCCGCTTTTCCCCCACGTGTTTCCCTTAAGCCACGAACATCGCTGGCTTAGGTCCCTGAAAAGCACCGGTCCGGAGTGTTCTGCATCCGCGGTGATGTTCATTAAATGGCCTATCACCGCGCCGCGTTACCTAAGTAGGGATGTCGCTGAAGACGTCATGGCCCCATGCTCCTGAGCACTTTTCGCTCAATCTGCCCATGTGCCTGTCGCTTTATCCACGCTCCGCCATCAAGCCATTCAACTTCCCATACGTAAAACCCGTGAGCGCCTGCGTATCCAGCTGTCCGCGCTCGATGAAAGAGCGGGCCAGCCCTTCCATCGCGCCGTACAGGAACTCCGCAATACTTGAACCGGCGCTCAAGCGTCTAACGCCTAGGAGCTGCAATTCTTCGGGTGCCGACAGCCCGTCGCGGGCAAGTAGGTTCACCGGTAGTGTGGAGGCGTTGCACAGTGTGGAAATCTCGGCGGGCGTGACTATACCTGCGGCGAAAAGGCCGTTGGCTCCTGCTTGTGCATAAAGCGCTGCACGCCGGATGATTTCATCGAGACGCTGGGAGGCGGGCACCAGGCTTTTCAGGTAGACGTCACTGCGTGCATTGATGAATAGGTTAACGCCGTGTTTGTTGGCGACTTCTCGGGCAACTTCGATTTTGCGCACAAGTACCTCCGGTGGTGCGGTACCGTCTTCGATGTTGATACCCACCGCACCTGAAGTGACAACTGCTTCGACAACCCTGACAACGTGCTGGAGGTCGTCGGAGTAACCGGCCTCAATGTCTACGGTCAGGGGGACGTGCAGTATTCGCGTCATGGATTCAACGCTGGCCGCCAGCCGCGTAAGGGGGAGCTGGTTGCCATCGGCGTAACCATGCGCCCATGCCATGCCCGCACTGCTGGTGGCGATCGCGGTGGCACCCAATGACTCTACGACTCTTGCGCCGCCTGCATCGCTGACATTGGCCAGGATCAAAAGGCCATTCTTGTGCAACTCATGAAAAACATTGTCCAGTGGTTTCATAACACTTCCTGTCTGAAAGTTGCCATCTGTTGACCTTGGCAGGCAAGCAACTGGAGATAGAAAGCCTGCCTTCGTACGGAATAGCTGCGTTGGCGCGTCAAGCCTCTTCGGTAGGCGACCACCCCAGTACGCGCTTGGCTTTTTCGTTGCTGACGGTCGGGCTGTCCTGGGTGATATTGAAAACACCACTTTGCTCTGTTTGCAACGCCAGCAGTGCTGCGCGGGCAGCGGCTTGTACGTGTACAGGGCTGGTGCCGGTCGGCTCGTCAGTGCCAGTGTCGGGCCCGTATAACTGGCCATAGCGCAAGATGGTTCCGTTCAATGCAGGCTCGCTCAGCACTTGCTGTTCCAAGGCCGCCACACCACCCACGCTGACGCCGCGACTGCCTTGTGCCTCCACGTCCAGAGGACAGGTTTCCAGATAAGGGGTTTCGCCTGGACGGTAGGCCCAGGCGATGCTTTGAGCTATCAGACGCGTAGCGCCAGCAGCCCGAGCGGCGGCTACCAGATTACGCGTTCCTTCTGTACGGATACGCGCGTTGTTCTCGACCGCTTTTGCCATCAATTCGGGACTCAGGCCACGAGGCAGATCTGTCAGTTGATGAATAACAGCCCATGGCTGTATGCGCACCAACTCTTGGTTTAAACGCTCGGCGTCATAGACATCGACCACCACTGCCGTAGCACCCGTGGCCTCAATGTCCTTCACTTTTTCGGCGCGACGGGTAGCGCCATATACGCTGTAGTCCGCAGCTACCAAGAGCTTGAGCAGGGCTTTGCCGATTACACCGGATGCGCCGGCTACGAAAACTTTACGCGACATTGCACTCATATCCTTGAGGTTTCATTGGGACGGAAGCAGGCCGGCGGCCAAGACTTCGCTCAAGCATCTTAGCCGCTGCGCTTGAATCCCCCAGGGGCCAAAAAGCATAAAACAGACCATGCCAAGAGTGCTGTGTCAGAACCGCTTTCTTGTCGTGTTCGAGTTGTTAAATCTTGCCCCTTGGGCTCACATTGAAGTGCGTGCACGACGCGCGAACATAGCATTGAACATACGCTGACCGTAGAGGCCGACTGCTAGGCCGAGTACGATCAACACCACCGCTAGTACTTTGCTCACCGGCACATTTTCGTTGAACACGAATACCGAGCCGAGCATGCCGAAGATAGGCACCAGCAGAGACAGCGGCGCCACTGTGGAAACCGGATAGGTTTTGAGCAGCGAGTTCCATATCCAGTAAGCGAACAGCGTGTTGGGATAGACCTGAAACAGGATCGACAACACGGCAGTCGTATTCACCTGACTGACAAACGCGGTGTAGCCGGCGCTGCCGTTCACCGCGTAATCGAGGGCGAACAGCGGAATCGGTGCAAACGCGCTGGACCAGACCAGAAAGCCGAAGACATCCTTGGTGCTGGCTTTCTTGTTGATGATGTTGGCAACGCTCCAGGACGCTGCGCCCATCAGCACCAGTAACACGCCGGTGAGGCTCACCGAACCGTCACTGATCTTGATGATGCACAACAGCCCCGCGAGGGCGATCAACATGCCCAGCACCTGGAAGCGGGTCAGCGCTTCCTTGAACACCCAACCGCCGAGCAGGATGGTGAAGAACGCGCTGAACTGCAGCACAAAGGACGCGATGCCCGCCGACAGCCCTGCCTTGATACCCAGGTTGACCACGCCCCACAGACCAATGCCGAACACCAGGCCATAGCCGATGATGTAGCGCCACGGCACGTCGGGTTTACGGATGAAGAAAATCGCCGGTAATGCACAGAGACTGAAGCGTATACCCGCCAGGATGAGCGGATCGACGGTGGCCAGTCCCAGTTTGATCACCGAGAAATTCACACCCCAGATTGCCGTTATCAATACAGCCAACACTACGTGCAGTGGTTTCATGGATTATTTGCCTTGGTGAAGGTGGTCGTCCCCGACGCGGCAGCCCAGCGGGATGATGTTCTTGCCACCGGCTTCCCACTGTTTCATGCCATCCGTTAACTGACGATCGCGAGAAGTTTATTAAGGGTTGAACGTTATGTGGACGTCAGTTCCAGGTAGGTCCAGTACAGCAGGGCAACTGCGCTGATGGCGGCACCCAAACTACAAACGGCGACCCAGCCAAAGTGTGCATATGTATAAGTCGCAGCGATGGCACCCAGACCACTGCCTACCGAGTAGAAACACATGTAAGCACCCACCAGTCGGCTTTGCGCATCGGGGCGTGCGGCAAAGATCAGGCTCTGATTGGTGACATGGACGGCTTGCACGGCGAAATCCAGTAACACCACACCCACCACCATGGCGAGTAATGAGTGTTCAACGAACGCCGTAGGCAACCAGGACAAGGTCAACAGTGCCAGCGCGACGCCCGTGGTGCGATTGCCGAGCCCTTGGTCGGCGAGCCGTCCGGCCCGTGCCGCTGCCAGCGCACCGGCCACACCGGCGAGTCCGAACAAACCAATCTGGGTGTGTGACAGCGACAACGGGGGGGCGCTGAGCGGCAGTACCATCGACGTCCATAACACACTGAATGCGGCGAAGATCAGCAGGGCGAAGGTGCCCCGGACACGCAATGCACGTTCGGTCAGGTACAACTGGAACACCGATCGCAGCAATTGCCAGTAGCCGCCTTTAGCTGGTGGCGTTGTGGAGGCAGGCATGGCGCGCATCAGCACCAGTGCCATGCCGGTCATCAGGGCGGCCGAGACAAAATAAACGCCGCGCCAGCCGGCCAGATCAGCCACTGCACCGGAGACGAAGCGGGCCAGCAGAATTCCCAGCACCACGCCAATGGTCACGGTGCCGACGGCTTCGCCACGCTGCTCGGGACTCGCCAGCGAAGCGGCGTAGGCAACCACCACCTGCACCACGACTGCCATCAGGCCCACGAGCACCATCGAGCCGAGCAACATGCCCCAATCCTGCGACAGACCAACTGCGCACAGGGCCAGAGCCGACAGCAGCATTTGTGTAAGGATAAGTTTCTTGCGATTGAGCAAATCACCCAGCGGAACGATGAACAACAATCCGACCGCATAACCCGCTTGCGTCGCGGTCACTACGATACCAATCGTGCCCGGCGAAACCGACAGGCTGGCAGCCATCGATTCCAGCAAAGGCTGGGCGAAGTAGACGTTTGCGACCGCCATGGCGCAGGTAATTGCAAAAAGAAAAGTTTGATAGCGACTAAGCTTGGGGGTGTCCCGGGGTTGGGGAGCTTGCGTGTACCCACCGCTGGATTTTTCGGCTTCGATTTCCATCTTTACCGGGGCACGAGACTTGAACGGCATCGCTCCATCCTTGGAATATGTGGTTGCAATAGAAAACCTTGTGTGAACTTTTAACAAACGAGGTTGTTAAATGCAACCACATGTGTAAAACATTTTCGTCTGACGTTAGAACTTTTTACATTTCCTGCTACCTCGCCTCCAGGAGCCCCATGGCCAAACAGCAATTATTGGCGCAGAGCGAATGCCCTGTCGCCCGCACGCTTGAAGCAATCGGAGATCGCTGGGTTTTAATGATCATCCGCGACGCGTTCGACGACGTTCGCCGCTTCAGTGAATTTCAGAAACGTCTTGGTCTCGCCAAGAACATCCTCACGGTCAAGCTCAAAATGCTCGTGGAGTTGGGCGTATTCGACATTCAGCCGGCCTCCGACGGCAGTGCCTACAAAGAATATGTGCTGACTGATATGGGCCGCGCGGTGTTCCCCATCGTCGTCAGCATGCGCCAGTGGGGGGAGCGCTACTTGTTCAACGCAGGGGAGAGCTACTCGGTGCTGCTCGACAATGAATTGTCGGAGTCAGTAGAAACCATCGCCGTACGTTCCAAGGCGGGCAAGGTGCTGACTCCGGCCGATTGTCATCGTCGGGTCGTCAAGCGCTGGGTTGACGCGAGTCGATAGCAACCGATCGCTGATCAAGTTGCTCTGTGATGATGTTGGCGGTTACAAAGCCAGCTTCGAACTGACGTTACCGAAACCGCAAGCCCTTCATAACGATTCCCTGACCACAAGCGGGCAATCTACCGGCTGGGCACCCGAGACTTCGAGGCCATCGATCAAGTACCGGGCGGCATTGCGACCGATCTCGTAATACGGCAGTTGCACCGTGGTCAGCGCGGGGATGAACAGTTCGGAAATGCCGATCATATTGTCATAGCCCAGCACGGCGACATCACCGGGGATTCTCAGGCCACGGCCCAGCAGCAGTTGGTAGGCACAAAAGGCTATGCGGTCATTGCCGCAGATCAGAATATCGAACTGCGGACGGCCATCAATCATGTGCCGTTCAAGGATGGCTGCGGTTTCCCCATAGGCGTCATGCTCGGAGAGGTCGTATTGCAAGAGTTCGCCGGTAGCCAGGCCGAATGCCTGGCAGGCACGCTGCATACCCGCCTGGCGAATTTTCCAGGCCAGGCTCTTTTTTGGCAGATTGATAAACAAAGGACGTCGGTAGCCCTGGCTGAACGCATGGTGCAAGGCGCGATACTGCCCTGTTTCGTCGTCCGGCACATAACTGACGAGGCTGCTGTCATCGGCTACGCAGTTGGCGAGCACCAGCGGTTTGCTTTTCAAGCGCTGGGGAATAGTCACTTCGCGCAACCCCATGGCGCTGAAGATCAACCCGTCAGGTCGGTGGGACAGCATCAGGTCGACGTTCTGGTCAGTGGGCGGGTTGCTTAGCAGGTTGAGGATAAATACGTTCCAGCCTGCCTGCTGTGCGGTCTGCTCGATGGACAGCAGCAGCTCTACCGCGAACGGCGTTGTCGCGGTGTCCAGCGCAAACACTCCGATGGTTCGTGTCTGCAAGTTGTCGCCGCGAATCCTGCGCGCTGACAGGCTGGGTACGAATTGAAGCTCGTCAATCGCGCTACGGACTCGCTGATACGTCTCGGGGCTCAGTTTTTCCGGATTATTGAGCGCCCGGGATACCGTCATCAGGGACACACCGGCCAATCGTGCAACGTCTTTAACTGAGGTCATGCAAGGCGGGGCCTGTCAGGTTGACTGATAATTATCATGCTACAGAGGCCTGATTTTTTTCGCGACTTCAATGATTTACCTGTAAGCATCCCGAAGAGAGTTCCCATGCGTTGGCAATGCACACCCGGCCTCCGGTTCCGTTGGCAATAAGCTTGACCCCCAGGCTGTCGGTCTTTGGATAAAGGCGACTACTGAAGCTGAAGCTGCCGTTTTGGTCAAACACCTCAATGGACGAGCGATCCAGGAAGACTCGCAGCTCAAGCCGGTCCTGTTGTGGATCTATTGCTACGCTGCGTTGACCGCTGACGTGGCTGCCCGACTGATCGCGGTCCAGTATCAAACGTTTTAGCGACGCATCGTAGTAAAGCAGAGTTTGCTCCTTGCCATCTGAACTGCAACGCAACGCCACTCCCAAGTGACCTTCGATGCAGTCGAGCAGGTCCAGGTGCACGTGGATTTCCAGCAGATCGCCGTGTACGTCATTCAGCCACTGAGTGCCCGCTTCGCTCCACCAGGGAGTGCCTGGCAATGACGCATTGCGCAGCGCTGTCAGTTCGCGTGCGGGGTGCACGCAAAGGCGATCGTCGCGCAGTTCGAGTTCGCGTGGCAGGCCGAGCATTCCGCGCCAGTGATGGGTTGCTGTGGGGGTCGGGCTTTCCCACATATCGAGCCACGCCCACACCAGACGTCTGCCATCGGCAGCCACGAGGGTCTGCGCAGCATAAAAGTCATGGCCGTTATCCAGTTCGATAAAAGGCCCGCCGTTGAACTGCCACTGGCTGTCGATTTGGCCCACTCGGTAGCCGGTATGAAACTTGTTCAGTCGCTCGTAGCCCTGGGCTGGCATGCCTTGGGGGGAGTAAAGCACTACATCGCGTCCATCAAGGCGAAACAGGTCAGGGCATTCCCACATATAACCATCGCCTTCGTTGCCGCTGGATACATAGCTCACGAATTCCCACGCGTGCAGGTCCACAGACCGATACAACGGCAGCAACGGCCTGTCGACCAGACGCGCACCGGCAATCAGGTACCAGTGGTCATCCTGCTGCCAGACCTTCGGATCACGGAAATGAATGATCGTGTCTTGCGGCGGGCTGTCGATGACGGCACCGTGTTTGACGAAGTTGATGCCGTCGAGACTGGTGGCCAGGCACTGCACCTGACGGATCAAAAGCTCGTCGCCTACCTCACCCAGCCAGGTGTGCCCGGTGTAGATCAGTGCCAGGGTGTCGCCACACACCACTGCGCTGCCGGAAAAACAACCGTCCCGGTCGAAGTCATCACCGGGTGCCAGGGCAATGGGCAGGTGCTGCCAATGGACCAGATCGGCACTCTTTGCATGGCCCCAGTACATCGGGCCCCATTTCGCGTCGAACGGGTGGTGCTGATAGAACACGTGATATTCGCCACGAAAGAACACCACCCCGTTAGGGTCGTTCATCCAGCCCGCAGGCGGGGCCAGGTGATAACCGGGTCGATAATCGTGGATTACCTGCGCCAGGCTATCCCTCAATGCATGGTGCGCGCGCTCAAGGGCGGTGGATATTGGACCGTTCATGGCATTCACAGAAAAACTCATAGGGAACCCGCTTGTACGAAGTGCGGCGTGGTGTCGTGTGTCAGGTGTTGGTCGGCGTCAGAGTGGCGTTTCAAGGCCAGGCCATCGGCGTCGAACACGTGCAGATTTTCGGTATCGAACTGCAGCGCGACCCGGTCGTCCACCTGCCATCCGGCTTTTGCCTCGCACCGGCAGATCAAGGGTTCGTTCTCGTCTGTAGCCAGATGCACATAGACCTCGCTACCCAGGTATTCGACACTGGTCACGGTGACGCCAGTGCCACTGTTCGCTGCACTTAGAGATATGTGTTCCGGACGGACACCCAGGGTCAATTGCGCGTCGTCGGCCAGGTTCGAGCTGTCGAAGGGCAGGGATGTCATGCCCAGTGCCGGGATATCGATCAGGCTGTTGCGGCTTGGTGCGTGCAAGCGGACTGGCAGAAAATTCATTCTTGGCGAGCCCAGAAAACCGGCGACGAAGAGGCTGGCGGGGCGCTCATAGAGTTCGCGTGGTGAGCCGACCTGTTCGACCTGACCGCCGTTGAGCACGACAATCTTGTCCGCCAGGGTCATCGCCTCGACCTGATCGTGGGTGACGTAGATCATCGTCGAGCCCAGCCGCTTGTGGAGCCGGGCGATTTCGTTGCGCATCTGGACCCGCAGCGAGGCGTCCAGGTTGGAAAGCGGTTCATCGAACAACAGGATGTCCGGTTCCCGCGCCATGGCTCTGCCCATGGCCACGCGCTGACGCTGCCCGCCGGACAATTCCCGGGGCTTGCGCTGCAGCAGTTTGTCCAGTTGCAGGATCTGCGCGGTTTTCAGCACGCGTTCGCGCAGGCTGCTTTTTTCCGTCTTGGCCAGCTTGAGGCCGAAACTGATGTTGTCGTAGACGCTCATGTGCGGGTACAGGGCGTAGGACTGAAAGACCATACCAACACCACGCTCGCGCGGTTCCAGGTCATTGACCCGTCGTCCGTCGATCAGCAGGTCGCCTGCACAGATCGAATCCAGTCCGGCGATCAAGCGCAGCAGCGTCGACTTTCCGCAGCCCGAAGGGCCGACGAACACAACGAACTCACCCGCAGCGATCTCCAGGCTGACATCGCGCAGAATGCGCGTGCCGCCCAATTGCTTGTTGATGTTGGCTAGCTTCAATTTCATCACGATGCTGTTCCTTGTCAGTTGTGTGCATCAACCTTTCAACGCGCCGGCAGTGAGGCCGGAAACGATGCGGCGCTGGAAGATCAGCACCAGAATCACCAGTGGGACGGTCACCAGCACCGACGCCGCCATCAACAGGCCCCAAGGCAATTCGTGGGAGCTGCCACCCGAAATCAGGGCGATGGCGACCGGGACCGTTCGTTGCGCGTCTGTCAGGGTGAAGGTCAGGGCAAACAGGAACTCGTTCCACGCGGCAATAAAAGCCAGCAGGCCGGTTGTGACCAGCGCGGGCCACAGCAGCGGCAACAGCACACGGGTGAGCGTGACCCAGGGCGATGCGCCATCCATGATTGCCGCTTCTTCCAGCTCATGCGGCAGTTGCCCCATGAACGTGGTCAGCACCCAGACGGTGAAGGGCAGGGTAAAAATCGTGTAGCTCAGGATCAGTGCCCATGAGGTGTTGTACAGACCCAGTGCGCGGATGACTTCAAACAGCCCCGACAGCACCGCGACCTGAGGAAACATCGAGACGCCGAGCACCATCATCAGCACCGTGCCGCGGCCTCGGAACTTGACCCTGCCCAGGGCGTAGGACGCCGTCAGGCCCAGGAACAGCGCCAGCACTACCACACTCAGCGCAACCACCAGCGAGTTGGCGATGGCCTGCAGGAATGACGCCTGACTGAGGACCGCTGCGTAATTGGAGAAGTCGGCTTCGGTGATCCAGTAGCTCACTTCAAACAAGGCACTGGACGGTTTCAGCGAGGTCAGGATGGCGTAATAGAAAGGGAAGATCGCGTACAGCAGCACGACCCCGACCAGGCCCCAGAAGGCCAGGCGCAGCAGCGCTTTCTTCAGTGGGCGCAGGTTCATGAGCGCACCTCCAGCTGGCGACGTCCGAGGTACAGATAAAGCATGGCAATCACTGCCACGACCAGAAACAGCAGGGTGGAGGCGGCGCTGCCGTAGCCGACGTCCTGGAACTCCACCAGGTGCTGGCGGGCATAGACCGACATGCTCATGGTGCTCGAAGAGTTGGAGGTCAGGACGTAGATGACGTCGAAGACCCGCAACGAATCGAGAATGCGAAAGATCGCGGCGACCAACAAGGCGGGCATCAGCAACGGCAGGGTGACTCGCCAGAACACCCGCACCGGATGAATGCCGTCGACCCGGGCGGCTTCGTAGCAATCGCTTGGCAGCATCTGCAGTGCCGCGAGCATCAGCAGGGTGACAAAGGGCACGGTCTTCCAGACGTCGACGATGATCACTGCCCACATCGACAGGTCCGCATCTGCCGTCCAGGCCAGCCGCGCGTCGATCAGGCCCAGGCTCAGCATCATATGGTTGATGATGCCGAACTGGTCATTGAGCATCCACGACCAGATCTTCGCCGAGACGATGGTCGGAATCGCCCAAGGGATCAGAATCAACGCACGGACCAGCGCGCGGCCGGTGAACTTGACGTTCAACAGCAACGCCACCATCAGTCCCAGGACCATTTCCAGCCCGACCGACACCACGGTGAAATGCAGGGTGTTGCGCACCGCGTTCCACCATTGCGGATCGACCAGCACGCCAGACCAGATGACGCCGTCGTAGAGCAGATAATTGCTCAGGCCCACGAATGAGCCACTGCCGGTATCCGACAGATCGGCATCGGTCAGGCTGAACCAGAATGTGCGCAGCAACGGCCAGGCCGCCACCAGGACCAGGCACACGAGCATCGGCGTCAGAAACAGCCAGGCGGCGCGTAGCCTGCGACGTTGTACAGGCGTTTCCCGGGTGACGAGTTCGTCGTCTCCGGGGAAGTCGGTAGAAGAGACGGGCATGTTGATTTCCTTACGTGTGGCTTACCAGTTCCGGCGTTTGATGCGGGTCAGTTCGCGTTCCAGTTCGACCAGTGCCTGATCGACCGGAATATCGCCCGCCAGCACGCTATGCACCCGATCGAAGAATGCGTTGGAGACGCGTGGGTAGCCGTTGGCCGTGATCGCGGCGGGGCGCATGACCCCATTGCTGAGGATGCTGTGCAGCTGCGGGTAGTAAGGCATCGCCGCGAGCAACTCGGGGTCGGCATACAGGGACTCGATGACCGGGTTGTAGGCACCTGCCAGGGCACGCTGTTTTTGCTGCTGGGCGCTGGTCAGGTAGGCAACCAGTTCTGCCGCCAGTTTGGGGTTGCGGCTGTAGCGCGAAACCGCCAGGCCCCAGCCTCCGAGCGTTGAAGCGTGGGTGCCGTTTGCGCCGCCACTGGGCAGGGGCGCGACGCCGACCTTGTCTTTTATCGCGCTGTCCTTGCTTTGCACCAAGGCCCAGACGTAAGGCCAGTTGCGCATGAACAGCGCATTTCCCGACTGGAATACGCCACGGCCTTCTTCCTCGGTGTAGTTAAGTACGCCGGGCGGTGAGATCTCGCCGATCCAGCTTTTTGCCAGGGTCAGCGCGACTCGTGAGGCCTGGCTGTTGACCACGATGTCTCCGCGCGGGTTGACCAGTCCGCCGTCCGGCTGGCTGCTGATCCATTCCAGGGCGTTGCACGTCAGGCCTTCATAGGCGCGCCCCTGGAACACGTAGCCCCACATAGTGGCATTCCCCGCATCGCGTTCGGCTTTTTGCACTTTTTTGGCGGTAGCGGTCATGTCCTCCCAGGTCTGGGGGACCGGCTGCTGGTACTTGTCGAGCAGATCCTTGCGGTAATACAGCAGCCCCGAGTCGGTAAACCAGGGCATCGACACCAGCCGGCCGTCGACGGTGGCGTTGTCCACCTGTGCCTGGAAATAGCCTTGTGTCGCATTTGCCGGAAGCAGTTCGCGCAGATCCGTCAGGTGTTTGGCGAGCATCCCCGGCCACACCATGTCGATTTGAATGATGTCGATGTCGGTGGACTTGGCACTGAGGATCTGCTGGTAGAACGACAGGCGTTCGGTTGCCGAGTTAGGCGTGGAAACCACTTGAACGTTGTTGCCGGTCTGTTTTGACCAGCTATCGACTGCATCCTTGCACAGTTGCAATTCAGCGCCGACGGCCCCGCACGAGATCGTTAGATCAGATGCGTTCGACAGCGTAGAAAACCCGGCAGACAGGGTGAGCAGCGCGGCGGGAAGAAGAGATTTCAGCTGTTTCATAGAGCCCTCTTTATTTTTGTTTTTATAAAAGTTAACGTTAACATCATCAATGTAACAGCGTATTTTCGATGTGGCACCCTTTTTTCTCCGATTTGCACAATTTTGTGCTGAAGGAAAAGGGCTCGGCCAACGTCACGAAAACAATAAAAACAAAACAGGAAGTCCACATGCAGAACGCATCAAGATGGCTACTCGCAGGGGTACTCGGCACCTCGACAACCGTCTCTCAGGCCGCGACTCTGGAAGAGCGGATGGCCGCATTCGAAGCCCGTGCCAGCGCTGCGGAAAAACGTGCAGCCGCAGCCGAACAGCAAACCCAGGCGCTCGCCAGGGAGCTTCAGCAACTCAAACTCTCGACCCCCGTTGCGCAGCCTGCCGCACCCACTTCTGCGTCCACCGTTGCGGCCAGTTCACAGCCGGCTCTGGATGATCGCGTGGCAAAACTCGAAGCCCGCCAGCAAAGCATGGAGAAGCCAGGCAGTGCCGGACACCTCACCGACGGGTTCAGCTTCAAGGGCTACGCTCGCTCCGGTCTGTTGATCAACGACGGTTTGGGCGGCGGTCGCGGTGGGCCTTATACAACCCCCGCAGGTTCAGTCGGTGGTGCGGTCGGGCGCCTGGGTAACGAAGACGACACCTACATGCGCTTCGATCTGTCGAAAGAGATCTACGCGCAGAACGGCACGCGCTCCAAGTTCACCGTCTCCATCGCCGACGGCGTTGAAAGCTATAACGACTGGACGGCCACCGAAAGCAGCCTGAACGTGCGTCAGGTATTTACCGAACTCGACCACATTGCCGCCTTCAAGGGGAATTCAGTGTTCGAAAACGCCACGCTGTGGGCCGGCAAGCGCTTCGACAGGGATAATTTCGATATCCACTGGCTGGACTCGGACGTGGTCTTTCTGGCCGGGACCGGTGGCGGTATCTACGATGTGCAGATGACCAAGGACTGGCGCTCGAACTACTCCCTGATCGGACGTAACTACGGCGATTTCAGTGAGGGCGGCGTCGATGCCGATGTGGAAAGCTACATCCTGACCTCCAACCAATTCTTCGACAATGGTCAGTGGCAGTGGATGTTCAATGCCATTGGCGCAAAGAAAAACGACGTCGGTACGCGCACTAATCAAGCGGGTTTTGCGCCAGCAGATTCAGGCCTGCACACCATGTTGGCCAATCACCAGAAAGACTTTTTCGGCAGGGAAGGCTTCTTCAAGACGGCGTTGCTCTATGGGCAGGGCCTGGGGGCTCAGGTCAAGGACATTGGCGCAGATGGTGAACTGATCGACGACGCCCGCGCGGTGCGTCTGGCGATGTACGGCGAGACGCCTATTGCGCCGGGATGGCGCATCGGCCCGAGCTTGCTGGCCGAGCAGAGCAAAGACCGCTACGTCAAAGGCGACGATTACCGCTGGCTCACTCTGAACATGCGCCTGGCCAACGAGATCAACAGTAACTTCGAGATGGCCTACGAGTTGAGTTGGCAAACCATGGACCTTGACCCCAAAGGCTACCTGCAACGCAATGCAGTCGACGGCAACTTCTGGAAGTTCACGGTTGCGCCGACCTTCAAGCCGGACATGGGTGACCTGCTAACGCGTCCCGAATTGCGAGTGTTCGCAAGCCTCATGAACTGGTCTTCGGATCTGGACCGCTACAGCACGACCGGCAACTTCGGCAAAAGTGATTTCAACTCCGGTGGTGTCTGGCAGTTCGGCATCCAGATGGAAACCTGGTTCTAGTGCGGTAGTTCAGATGTGCCAGTGAAAATTCAGGCTCTCAACTCATCGCTGAGCTCAGGGCCTGATTTCTTCAACGGGTTGTTTCGGCACTTTAGAGAACTTGTAAAACAGATTTGGCTCGCTGACGACGTACAGGTTGCCGTCGTGATCCATGGTCAGGCCTTCAGGTTGGGGAGCGCTGTTCTGGAGGTCGGAAAATGTACCCAGCAGTGATCGAATGCTGACGAAACGCCCTTTACCGTCCAGTTCTGTGATCGAGCGTGACTGATCGCTGAGCAGCAGTAAATGACCGGTACGCGGATCGAAGTAACCGTCTGAAAGGTCGCGTGCAGCGACGCTTTTCGTGATCCAGTCCAGCCGGTCGGCAATTTTGATCTGCAAACGGCCCTGATCAATGGAGCGCAGGACTCCGGAAACCTCGAACATCTGGCGCGGATCGCGTTCCTTGATCGCGAACAGGCGGTCGTTGGCAGGATCATAGGTCACGCCCTCGAATCCCTTGTTCTGGTTACTTGGGTTGATCAGTAGCGCAATGAACTGGGCTTCCTCGACGTGGATTGGGCGTGCTTGCGTCGGCAACGTGATGATGTCCAGTTGCTGGAGATCTTCATCGCACAGCACGATGCGACCGTTACCCAGATAAGCCACGCCTTCTGTGTCGTCGAAACCGATCAATGGGTAACGAGCGATTATGTCGCCGTTCGCGTCAAGCACCAGCAGTTGCATGGGGCCTTTGTTGGTCACTGCCAGCAGTCGATCATTGTCGTAGTCGTAGGTTATCCCGGAGATATTGGCGACGTCCGGGGCAAGTGGTTTGGCGTCGATAACCACATGGAAATCCGGCAACCAGATATTCTTTTCGGCTGCCGTATTGCCCTTCAACCAGGTGCGACCGTAGTGGTACAGCTGTTGGTGGACATGAAAGTGTGCCGACACGGCGTAAGCCAGCAGCAGAACCCCGAGAGCACCTGCACTCAGCACTATCTGTGCGAGTGATACCTGCCTTCGAGCGACATTCGACCACGTCAGCCGCTTTGCCTTGATCGTTTCCAACTGCATGGCTTCAGGCACTCCCGCGTGTCGGGCGGCTGGGCGGGTGATTAATCAACATTCTGCTGCCAGGCGAAGCGATAGGCTTTCATGAGCGGTTCCGGTTTACACAGGCCGTTGTCGGCATCGGCATCGACGATGAACCAGTCAGCTCTGGAGGTCTGACCCAGGGGCCGGGCTTTTTCCGGCAAGAAGCAATTGGCCAATTGTTCACCCGGGACCAGAGCAAAGGTGTCGGGATGTTCTCGTAGCCAACGGGCTGACTGTTCGATTGCCGACGGCTTGGCAAAACCGAAATGCACGATGGGTTGGCGTGCATACAGCCAGTGGCCCTCGCGCCAGTTGACCAGTACCAGGTCGGCTCCCTGGGTGACGCTGGCGGCTTGTTCCATCAGGCTCTTGTGTGGATTTTCTCCCTCTATGACGGGTTCGATGAACCCTCTGGCGAACCACAGGCTGAGCCAGACAACCACCACTGCGGGGACCAGTCGCCCAGCCCTGACGCGGTCGTGGAACCAGCGTTTCAACAACCAGGGCAGCAAGGGGGCAGCGACCAGTACCAGACCGGGCAGCGCCGGAAAGATGTAGATCTTGCGTTTGCCACTGGAGAGGCTGAAGAACAACAGCACCAGCAAGACCCAGCCGAGCAGTACCATAACCCGGCCATCCCGCTTGCTCAGTTGTCGGCGCCATGCCGGGATCAGCCAGGGCAGCACCAGCACCAATGGCAGCCAATACTGGGGGATGACTTTGACGAAGAAATACCAGAATGGCTCGCGATGGTCCCAGGCGCTGGCGTAGCGATTAGCCGTCTGGTGCAAGAGTATTTCCTGCACATAGGCGAAGCCTTCCGGCCCGCCATCACGCACGACCGAGATAACCATCGGCACCAGCCACACGCAGCATGCAAGTAATAACGCCAGTAGCCCCAGCGCCCAGCGGCCTATCTGTCCAGGCATGGCCACGACACCGGACCAGCCTTTACGCGCGGCATAGGCGTAAGGGATCAACATCAATGCGGGAACAAAACCGACGCCCTTGGTGATAATGCCCAGGCCCATGGCCGCACAGCTGAAATAAAACCAGCCCCAGGCCGGTCCGAGCAACAAGTGGCGAACCAGCCCATAGAAGCCCAGCGCAATCCATAAGCACAGGAAGCTATCGATTTGTCCGGTGCGCAGGATGCTGTAGGTCTGATAGGTCGCCAGGAACAGCAAGGCGGCGTACCGTCCGATACGTCGGTTCCACAGACGGCTGCCCAGATCGTAGAGGACTGCGGTGGTCGCGCCTGCAGAGAGCAGCCCGGGCAGGTAAAGCGCGATGTTCGGGCTGCCCGTCAACCAGATGAAGAATGCGGTACCCCACATGAACAGCGGCGGCTTGTCGGCATAAATCTCCCCGGCCCTGTGCGGGACGAACCACGAGCCGTTCTGCAGCATTTCCAGAGCAACGCCCAGAAAACGTTCTTCGTCCACGTTCTGCGGTAGACGCAGGCCCAGGCCGGCACCGACCAGTAAAACGGCCAGTGCGACCAGTAGCCATCCCTCGAGGCGATGCGAAAGTTGAGTTCGCAACGTCATTGCTCCTCGGGTGTCTTGGCCTGTCGGCTGATCAGCTGCAGGTTGCGCATGTACACCAGCAGACCAAAGGACTGGCCGGCAATGAAGACCGGGTCCTGTCGATAAATGGCGTAAGCCAGCAAGATAGTGCTGCCCAGCATCCTCAGGTACCAGAAGCCCACCGGAATGATGCTGCGCTTCTTGAATTCGCTGTACAGCCATTGCAGGACAAAGCGTCCGGTAAAGACGGCCTGCCCGACAAAGCCGAGGATCAGCCAGAAGGTTTCGTTGTCCGGTTTCATGACCGCAGTTCCTGTGCTTCAACATCCAGGCGGGTCCGGCGGATCAGCCACCAGACGCCGACCAGATCCAGAATGCCCACCAGTGCGCGGTCCAGATTGCCGTACTTGGACACGCCGGCCTGGCGATGGCGGTGGTTGACGGGGTGCGTGACCATACGGCCGTTATGCCGCTGAATCAGCGCTGGAATGAACCGGTGCATATGGTCGAAGTACGGCAGGCGCAGAAAAGCTGCTCGCTCAATCAGTTTCAGACCGCAACCGGTGTCTGGAGTCGAGTCTTTGAGAAGCCGGCTGCGCAGGCCGTTTGCGAAGCGCGAGGCCCAGCGTTTGCTGGCGGTATCGCGCCGATTCACTCGGTGGCCGGCCACCAGCTGGATCGCCTCGGGGCCTGCTTCGTGAGCGCGTACCAACGCCAGCATTCCTGGAATGTCCGCAGGGTCGTTCTGACCGTCACCGTCCAGGGTCGCCAGCCAGGTGCCGTTGGCCGCCAGTGCCGCGTGATAGACCGAGGTGCTCTGCCCGAGCGACTGCTCGTGGCGCAGGATCCGCAACACGGTCAGCCCGCTGTCCTTGAGGTGAGTCAGCACTTTCAAGGTGTCGTCTGTGCTGCCGTCATCAACGACCAGGATTTCGTAGCGCTCACCGTCCAGCGCTGTGCAAATCTCTTTTATAAGGCTGGGCAGGTTATCGGCTTCATTTTTGGCCGGTATCACGACGGAGAGAAAGGTGGGCGTGGTCATGGAAGTCCTGGTTATTGAAGTGGCACACAGAGCCGGGCCTGATAATGCTCCCGATACCAGTCGACGAAGGCCCTGACGCCGGTGTCGACCGAGACCTGTGGTTGAAAGTCGATCCATTGGCTCAGCGCACTGACGTCAGCCCAGGTTTGCAGCACGTCGCCTGCTTGCAAAGGCAGGTAGCGTCGTTCGGCGCGCAGGCCTAGCGCGGCCTCCAGGCAATCGACGAACTCCAGCAGCTTGACGGGCTGACCGCGGCCGATGTTGAAGAGTTGGTGAGGTGGCTCGCTGCCAACCGTGTCGGGCGGCAGCAAGCGCAGACGCAGGATGCTTTCGACAATATCGTCGATGTAAGTGAAGTCCCGGGCCATTTCGCCATGGTTGTAGATATCCACAGGCTGTCCGGCCAACATGGCTTTTGTGAACTTGAACAGCGCCATGTCAGGCCGGCCCCAAGGTCCGTAGACGGTGAAAAAACGCAGCCCTGCAGCCCTGTGGCGCGCAGGCCGTACAGGTGGGAATAGCTGTAGGCGGTGAGTTCATTGGCGCGCTTGGTGGCGGCATACAGGGACAGCGGCCGGTCGACGGCATCCTCAACCTGAAACGGCATGCGCGTATTGGCGCCGTAGACCGAGCTGCTCGACGCGTAGATCAGGTGCGCTGGTCTGTACTGCCGACAGGCCTCGAGCACGTTGATAAAGCCGACCAGATTGGATTGGGCGTAAACATTCGGTTGCTCAAGCGAATAACGCACACCGGCCTGGGCTGCCAGGTGGATGACCTGTTCGAATTCATTGTGCGAGAACAGGGCGGACAGGCCTTCGGCATCGGTGATGTCCAGCCTGGTGAACGTGAAACCAGGCAAGCGCTGGAGTATGGCCAGTCGCGATTGTTTAAGTTCGACGCTGTAATAGTCGTTGAGGTTGTCGATACCGACGACCTCTATACCGAGCTCGCACAGACGTTTGGCGACATGGAAGCCAATGAATCCGGCAGCACCTGTCACGAGCACCGTCATGGCTGGATCGCCTGGCCACGACCAATGCCATAGTAGGCAAATCCGGCATCACGCAATTGCGACGGGTCGAACAGGTTGCGGCCATCGAAAACCGCTCGATCCCGCAGTTTCTCGCCGAGCTGGTCCAGATCCAGAACCCGGTAGTCCTGCCATTCGGTCACCACTACCAGAGCGTCTGCACCTTCCAGAGCATCTTGCTTGCACTGCACCAGTTGCAGGTCATCACGCTCGCCATAATGATGCCTGATAGCTTCGATCGCCTGCGGGTCGTGGGCCTGAACCCTGGCACCGGCTGCCCAGAGTGCTTAAAGCAGGGCATGGCTGGATGCTTCGCGAATATCGTCGGTATTGGGTTTGAAGGCCAGCCCCCAGACAGCGAAGACCTTGCCCCTGAGTTCGCCGTGATAATGAGCGTGGATATTTTTAAACAGACGGTGCTTCTGGCGGCGATTGACCTGTTCGACAGCATTGAGCAGCGCTGTCTCCACCCCGTTCTCGCTGGCTGTGCCGATCAGCGCCTGCAAGTCCTTGGGAAAGCATGAGCCACCGAAGCCGCAGCCTGGGTAAATGAAGTCGTAGCCAATGCGAGGGTCGGAGCCAATGCCAAGCCGGACCTGTTCTATGTCGGCACCCACCTGTTCGGCCAGGTTGGCCATCTCGTTGATGAACGAAATCTTGGTCGCCAGCAGGCAGTTGGCAGCGTACTTGGCCAGTTCCGCGCTACGGGCATCCATGATCACAAACTTCTCGCGGTTGCGACTGAACGGCTGATACAACTCGCGCATCTGCTCCAGCGCTCGCGGGCTGGCCCCGCCGACGATAATGCGATCCGGACGCAGGCAATCACTGACCGCGCAGCCTTCCTTGAAAAACTCTGGGTTGCTGATCACTTCAAAGCCGTCATCGCGTCGTGGACTGGCAGCGATTTCAGCGAGCAGGCGGTCAACTGTCCCCACGGGCGAAGTGGACTTGTTGACAATGATCCGAGCACCGTCAGCGTGTCTGAGCACGGAGCGCAGCACGGCAAACACCTGGCTCAGGTCTGCTTTGCCGTCGGCTTGCGCTGGTGTGCCAACTGCGATGAATACCAACTCTGCAACGCGGCTGGCGTGCACTTCATCGATTGTGAAACTTAGTCTTTTGCAGTCCAGGCCGTTGCGGAGAAGTTCGCCAAGACCGGGCTCGAATATAGGGCATATGCCTTCGCGCAGCGCATCAATGCGTTTGCTGTCGACATCCATGCAGCATACGGTATGGCCCACTTCCGCCAGGCAGGCGGCAAGGGTAAGCCCCACATAACCGGTTCCGAACACTGTCACTTTCAAGTGCTGCTCCTTCTGCTCCATGAATTGAGGAGCCTGGTTTGTTTCAGGCGCCCGAACGCGTCTTGAACAACTAGCGCAAGATAAATGTCATAAATGTGTTAAGAAACGATGACATGAGTTTGTCATGTAGTGAAAAAGCCAAGGGCGGTCATACTTCAAGTGATCAGTTGGCAGCCTCTAGTTTCGCTTCATCATGAAAATAAAAAACAACCCTCCCAACAAAGCCGTCGCAATACCGATAGGCAGATCTTCTGGCGCGATAAGCGTGCGGGAAATGACATCCACCCAGATCATCAACAAAGCACCCAGAAGCGTGGCGACGGGCAGCAGTCGTCGATGCTCCGACCCCACCAGACGTCTGGCGATGTGCGGCACCATCAGGCCGACGAAACCTATGGAGCCGCACAGCGCGACCAGTACGCCTGTCATCAGTGAGGCGATCAGGAAAACTAGCAGGCGCACATTGCGTACTTGCAGACCAAGGCTTGTGGCGGTCTGATCGCCGCCCATCAGTGCGTTCAGGGAACGACCCAGCCCTTGCAAAAGAACCCAGCCAGACAGAACCGTGATCAGTGGCACAACAAGCAGCTCCCAGCGCGCCAGCCCCAGCCCGCCGAGCATCCAGAACAGCACTGAGGAGCTGGCGCGGTGATCGCCCAGAAACAACGACAGGTTAGCGATCGCCATCATTACAAAGGACACGGCCACGCCGCCGAGCAGCAGGCGTTGGCTGTCCAGTCGGCCTTTGTGGCTGGCCAGCCACAGCACCAGGCACAGGCTGAGCAGCGAGCCGACAAACGCAGCCAGTGGCAATGTCAGCGTGCCAAGCACTTCTCCTACATGCATGACCACGATAACCGCGCCAAGTGTCGCGCCCAGCAGGTGAGGGTCGGCCAGCGGGTTGCGCGTCGCTGCTTGCAGGACGCTGCCGATCAGAGCCAGTCCCGCGCCTGCCAGTACGCCCAGTAACACGCGGGGCGTGCGTATCAGCCAGACGATAGTTTCCTGTCCCGCGGTCCAGAGAGGTGGGTTTTCGCTGGCGCCGAACAGCTTGAACATCAGGATATCCATCACCCGGTTCAACGGCACAGGGGCCGCGCCGAAGGTGATGCACACCAGGCATGAGAGCAGCAGCACGAGCGTCAGAGTGATCAGCAAACCCGTGTACCGGCGAGGACGCTCGGTCAGCCACTGCGCCAGGGTCATCGCGTCACGTCATGAAATGCCGCTGCAAGCGTCTCGATGGCTGTGACGTTGTCGATGCCTGGCGTCACCGCCACGTAGGGCTGCACGACATAGCGTCGGTTGCGGATCGCGTCGACGGATTGCAGCGCCGGGTTGCTTTCAAGGAAGTGCTGTTTCTGCGCGGCGCTGACTTCGCCGTAGTCGACGATCACGATAACCTCGGGGTTGCTTTGCACAACCGACTCCCAGTTGACGTGGGTCCAGCTGGCCGCGACGTCGCCCATGACATTTTGCCCGCCCGCAGCGCTGATCAGTGCCTGGGGTATGGCCAGGCGCCCGGCGGTCATGGGCCGGTCTTCACCGCTGTCATACAGGAAAACCCTGGGCGACGATTTGCCTGCCACGCTTGCCTGAACCTCGCTCACGCTGCGGCGCATTTGCGTAAACAGCGCCTCTGCGCGGGCCTGCACGTCGAATATCCGGCCCAGGTTCAGCAAGTCGTTGTAGACATCCGCAAGTGTTGCTTCAGCGCGAGGCATTATCTGCGCGCAGGACTCGGTCAGTTCATAGGCCTGAATACCCAATGGGGCCAGGCTCTGCGGCGTGACGTCGCCACCCACCCGCATGCCATAGTTCCAGCCGGCAAAGTAGAAGTCGGCGTTGGCATTGAGCAGTGTTTCCAGAGACGGGTATTTGCTGGCCAGCTCGGGCAGGTTGCCAAGGTCGCGCAGCAGGGCCTGATCAGGTTTGTTCCAGCCGGTGATGCCGCTGTAGCCGACCATGTGTGATTGCAAACCCTGGGCAACCATCATTTTGGTGAGGTTTACATCGTTGCTGACTGCACGCTGCGGCGCAGCCGTGAAGGTCACCGAGCGGTCGCAGCTTTGCACGGTGACGGGGTAGGCGCTGGGTTGCGCTTGCACCATCGGACTGCACAACAAGGTGATCAAAGCCAGGCGGGTGAGCAGGGCGTTCATTTCAGGGTATCCAGGTAATGCGCGGGTAATCACGCAGAGGGTGGCTGTCGACCAGCGCCTTGGCGCCGAATACGTGGAGCAGCATTTCCGGGGTCAGCACTTCCTGGGGCGTGCCTTGCGCAATGAGCCTGCCGTGATGAATGACACACAGGCGATCACAGAATGCCGCCGCCAGATTCAGGTCATGGATACTGGCCAGCGTCGCCACGCCGAGCTGCTTGACCAGCCCCAGCAGTTCCAGTTGATGGCGCGGGTCCAGGTGATTGGTCGGCTCGTCCAGCACCATCAACCGAGGTTCTTGCACCAGTGCCCGCGCCAGCAGGCAACGCTGTTTCTCGCCGCCGGACAATGTGTCGAACCGATGCTGTTCATAGCCCGCCAGCCCTACGGCGTTCAAAGCGCTCTGCACAATCGCGCGGTCGTGGGCGCTGTCCGCAGCGAAGAAGCCCTGATGAGGCGCGCGGCCCATGCTCGTCACGTCCAGCAGCGTCAGGCCGAATGCATCGGGGAATTCCTGAGCGACCACTGCGACGTGCCGGGCGCACCAGCGCGGGCTGCGGGACCAGATATCGTGAGCGCTGATCGCAACCTTGCCACTGTGCGGACGACTGTAGCGGAATGCGCAACGCAGCAGGCTGGTCTTGCCGCTACCATTGGGACCGATCAGGCCGACAAACTCGCCGGCAGCGATCTGCAGATTGATATCTTTCAAGGCGAAGTGTTCGTGCGCGCAGACCGACGCCTGTTCCGGCGCCCACGCGATACGCTCTAGCGCAAGCATCAGAAACTCAGGTCCGCAGTCACGTACAGCGAGCGGGGTTCACCCAGAATCCATTGCTGGCCTTCGTTGTACTGACTCGCTGCGTATTGCCGATCAAACAGATTGCGCGCCTGCAAGCCGAGCGTGGTATTGCGCAGTGCTTTCCATGACAGGCTGGCGTCCGCCACGGTGTAGGCGGGCAGTTCGCGGGTGTTGGCGATATCGGCGTAACGGCTGTCGACGTAGCGCAGCCCGGCGCCGATCTGCACAGCGCTGCCGAGCTGTTTTTCGAGCCACAGGTTGGCCGTGCGCTTTGGCACATCGACGGGTGTATTGCCGTCACGCGAGACGGCCACGCCCGATACGCTCTGATCAAATTGGTCATAGCGCGCACGAACGAAGGCCGCGTTGGCGCTCAGGGCCCAGTCCTGCGGCAGTTGCATCTTCATGCTGGCCTCAAGCCCGTCGGAAGACTGCTGGCCTACCTGTTGGGTGAGGTCAGGATTGCCGGCATCGGTAGTGAGCAGCTTTTTCTTGAGGATATGGTAAGCCGCCAGCGTCCACTCCAGGCGCTGGTCCCACATGGCCTGTTTGAAACCCACCTCCGATTGCCTGGCGGTGGCGAGGTCGAATTGTTGCTGTGTGGGGTTGAGCGAGACAAGGCTGCCAACGCCATCGGTGCTGGTCGAGTATTGAGCGTAGACAGAGCTTTCAGGCGTCAGCGCGTAAACCAGTCCGATTTTCCAGTTGTTGCCGATCAGGTCCTTTTCTGTGCGGCTGTCGTCACGCAGGGCGTTGCGTTCGATATCCACGTAGTCACGGCGCACGCCTGTGATCACCGAGAGTTGGTCGCTTAGTTGCGTGCGGTTTTCCCCGAAGACCGACAGTTGTCGGGTCGTGCTTTTGAACAGCTCCGAATAGGGCGACGCACTCTGAAAATTGCCCGGTGCCGGATGTTCGATATCAATGGGGTCTCCCGCAGGATTCACATCGTTGTAGGGCGAATTGTTGGTCAGCTTGAAACGGATACGGTTGACGTCCATTCCCAGCACACTCTGGCTATCCAGCCCGCCCAGGCTGTGTTTTAAGGTGAACGTCTGCCGATCTCCCACCTGCTCCTGATTGTGCTTGATGCTGAAATAGCCGCTGCGCGACAGCTGCTGATTAGCAGCGTCCCAGTTGTAGTTTTCGGCGTTCTGCCAGCGTCGGTGCGAGGTCAGGTAGTAAAGCTCGTTGGATGAGGTGAGCCGGTCGGAGATCTTCCAGTCGGTGGTCAGCCGCGTCCATTGGTCGTCGTAATGTTGCTTGTCGTTCTCGATGTTGTAGTTCTTGTCTCGCAAGCCTTCGTGATAACGGCCATTGATCATCGGCACGCCGAAGTAGTTCATCGGGCGCTGATTGCCGCCGTCATGGGCGAGGGTGAACGTCAGGTCTTCGCTGGCCTGCCAGCGCAGGGCACCACTGAAGAACGTGCTTTGCGAGTCGCCGTCATCGATCCAGCCGTTGCTGCGCAGCTGATTGAGGTTCAAGCGGTAACTCAATTGATCGGTTAACGAGCCGCCGCTGTCCAGCGCGGTCTGCTGGCTATCGTACGAACCGTAGCCAAGGCGCAGGTGGTTTTCGATATCGCCTTCAAAAGGTTTCTTGGGAATGACATTGATCACTGCCCCGGTAGCGCCTTCGCCATAGAGCACGGAGGCCGGGCCGCGCAGCACTTCAATGCGGTCGATTGCCCAAGTATCCACCGGCATGGTGACGGTGCCCATGGCGCTGTACATGCGGCTGCCGTCATACAATTGCATCACCGAGCCCTGACCTGTGAAACCACGCGCGGACAACGCCGTGCCTCCGTCGCCGGGTGTACCGATCGCCGTGATACCGGGGCTGCGGGCCACAGCCTGCTGCACATTTTCGTCACCGCGACTGCGCACCTCGTCGCCATTCAGCGAGCTGGTGCTGGCCGGGGTCTGCAAGGCCGTCAATGACAGGCGAGAACCGGCATGGGTAACTGAATCTAGATGCTCTCCATCTTGCGACTGGGCCGTAGCCTTAATCGTGGACGGGGCAAGCTCGACCTGTTCGGAAGCGTTTGCGTAACCTGCGCTGCTGGCCAGCAGGCAGAGGGTTGTGACTACACGGCGGGACTGGAAAAGAGGGCTGATCATGGATTGGAGGGTCGCTTTGGAAGACTGCGCTTGATGATTTGTTAGTGTTATAACATAACATTTTTGCGGCGATATACACGTCTGTTTTTCTCCAAGGATGTGAGAAGACCTACGCTTATCACTAGTTAATCAAGAAAAAACGAGCACAGTCGCTCGAAGTCAGGATTTTCTTTGCTGAGTAAGAAAAACCTGGACGCGTAGACTGACAAAGGATTTTCCCATGCATCTGGCTGGATATGCCCGGCATCAGGAATCGCTAAAGCTCGCGGGCTTCCCTCTGCATCGACCGGCAAGGGTTCAGCCTGTCACGAGGATTGAGCAAACCGGCGAAACCCTGGCCGTGCCTCCAGGCGTTGCGCCCGATCCGGAGGATCTGCTGGGTCATTTACTGTCTCCAAAAACCACCGCGAGCATTACGTATATTCAGTGCAGGAAGAGGTGTTTGATTACATCGAAAAAATCACGAACGCCGTGCTCGCTGAGCAGCATGCGGCAAAGAAATATGCTGGGGTCACTGATCAATAACGACTCAATAAATCGCCCAGCACCCTGGCGTCAGCAACTCGACGAGATTTTCATCGGGGTCGCGGAAGTAAATGCTTGATCCGCCCTGGGGCCATTCAGTCCGGCCTTCGATGGCCACTTCGGCCTGAGCAAGGCGATCAGCCCAGGGTTGCATCTGGTCGGCGTTGATAGCGAAGCACACATGAATTCGCCCTTGCGCATCATGAGGCGGTATTTCTCCGCCGCTCAGATACTGCGTCTGCAGTGAAGCTCCGCATTTGAACAGCAGCAAGGTACTTACACCGCCCACATTGAATGCCACCAATGTCGGGCTTTCAAACATGACCTCCAGTTCAAGGGTGTCGGAATAAAAGTCCCTGGCCTTGGCGAGATTCTCTACATAGAGCGCCGTTTCGATAATTTTGTTGAGTCGTAGCATGTGGTGTCATCCCTTCCGTTTTGCGACAAGTCTTCCCTGATCAACGGCTTCTCGTTGATCAAGGACGTGTGGCAAGTTTTACCGGGAGGCCGACGGGCTGACCAATGCTCGGTTCTTATGTGCGTTATAAGCCTGAACTATTAAAGAACACCGAAGTGGGCCTGCGGGGCATTTCTATGCCCGCCTTGTCACCACCAGCTCCACCGCTGCAATGCGGTCCACGTCTTCGTAACCCTCTTCAAGCAACTCTTCGCCAAACACATCCGGGTCCAGTTCGCGATAGGTCCATGCCAGCGCCGCATGATCGATATCGCCGCGTACGGCCTCGAAGAACGGGTCGTGCTCGCCCACCATGGCCACGCCGGTATAGAGCACCAACGAGCCGCCCGGGGTAAGGCGATCCAGTGATTCGCGCAGGATGCGCACTGACAGGTCCGCGCCCAATGCGTCACCACCGTGGCGGTAGGCGCGGCGTTTGGCGTCTTTCATGTACGGCGGGTTGGCAACGATGAGGTCGAAGTTGCCCGTCAGACCCGAGAGGATGTCGCTGTGGCAGCATTGCATGTTTTCCAGCCCGGCCACCCTGGCGTTGGTCTGAGCGAAATGCAGGGCCTTGGGGTTTATGTCGACGGCGTATACCTGCGCCTGCGGGCGCGCAACTGCGATCAGCAGGGCACCAGCGCCGGTGCCACAGCCGATGTCGACAGCACGGCTGATCGAGTGTGAAGTGCCTTGCAGATGACGATTGATGGAGTGCGCAAAGCGATAGGTATCCGGACCGAAAAACACCGAGTCTTCATCGCCGGTAGGAAATGCGGAATGCACCAGTAACAAGTCATCCAGGCTTGAAAATCTCACCCGGCTCTTCAAGCCGTCTTCGCTGCGTTGAAGAATACCGGCTTCCAACAGCCCCTGAGCCTCTGCAACCGGAAGCATGGACTCCGGTATCGTACGGCTCCATCCGAAGACATCCCGCAGCGATACCGCAGTGCGGTTCTCCGGGCGTTGATTGACGTGTTGATGAGTCAACGGCGTGGGCGTGATGAAACGATAGCCACTGGTTTTGAGGCGCTGGGCGAGCGCAATCAGCGCGGCGCTGTCGGGCAGTGATTGAGTCATGGGCGGGCTCCTGTCACTCGTTCGGCCATGCTGCTGACAAACAGGCGAGTGGCATGCAGCCCGGCGGCTGTCGCGTGCCTTGCCGGAGACATGCTTTCGATCAACGTAGACATCTTCTCGGACGCTGCTGCCGACTCGAGTTTCATGTGCAGCTCGCGCACATCCGGGTCAGCATCCGCCGATGCAGGCACGGCAAGA
Organism: Pseudomonas amygdali; assembly: GCF_002699855.1. Taxonomy (GTDB): domain Bacteria; phylum Pseudomonadota; class Gammaproteobacteria; order Pseudomonadales; family Pseudomonadaceae; genus Aquipseudomonas; species Aquipseudomonas amygdali. The sequence goes on along the minus strand of NZ_LKBW01000264.1, from coordinate 580 downwards.
ACCGGCAATGGCTGAGCACCGCCTTGCAGATTGCGGAAACGGGATCGAAATGCTTCCGGCAGACGCTTGCCGACAGGCTGCTGAGCGCTGCCATCCGATAGCCATTCGCCGGCGATCCAGTCGTGCACCAATTGCTTTTCGTAGCCATTGAACACGCCGAACATCGGTGCACCGACCCCTTCGAACAGTTTCCAGAAGCGGCTATTGAGAGGGTCTTCGTGACGCTTGATCCAGCCCCTGTTTTGCAGCACGGCAAGAAACTCCGGGATCTGGTCGGGCTCGGCAAGCCACTCGTTGACTGTCTTGCCGTCCAGACGGCAATAGTCGGAATGCATGTGCTGACCGAAGGTCCGCTTGCGCTCCAGCATGGCGATCACCTCCTGCTCCAGATCGAACGACTGGATCACAGCAGTCGAGCCCATGCCCAACTCGTTCAGCCTGTAGCCATTGGCGACACGGCGATAAAATTCGTCGCGTTCCTGGCCCACAGGCAACAGCTCAAGAACGCTCTGCGCAGCCTTGCTGTCAACGCCAACTAAAAAGTGACCCCCTTCCGTGCTAAATCGCCAACTTAGTTTTG
>NZ_LKBW01000263.1 GCF_002699855.1 Pseudomonas amygdali | reverse complement strand
CCGAGTCTGCCCAGGTGGCATGACTCAAACAAAAGGGTCTCCGAGAAACCCGGGGCGGTTCACACCTCATCCGCCACCACAGCAAACCCTCGACCGCTTTCACCGGCCCGCGCCGCTTCGATGGCCGCATTGAGCGCGAGCAGGTTGGTCTGCGAGGATATCTGCTGGATGAGCCCGACAATCGACTTGATGCTTGAAGAACGCTCATTCAAGCCGGATACCAGCCCGCCGAATTCATTGAGACTGCTGGATATCTGGCTAATGTTTCCAGTCACCTCCAGCAATTCGGCATAAGAGTCACGCGCCATGCTCAGGTTCTGCGCAGTGGTAGTGGAAATGCCCTGCGTCTGCTGCGAGACGTCCTCAATGCTGCCCACCGCCATATTGCTCTGGTCCATCACCTCTCTGGCGAAACGCGCCTGATCGGTCGCGCTGTCGCTGGAATCACTGATGTTTTTCAGCGAGCGTGCCGATTCGACTGCGATCTGCACCGTCAGCGCCTGAATACTGCTGATAACCTCGCGCTGCTTGGCCAGAAAACGATTGCAGGTACTGGCCAGCACTCGAATTTCGTCATGGGTCAATAATGGCAAGTCACGGGACAGGTCGCCTTCGCCGTTGGCGATTTCTTCGAGTGCGTGAGTCATGAACATCACTGGACGCACAATCAAATGGCGGAAGTACCAGACCATGAAACTGACCATGACCAGCGTAAACAGGGTGCTCAGCAGGATTGCGTTGCTGAGGACATCCAGTTGGCCCTGAATTTTGCCCAGTTCGGCCGCATCCAGTTGCGTGCCGTGGAGTTGCAGCATGATGTCAGAGCGGATGTTCAGAGCCACCCAGTACAGCAGCGCGCTGACCAGGACCAGCAGAAAAAGGCTCGAGAGCTTTTTGGTCAGTGTGTCGAAAAACTGCTTTTCGACTGACTCGTATAAGGCCTTTAACGTCTGCATGTCGCTGCTCCTGGGGTGAAAAATGATTCATCCACGAAAATTAACGCTTGTCGGTGCCGAAGATTCAATGGCTGAACCGGCCAATACAGGCCTGTGATGACCCCTGCGCGACTCGACCGGGGGTCGAATGCGCCGGAGAGTACTGCAGGTCGGGGCTATTTGATATCAAAGACGGAAACGATCCACCGATTGCGAAAGCTGTCCGGCCATTGCCGAAAGTTCATCGGTAGTGCTGGCGGTCTGCCCGATGACCCGGCTATTGCCCTCGGACATACTGGCAATCATCTCCACTTGGTGAGCGATTTCGTTACTGGCCAGGCTCTGTTCACCAATGGTGCGAGTGATGTCGTTGACCAGTTGTGTGGTGCTCAACGTGGCCTCCAGTATCTCGCTGATCGAGCGTTGCACTTCAGCGGTGACGGCCATGCCCTTGTCGACCTGGGCAACGCCTGCTTCCATGCTGGTCACCGCCTCGCGGGTACTTTGCTGAATACGAGCGACCATCGCGGTGATTTCCTGGGTCGAGGTGCTGGTGCGCCCCGCCAGATTGCGAACTTCGTCGGCGACTACGGCAAAACCTCGACCCTGCTCGCCAGCGCGTGCAGCTTCAATGGCTGCGTTAAGCGCCAGCAGGTTGGTCTGATCGGCAATGCCCTTGATCACCTGAATAATATTGAAAATTCCTTCCGAGTCCTTGTCCAGCGTACGGATAACCTGCGCCGACAGCTGCGCCGAGCGGGCAATGCTGTCCATGTCACTGACCACCTGATGAATCACCCGGCCACCATTTTTCGCCAGTGTTTCAGCCTGATTTGCCATTTCCAGCGCGTGCCCGGCATGCCGGGTGATTTCTTCGATGCTCGCCGTCATCTCGCTGGTCGCTGCCGACATGGTGCCCGCTGCCGAGCTCTGCTGCCGACTGCTGTCGGCCACTTCATGGCAGCCACTGCTGAGCTGGCGGCTCATACCGCTGACGCCATGCGCGTTACTGCGCACCACTTCGATCATCCCCCGCAGGTCGCGCTGCATGACCGCCAGACTGCGAATCAGCATGCTGGCCTCGTCACGGCCACGGGGCTCGTTGATAGGTTCACTGAGATTGCCGTGAGCAATGCTGTCGGCAATGCGGCTGGCAGAGGCAAGAGGAATCATGATGCTGCGGGTTACCCAGCGGCCCTGAACCAGAAGCAGCAGGATACTGGCCACCAGCACCACAACCAGAGCGATGTTGGCGCTGCGGATTGCCTGACGGGCACCTTCGCCGCTTGCCTTGAAATTCCCCTCGATCAGGTCGCTGAGACTGGACATCTGCACTTCCAGTTGCGTGAAGGCGCTGGTGAACGTGCCCAGTTCCTGTTGCGCTCGTTCCGGATTATCCAGAGCCAGACCGACAATACGCTCGCCACTGGCAATATAGGTATCGAGGCTGGGCTTGATCCTGTTCAGCTCCGCCTTGATCGCTTCGGTGATGGGAAGTTTGAGGTTATCGTTCAGCACAGCTCGAAAATGTGCAGCATGCTCATCAAGGGATTTCTGCACCTCTTCACGCGTGCTGTTGCTTTTGCCCAGGCCGACCAGCATCGCCGACAGCACATCGGCACGCAGCGCATCGTGCATCATGTCGGCTTCCAGATGATTGCTGAGCGCGGTCATGCTGACCTCGCTGTCGATCATCGCCGTCTCCGTGCGGGTATTGCCCACATAGTTGACCAGGCTGATGATCAGAGCCGTCAGCACGCTGGTGCCAATCAACAACAATAGACGTAGCTTTATCGACATCCTGATGTCCCCTGCGATCAGTGAAATAACATGAACTGCGGAGTGCTCTTATTCAGAGCTTATCGACGCCTGTTACCCGTAACTTGAACCCGTTTACAGTTTTTTACTGTATGAGTGCCCGCGAACGATCGATTACCCGGCCTGACGTCGACCTGTAACGCGGCTATGGTGAACTGTAATGAACTCACGCCCACCGCAGGAGCCAACCAAGTGTCTGACAAAAAGCCCGCTATCGATCTCACCTACCGACCACGCCTCGCCGACCTCAAGCCACTGCTCCCTTCGGCCGAATTGCTTGCACCGCAACCTCTTGCATCGCCACGCACCACACCGGCGAGCGAATTGCAGAAACGTAAGGGGTATGTCGAGAATTTTCTCGGTGACTTCGTCGTGCCATGGCCCTCGACCGACGCGGAGCTGGCACCGGATGTCTATCCGCTGGACAACGCCGGAAATCGCCTCGATTACACCCACTTTTCAATCACCATGTCGCGCAGTCGGCGTCTTGCTCTGTATGTCGGTGTCAATATCGACGGTGCCAGCAGCGTCGAGGTCAAGCGTGGCAAGGATTCGTGGTCTTTTGATGGCAGGCTGCCTGCCGAGGCGCAGATCGGCGAAAGCCTGTACGCCGACAATCTGCTGGATCGCGGTCATCTGGTCAGGCGTCAGGACCCTAATTGGGGCAAGGAAGCCGAAACGGCCAACAGCGATACCTTTCACTTCACCAACTGCTCACCGCAGATGGCCGCCTTCAATCAGAAGACATGGCTGGAACTTGAGGACTACATCCTTGAGAACACGCGACGCTGGAAATCCCGGGTAACCGTTTTCAGCGGGCCGGTGCTGCGCGAAGACGACCGCAGCTACCGCAACCTCAAGATCCCTTCGGCATTCTGGAAGGTCGTGGCGTTTCTTGGCGACGACGGCAAACCTTCGGCCAGTGCCTACATGATCGACCAGAGCAGCGAGCTGGGTAAGCTGGAGATCGTATTCGGTCCACTCAGAACCTGGCAGCGCAGCGTCCTGCAGATCGAAAAACTCACTGGCATCAGCTTCGGCGACCTGGCCAGCTACGATGGTTTCTCCAACGAAGAGCGCCTGACCGGCACACGCATCGAAGCACAGATTCGCGGGCCGCAGGATATCCGGTTATAGCGCGTTATAGACAAGCCCTGAGATGCCGTAGAGTGGGCTTGTGCCCGGAAAGCATGGAGCTTCCGGGCTAATTGAAACAACGCTGAGCGCTCCGCGTGCGGTTCACTGGAAAGACAGTCAGTCCACACCGCGGCCCTATTCGAACTGCTGGCGATTCTCCGGGGTGATGAGTTTGAACGGTACCCAAATGACCGGAGATGCCAGTGTTTCGCCACGCGCCATGCTCAGCGCGGCATCTACTGCGCCGTTGGCCTGGCCGACCGCATCCTGAAACACGCTGACGGCCATCTTGCCCTCGGCCATCAGCTTCAAACCGTCCGGGGTGCCGTCGATGCCGCCCACCAGATAATCCCTGGCATTCTTTCCGGCCTTCTCCAGCCCCATGATCGCACCGATCGCCATTTCGTCGTTGTTAGCCGCGACGATAGAGAAGTCCACACCCTGCTTGACCCAGTCAATCACGATTGTCGCGGCCTGACTGCGCTCCCAGTTGCCGATTTTCTTCTGCACGACCTTCATGTTCGGGTACTTGGCGACCACTTTTTCCACGTCCTCGGTGCGCATGACCGACGACTTGTTACTCGGATCACCCACCAGAATCACCACGTTACCCTTGTAACCGGCACGACGGGCCAGCTCTTCCATCTGCAAAGTGCCGGACTCCAGTTCGTCAGAGCCGACAAATGCCGTCAGCGCAGGCCACTTGGCAGGTTCCGGATTGCGGTTGACGAATACCAGCGGAACCTTGGCCTCATTGGCCAGGCGCATCATTTCCGCTGCGCTTTTGCCGTTCACCATCGCGACAACGATAGCGTCGACTTTCGAATTAACCAGATTGCGGAATTGACGCATCTGCAGCTCGACGTCGTCCTGACCGTTCTCCATGAAGATGTCGGCATCCAGCAGCGCCACCTGCTTTTCCACCCCGTGGCGCAGAATGGTCTGAAAATTGTCGTTGTACTTGGCCATACCCACGCCGATCAATGGCGTGGCCGCCTGTGCCAGGCCCGCGACCAGCAGGCTTGCACTCAGGGAAATCGATAACCACTGTTTCATGTTCTGACTCCCGGGCATCAAACGCTGAAATGATGGAGCAGCTCGCGCTGATCCCTGGCCATTTTCGACAGGTCCTGACTGCTGCTCGCAGACTGTTCGGCACCGTCGGCGGCCTGCTGGGCAGAATCGTTGATGTGCGTGACCATGCGACTGGTTTCCTGCACCGTTGCGCTTTGCTGCTCGGTGGCAGCTGCGATCTGGATATTCATGTCGCGAATCGTGTCCACCGCCTCGCCCATTTCCACCAGCAACTGGTCGGCACCGGAAGCCAGCGTCACGCAGTGATTGGACTGGATCTGGCTTTCGTTCATCACCTGCACAGCCGAGTGGATCTTGCTCTGCATCTGGCCGATAATTTCCTGAATCTCGCTGGTCGAGGTCTGGGTGCGACTGGCCAGCGAGCGTACTTCATCGGCCACCACCGCAAAGCCCCTGCCCTGCTCGCCAGCGCGTGCCGCTTCGATGGCCGCGTTGAGCGCCAGCAGGTTGGTCTGCTCGGCAATGGTACGAATGGCATCGACAATACCGTCAATGTTTTGCCCGTACTTCTGCAGCTCGTCGGTGACCGCAGACGCCTTGTTGACCTGTTCAGCCTGCTGACGAATGTTGACGATGGTTTCAGCCACGCGCTTCTGCACCTTGTTGGTCAGTTCGCTGGTGCTGTCCACCGCGCCACGCGTGTCCTGAGCACGACGGGCCACTTCTTCCACGGTGCTTTCCATTTCATTCATGGCCGACGCGGCAGAATTGAGACGGTCTTTCTGCTCGTCGACCACGCGGGTGGTCTGCTCACTGATCTGGGCGTTCTGACTGGCAGTCAACGCCAGGGTGTCGGCAGAGCCGATCAACTGCCGAAACGTCTGTTGCAACGACTGGGTGAACTCATTGAGGTAACCGCCCAGCTCGCCGAACTCGTCGCGACGGCTGACATCGAAACGCACCCGCATGTCGCCGCTGGTGAGGGTCTTGAGCACCTCGCGAAACGCCGCCAATGGACGCCGAAGGCTGAACGCGACCCAGGTACCGATGACTGCCGCTGCAACTACCGCCAGCAGGCAAGCGATCAGCAGCAGGCTGAGGCTGGTGGCGATGGTCGAATCCGCACCCGCCTTGGCCTCGTTGGCCACCGCCAGTGACTGATTACCGAACTCGCCGATCTTGTCCAGTGTTGCCTGAAGCCGGGTTTCCGCCGCCTGGCGCTGTTTACCAACCTGCTCGGCGAGCGCCGCCTCCTGCCTGTAGGCCTGATAAACGCCGTCACTGCCGGTGAGGTCGTTGAGCAGGCGGTTGACCATCACACCAGCGATACGACCGCCGCGTGGATCTACTGCCGTGAGTTCGCGCGCCCGAGTACTGATTACCTCATCCTGCAGGTTGAGCACACGCTGCAAGGTCTGGATATCCGGCGTCGCCGCGTGGGCAGCCAGCCCCTCGTAGGATTTGCCGACTTCCAGCAACAGCTTTTCACCTGCGGACACGTTATCCGCAGCCCCTGCACTGCGCTCGCGGGCAATGTAATCACGAAGATAACCGGTCAGTTGGGCGCCCTGGCTGCTGCTGTAGCCCTGCAATACCCGGCTCTGGAGTGACTGCAAAACGTGCTGTCGGTGACTGGCAATCAGAGTCTGCGCCTGTTCGGCATAAGCAGCGCTCAACTGACGCTGCTGATTCAGGTTGTCGCGTAGTTCAGCGCGATCGCCGATGTAGGCAGGCGTGCTGTCCAGCAACTGATTGAACCGGGCCATGCTGTCGTTGAAGGGCTGCTTGCCATCGTCAATCTGCTTGGGGTCATTGCTGACCAGAATCCCGAGCAGTGCCTGATTGGCGCGCAACACATGTACATAAAGCTCGCTCGCCGCCCTGCTCAAGGGTGCCGACTGCCCGGTAATGATGCTGATCCGGTCGCTTATGGAATGGGTGCTTTGGTAGCTGATACCTGCCATGGCGAGCAGCAGCACAACCAGCACGGCAAACCCACCGATCACTCGCTGAAGAATGGTCATGGCTATCCTCTTTTATTTTTATTGCGCCGAATCTGATCCGGGCCTGCGTAGAGAACGTCAGTCCGGAAAATGATCGGAACTCAAGAGAGAATGTCGGCCAGGCGGAAGGCGACTTGAGGCATGGTTCACATTATTTTTATCGAAAAAAGGGCCGCCTGACCTGAAAGATCACGCAGCCCTCTAACTACCCGAATGGAGATCAGCGGAAATGACGCGCTACCGCCTCCGGTGCATCAGGCACATCCATGTTGATCCTGCGCCATGCGGCCTGGGCGAAGCTGTACACCGAAAACGCGATCAGACCCAGCGCCACGATCAGTAGCACCAGACCACCGGCCGGCAGATCCTGCAAACCGTTGAGCGCATCCTTCATGCCCGGCGGGTGCATGGCCTGATAGCTGGAACCGCTTACGGCCAGCAACACTGCAATTTCGATAAACGCCACGCCGCGGGCGATCAGCCCGAAGCGCGACACCGGACGCACATATTTCATGACGTCTTCATCAGCCTCGAAATACTTCTCGAAGGACGCCTTGTAGCCCTTGATGATATGCACAATGCCCAGCGCCAGTGGCACCAGTGCCACGACGTAGACCAGCAGGTTGGAGTGATCCCAGGACAGAAGCGTTGCCAACAGGTCCTTGGCCTGACCACCACCCGATGAGCCACCGGAACTCTTGAGCCCGCTTACCAGCAGGCCCAGCGCGAAAAACGCCAATGCCCCATAAGTAAAGCCGCCCACCAGAAGACCGCCACGAATCACCAGCCCCTTGAGTTCGCGGCCATGATGGTCCACATCACGCGTGGCCTGCAGCACACGCCATGCGGCGAACGCCAGTAGACCGACAATTACCACCCCGACCAGCACGCTGCCGAACGGCTGGCTCAACAAGGCTTCAAGACTGCTGTGGCTGTCGGCGGGCTGTGAAGATCCCTGCGCCGCCAGTACCGCGAACAAACCAATAATCAGATAAACAACACCACGGGCGGCATAACCGCCTCGTGCAAGTAGAACAAGGCCGCGTTGCGCCGACATAAATAACTATCCCTGAGAGTAATTACAGGAACAGACCCGGCATGTTCACAGGGGTTCGACCCGATTGACAGCGTGCGCACATTGCACACCGTCAATGGGCTCATGACCCTTCAGGCAAACGTGGCACCTCGTGTATTCACGAACACCGAATAAAGCGAATGGCTGCTGGCCATGAACAGCCAATTGCCCTCTCGCCCACCAAAGCAGACATTGGCGCAGCGCTCCGGCAAGCTGATATGGCCGATGGCATTGCCTTGAGGGTTGAACACTCGCACGCCGTCGAGTTTCTCCATATCGGCCTTGGGATCACCGTTACAGCCCCAGCCACACCACAGATTGCCGCTTTCGTCGCATTTGATGCCGTCGATGGCCGCGTAGTCCAGACCTTCGATGTGTTTACGCCGCTCGCCCAGCGTTCCATCTTCGTTGACCGCTATCGCCCAGATGAGGCCGTGGGGTTTGGCGCGCCCTTCGACCACATACAAGGTTTTCTCGTCCGGCGAGAAGCACAAACCATTTGGACCTGCCAGATCATCGATAACCCTGAAGACCTTGCCGTTCGACGGGTCTATGCGATAGACGCCGAAGGGTTGCTCCTGCTTGACCTTTTGACCTTCATAGTTGCTTTCGGCCTGGAAGGTAGGATCGGTGAACCAGATAGACCCATCGCGTTTGCAGGCGATGTCGTTGGGCGAATTGAAAGGCTTGCCCTCGAAACTGTCGGCCAGCACGGTAATACGCCCGTTGTATTCGGTACGCGTCACCCGCCGTCCCTCGGTGGTGGTGCTCGACCCCTCACAGACCAGCAGCCTGCCCTGGCGATCGCGGCACATGCCATTGGAAAAGTTCGAATGCTCGCGGTACACCGACAGCTGACCCGTTACCTCGTCCCAGCGCATGATCCGATTGTTGGCGATATCGCTGACCAGCAAGTAGCGACCGTCTCCAATCCACACCGGCCGTTCGGCCCAGCGCATGCCGCTGGCCAGCTTCTCGACGCTGGCATTGAATATTCGTATTTGGGTAAAGCTGTCATCCAGAACACTGACCAATGGGTCGGGGTAGCGCTGGGTCAACGGCTGAGCGCTGGAAAGACGCGGCAATGCGCCAATGGCGGCAACCGTGGCCGAAACAGCCAGTGATTGTTTCAGGAAGCCTCTACGGCTTTGGTCTGCGGTGGTGGTTAGGGGTGAGAAATCCATGGTGCGTCTCCTTGTTGTTATTTTTGGAACGGCGCCCGCCTTGCAGCCGCAAGGCATCCTACAAGATATCTTCAGTCACGACAGGGTTCTGGTAAACCTCCAATTCCCATGCTCTGCGTTTATCACCTTACTGATCTGAATCGACAAAGAGTTTTAGCCGCACCCCGTACAATAAATGTTGACGGCACCAACATCACCAATACCATTATGACAAGAAGCATGAACTCTCCATTTTCTCCGCCGATTATACCCAAAGCACTTGCAGCCGAAACATACATATCGAGGCCTGTTTCAGTTTGAAGCAGCCAGCCCATCAGGCCTAGCGCGACAAGCCATTTAGTGAGCAGCGCAGCCAACACTAAAATTAGCGTGCTCTTTGTGATGAGCTTCATTATTTTTTTCATTGAGATATCTTCACTATTCGCTAAAAGCAGACACATCTATTACGCCATAGTACTTCAGATTCGTCCCCGGAAGAATTTCGCCATGCTGACTGCGAAGAAAATTTTCAAACTCATCGAATCCAATCTGAGAGTTAAGAGTGATACAGCCTTGGCTTATACCACGCGGCCCAACGGGATGAAGCCTAAACGCGCCTCGTCTTATGTTTTCAATGGTTGTCTGATCATCAACCTCTCCATCATCTCTGTAAAGACCAAACCACTCCCCCCTATCTGGACCAGCTAAAAAGTCCTGTATAGGCTCTTTAATCCAACCAAGACTACCCCCACCTTGCCGATCAACAATAAAATATCGACCAACTGGAATTGCACCCTTTCCCCCCACAGACTGATACTTCGGACTGTTGACAAAAGGGACGCCCATACCCGAGAAAGCTTCATAGGTAGCTTGCCCGCAACGCAAATTGCTTACAGGCTCACCACTTAAAGAAAAACTGCAGTATGCGATATTAGGATTATTGGTATTTCCAGACATGCGACGCCCGTCCCTTGCCAAAATTAAGCGTAAACCTTATTTTTTATACCATCCCATCCGCCAACAACTTGCCCGCCACCTTGACCGTCGGAGCGCTTTTGCTGAGTATAAAGCATTTTTATTCGCCCATAATTAAGGCGTATAGTTTCGGTTGGAAAACCATTTTCTACCGAACCATTACCATTGAGAGATACCGACGAAAGTATAACCTCTTCAAGTTTAATCTCTAGGTATTTTATTTTTTCCGACCCCGCACGATTTACAGCAATAGCAACCTCTTTAAAATGCTTTCCACTACAGCAGGCCTCATGAAGCTTAGGTGTAGACTTGCCCACAGCCTTACGAAAGAAAAAATCGCTCATACTGGCTCGACCACTGCTTGCACCGCCGGCACTTGTTGCAGTCGCTGACGCTGACTGGCTGGCACCAACATCGAAATCAGAAAGCTCGATCCAATCTTTAAATACCGCATCAAGAGATTCGCCCGGAATACCCTCAATCTGCATATAAGTGTCAAGCACCATAGTAAAAACCCCTATTAAAACGAAGAAAACCCTTTACTAACTGAGTCTTGTGATTTTGAAAGCCACTTATTAACCGCGTCAGAATCGTAAGCATTCATGCATCAAGTAAAAGACTACATGAGCATACTCGCCAAAACCATCATCTTTATCTGAAGATGATGGAGGAATGATCGTCAAAAAAAGTTTAAATACAAACATCGATTTTTTTGCGTGCCGCATTCGAACTGGTTAAGTTACCTGTCAGCACGGTATCCAAAAAAATCATGATTGCTCGGTACTGCGAAGCTGCCGACAATTCAGGTATCGTACGCAGCTATCACTTTTACTGCCCGAGCACACCAGATGCCCTCAAGCAAACGCGAGCAGGCCCGCACTGAGCGCCAGCTTGTTACAGCGCTGACGCATGCCTGTGAAACGGCCAAAACGGAAATGCCCGGTTTCTGCTGGCTGACTCACGAAGTTGATTACGCAGCCTTCCCTGCCAGCTTGCAGGTGGTATGGGTGTTCGACACGCTGGCCGACAAGAACACTGCGCTGGCGCGCGGGCTGATGGAGCGGATGATCGGTCTCACGGTAGAGGCACTTGACGATGCACAGGTTAGCCTGTCGAATGCAGCGGCTCATGTGCATGTCGACTGCGAAGAGCAGTGCCTGCGCGAGAACGGTGGCGACTGGCAGCAGCGTATCAAGCGCAAATACGCCAGGCGGAGTTGATATGGCCAAGGACATCGAAAACCCGTGCATTTCCGTGTGCCAGCTCAGCGGCGATCTGTGCGTGAGCTGCGGGCGTACCAAGGACGATATCCGCAAGTGGAAACGCATGAAACGTCCGGAAAAGATGGCCGCCGTGCAACGTGCCACACAGCGAATGAAAAGCCTGCAGAAAAAGAACGTGTGAAACCGAAAATTTCATCTTCGGTGCGGAAACTTCTTTAAAACGGCCCCGGTCAGTATTACCCGAGACTCGGCTACCTGGAGTCTGACGAATTACCGGAATTCCGCTCTTGGCCAGTCATGCAGATCGCCGCAACACCCTTTCACTGGATAGCCTGAATTTCTTCCTCGCCGATGTGCGTGACGGCCTGGGGCCTTACCTGGCGATCTATCTACTGGCCGTGCATAAATGGGACCCGGCCAGCATAGGCGTGGTGATGACCATCGCAGGTATTGCCGGGCTGCTGACCCAAACCCCTGCTGGCGCGCTTATCGACCGTACGCCTTACAAGCGCGCCATGATTGGTGTGGCGGCGCTGCTGGTGACCCTGAGTTGCCTGATTCTGCCTTTCACTTCGTCCTTCTCGGTCGTCGCCCTGACACAGGCGCTGAGCAGCATCGCGTCCTCGGTGTTCGCACCGGCCATCGCGGCCATCTCTCTGGGCATAACCGGGCCGAAAGCCTTTACGCGTCGTACCGGACGCAATGAAACATTCAACCATGCCGGTAATGCCTGCGCAGCCCTGTTAGCGGGCGGCTTTGCCTACCTCTTCGGGCCTATTGCGGTCTTCTATCTGATGGCAGCGATGGCCCTGGCGAGTGTTATCGCGATCAGCTTCGTTTCTGCGGATGCCATCGATCACAACGTCGCCCGGGGTTTTGATGCGAACCACAACGCTCATGGAGCTCAGCCTTCCGGACTTGCTACGTTACTGAGCAACAAGCCGCTGCTGCTTTTCGGTATCTGTTGCGCACTGTTCCATCTGGCCAACGCAGCCATGTTGCCACTGGTCACTCAGAAGCTTTCGCAAATCAATATGCAGATGGCGACGCCGCTGACCTCGGCGTGCATCGTTGCAGCCCAACTGGTCATGGTACCTGCGGCGCTGCTGGTGGGTATGAAAGCGGATGACTGGGGTCGCAAGCCGCTGCTGCTGGCAGGCTTTCTGATTCTGCCGATTCGTGGTGTGCTTTATACCCTGTCAGACGACCCCTACTGGCTGGTGGCGGTGCAGATGCTCGACGGTATTGGTGCCGGCCTGTTCGGCGCGCTGTTTCCATTGATGGTCAAGGACCTCACTCAAGGCAGCGGACGTTTCAATGTAAGCCTCGGGGCGCTGTCCACTCTGTTCGGACTGGGCGCGGCGCTGAGCAACGGCCTGGCAGGTTTCGTGGTACATGCAGCGGGCTACAGCGCTGCGTTCCTGACCCTCGCGGGTGTTGCGGCGGCGGCGTTTTGTCTGTTGCTGGTGGCCGTACCGGAGACACTTTCACGTTCGAATAATGAACCTGACCTCAAACCAGACCACGCGGTGAGCACTTAAATCTGTTTACGCCACCCGAACCTGCCAGCCTTCGCGCTGGCAGGTCACAATGACCAGCCCGCTTCCTGCGCCCTGCATCCCGCCTATCCAGCGCCCTGCCCCGTCCCATAGGCCGCTGCGGCCTGCCGACTCCCAGCCGCCAGTCGGTGCACCGTGATTGGCCACCAGCACCGGTAGGTTATGACGTCGGGCATGCCCCGCGAGCAGCTCTGCATCCTGCGCATAGCCACCCGGCGAAATCAGCACGCGCTGCATACACCCAGGCGCCACCTGCTGCCATACGCTGCCATACGCTGCCATACGCTGCACATGCGCAGGCTGCGTGAAGTCGGCACACACGCACAGGCCGATCCGATGCTGATCAATGGGCAGATAGCAGTCTTTGTCTCCAGCACTGAACACCTTGTCCTCACCGGGATGCAGGTATTGCTTGGCATAGGTAGTGACGTCGCCGTCAGCGGTGAAGGTCAGCGCACCAATCAGGATGCTGTCATTTGCTCCTTTGAGCGGTACGCCAATGGTGGTAACCAGGCGCAGCTTCATGGCCAACGCCTTAATCGGCTCAAGACGGGCGTCGTCCGCATGCAACGCCAGCGCTCGGGCCAGATCGGGTTCGTAGCCTGTCAATGAGAGCTCGGGAAACAGCAGGTAACTGGCCCCAAGATCAGCGGCGCGCTGCATGAACGCGAGGTGTCCGGCGAGGTTCTGTTCGATATCTCCCCTTGCAGAGCAGAACTGAGCAACAGCGAGTATCGGAAACTTCATGGACTCTCCTGAGAACACAGTGGTGACAAGTCGGACATTATCTAACACGCGCTGCCCGGTTCACACCTGGTTACATTTTCAACCACGACCAATGTTGTACGACGTCCTATCTTAGCTGGCAGTGAATGACATCTCATTACAATAAAAACGGAGATTCAACGCATGCCTCATACCCCGTCTCTCAAAGAAACAGCTACACCCGCCAGCGAACCTCGTCTCAAAAAACTCGCCAAACTGCTGGGCCCCGGCATCATCGCGGTGCTGTCCTGGCTGGGCGCGGGTGATCTGATCACATCGTCGGTGGCAGGTGCCAGTTATGGCTACGCCATGATGTGGGTGCTGGCGATTTCGCTGTTGCTCAGGTTCCTGATCGTCAACATCATTGCCCGCTTCCAGCTCTGCAATAACCAGGGCATGACCATTCTGCAGGGCTATGCGCAACTGCATCCGCTGTTTGCCTGGTTCATGCTGGGCTACGCGTTGTTGATGGGCCATCTGATCAACGCCTACATGATCAAGGGTGCCGGTGAAGCGCTTGCCATGCTGCTGCACATCAATCAGCCGTTGCTCTGCTCGGTTGCGGTGGTGATCGCCGTATGGCTGCTGGTGGGACGCAATATCTACACGATGATCGAAGGCGTCATGAAGGTATTGCTGGCAATCATGACACTGGCGTTTCTTACCCTGGCGATCATGTCCGATCCGGATGTCAGCGGCATCATCAAGGGCACTATCGGTTTCAGCATTCCACCCGATGAAGGCGTGCATGGGGCGCTGCTGGTGGCGGTCTCGGTGATCGGTGCCGTAGCCGGCTCCATCGCCAACTTCGTCCACCCTTACGTGATGCGTGAAAAAGGCTGGACCGGCCCCGAGCACAAACGTATTCAGCGCAACGATCTGCTGTTCGCCGTGATCGTCGGCATTATCATCAACCTGGCCATCTGGGTGGTGGGCGTCGAAATTTTGCGACCCAACGGTATTCAGGTGAACACTCTGGCTGATCTGGGCAAGGCGCTGGAGATATTCTTCGGCCCGCTGGGCTGGTACATATTCTTCATCGGTGTGTTCGCCACGCTGTTTGCCAGTATTTCCGGCAAAACCACCGCCTTCCCAATGCTGATCACCGATGCCTTCCAGCACATTCGCCCGAAGCGTCGCGAACGCTACGGCAAAGTGTTCCACAACGACCCGATGCACAAATGGTTCATGCTGTTCATTCTGGTCACCCCGCTGATCTGGTCGCTGCCCGGCATGCCGGACTTCGTGACCCTGACGCTGGGCGTCAACGCACTGAACATCGTGGGGCTACCGGTCATCTCGCTGGGGCTGCTGATCATGTCCAATCAGAAGTCGCTGCTGAGCAAGGAATATCGCAACAACTGGTTCGAGAACATTGCGCTGACCTTTGCGACCGGACTGGCCTTGTGGGTGGCGTTTCAACTGGGGACAGAGTTGCTCGCCTGAGCAGATAGAACGCTACATGTGCGCTGAATAAACTTTCCTCGAGTCCATTTCCGTCCATGGAAATGGACTCGGTTTCAATGACCGAATCTTCCCCATATCTCAAACCCTACCTTCACGCGTCAGGCTCCTGCTGATGGGTACAACTGTCACATCCCGCCAAAAACAAACAGAAATAATTCTCAACGGAGATGTTATATTGTATCCATTATCATCAGGAAGTCTCACATGTCGTCTCGTAGAATCGCGTCTCTGGCAGGCTTGGCAATCGGGGTTTTTGGCAATACCGGCTATGCGGAGGAACATCCGCAAACCATTGAACTGGAAAGCGTCAACCTAACCTCCGACTATCAGTACGAGACAGCCACCAGCCCGGTTCAGGGCTATCGCGCTACCCGTTCGGCCACCGCCACCAAAACCGATACCGCCATCCAGGACATTCCGCAGTCGATCAGCGTAGTGCCCGCTTCGGTGCTCAAGGACCTGGGCAGTAACAGTGTCGAGCGCGCGCTTGAGTTTGCCGGGGGCGTGTCGAAGCAAAACAACTTCGGAGGCCTGACGCTCTACGAATACAGCATCCGCGGCTTCACCACCTCCGAATTCTACAAGGACGGCTTCAGCGCCAACCGCGGCTACCCTGCCACGCCGGATGCCGCCAACATCGAGCGTATCGAAGTGCTCAAAGGCCCCGCTGCCAGTCTGTATGGCCGTGGCGACCCTGGCGGGACGGTCAACATTGTCACTAAAAAACCCCAGCTTGAAGCATTCACCACCCTGCAAACCAGTGCGGGTAGCTGGGATCGCTATCGCACCGCACTGGATGTCAACACACCGCTGGATGAGGAAGGCAGGCTGCTGTCTCGCGTCAATCTGGCCGTCGAAGACAACAACAGCTTTCGTGACCATGTCGAAAGCAAGCGGGTCTTCGTCGCCCCCTCATTCAGTTGGCAGTTGAACCCCGACACCAGTCTGTTGGTGGAAACCGAATTCGTGCGGCAGACATCGACTTTCGACCGGGGTGTGGTCGCCCCCAACAATAAATGGAGTGGCGTGTCCCGCTCGACCTTCCTCGGCGAACCGGACGACGACATCGATAACGACAACAACATGGTTCAGTTTGCCCTCTACCATCAACTCAGTGATGTGTGGTCGCTGCGTCTGGCCAGCCACTACAAGCAAGGCGAAATGTCAGGTTTTGCCAGCGAGGCACGCCCCCTGAATGCCGACGGTCGTACCGTCAACCGTCGTTACCGCGAACGCGACAACAACTGGCACGACAGCATCACCCAACTGGAATTGCGCGGCCATTTCGACGCGGTCGGTCTGGAGCACGAAGTGCTGATCGGCACCGAATACGAGAATTACCGTAAGAACGAGCGGGTGACTACCATTGCAGGCAGCCCATACGCCATCGACATCTATAACCCGGTGTACGGCCAGCCGAAACCCAATGGCGCGCGTTCCGGCACTGATTTCTACGAGCACATTGAAAGCCGTGCGCTGAACCTGCAGGACCAGATTGTCTTTACCGACAAGCTGCGCGGGATGATCGGCGCGCGCTACGAGCACTTCGATCAGCAGGTCGATGACTTCACCACCAATGCCACCTCCGGTCAGCGTCACGACGCTTTCACCCAGCGCGCCGGGCTGCTTTATCAGCTCACACCGCAGGTTGGGCTGTTCGCCAACGCGTCCACCTCGTTCAAGCCGAACAATGGCCTGGACGCCGCCGGCAAAACCTTCGACCCGGAAGAAGGCATCGGTTATGAGGCCGGGATCAAGAGCGAACTGTTCGACAACCGCCTGAGTACCACCCTCGCCGCCTTCCACATAGAAAAGGAAAACGTTCTGGCCCTGGACCCGGGCACCGACACAAATCGCGCCGTGGGCAAGGCCCGCAGCCAGGGTTTCGACATGCAATTCACCGGACAAATCACTGACACGGTGCGGATCATCGGAGCATTCGCCTACATTGATGCCGAAGTCACCAAGGGCGACCGGACCATCCCGGCAGGCAGTCGCATCCTCGGGGTCGCCAAACACAGTGGCAGCCTGTTGAGCGTCTATGAATTTCAGGAAGGCGTATTGCGCGGTTCGGACGTGGGCGCGGCATATACCTACGTCGGCGATCGTTCCGGCCAGTCCGGCACCGACTTCGAGCTGCCGGCCTACCAGACCGTCGACCTGCTGGCTCACTATAAAGCCAGCGAGAACGTGACAGTGGGCTTGAACCTCAACAACATTTTCGATGAAAAATACTACGAGCGCTCCTACAGCAATTACTGGGTCGCGCCCGGCGAACCGCGTAACTTTACGGTCAGCCTGACACTCGGCCTTTGACTCCTGTAACCCTCGCCTCACAACAATAAGGATGCACCATGCTGTCAACAAAACCTTTCGTGGCCCTGGGCCTGCTCGGCGCATTGTTCGCCAGTCAAGTGAACGCACACGGCCTGTGGACCGAACAGCGGCGCGGCAATATCGAGGTGGTCTACGGTCATGGCGCGGAAGACAACGCGTTCAAAGCGCAAAAAGTCAGCGGCGCATGGGCGTATGACCAGCAGGGCAAAATGATCCCGGTGACGGTACAACGCCTTGA
The DNA here is from genome assembly GCF_002699855.1 of Pseudomonas amygdali. Taxonomy (GTDB): domain Bacteria; phylum Pseudomonadota; class Gammaproteobacteria; order Pseudomonadales; family Pseudomonadaceae; genus Aquipseudomonas; species Aquipseudomonas amygdali. The sequence goes on along the minus strand of NZ_LKBW01000263.1, from coordinate 24,622 downwards.
GGATCACGCGCGACTGGTGCCGCTCAAGCCGCCCGCCGTGATGACGGTGGCGCTGGACAACGGCATGTGGACACGCAACGCCGAGAAAAAGTGGATCAACGAAGGCCGTAGCAAAGTGCCCAATGGCACCGACTCGATTCATACCTTCAAATACAGCGTGGCAATCTACGCAGAAGACGCGCACCTGCCCTCGTTCAGCAAACTGAATTTTGTGATCGTGCCACAGGCTGATCCATTGAAGGTCGGGGTTGGCAAACCCTTACCGGTACGCGTACTGATCGACGGCAAACCCGCCGCCGGTATCAAGCTGATCGGCGATTACCGCAGCGCACCGGATGTCGTCAGCGCCGAAACCGACGCCCAGGGCCTGGCCAGCGTGATCGTGCGCAACGAAGGGCTGAATATCATCGCTGCCGAGGTCACGCAGCCGGTCAAGGATAATGTCGATATCGCCGAGCGTGGCTTGTTTACCTCATTAACGTTTGTCGGTGAGGCGCATCACGACTGACCCTTACTGCTTCCTGAAAACGCCTGCCTTGGGCGTTTTCTGCCTCAGGGTAACTGAAAAAAAGGCACCCGCTCCCCACCACGCCAGCCCCCCATATTCCCTTTAATAAACAAAGTTTCCAGAAACCCCTGGACGCTGCTTTTCCTTTCGCCTATAAAACAGCCTTCAAGAATATTAAATTCCTGTAGAGAATTTTATTCGCCACTCAAAAACCTCTGTATCTGACTTTTGCCCCCTTTGCCGAGCTGCCGCCCTATTCCAGAGGACAAGCCATGCAACACGAGAAGAACCATTTCATCCTGAAGATCAGCTGCCCGGCGACCTCCGGCATTGTCGCGGCAGTGGCTTCCTGCCTGGCTGGCAACGGCTGCTACATCGGTGAAATGGCCCAGTTCGACGACGAGTACAGCGGCACCTTTTTCATGCGCGCAGTGTTTCGCTTCAACGACGGTCACGACGGCGACATCCAGCAGTTGAAAACCGGTTTCGATGTGGTGGCCAAAGACTTCGCCATGCAGTGGGAACTGCATGACACGCGTCGTCCGATGCGCGTTTTGTTGATGGTCAGCAAGTTCGATCACTGCCTGACAGACCTGCTGTACCGCTACCACAAGGGGGAAATGGACATGACCATCACCGCCATTGTGTCCAACCACTTGGACTTGCGGCCGATGGCCGAGCGGGAAGGCATTCGTTTCATTTACCTGCCTGTGAGTAAAGAAACCAAGGCTGCGCAGGAAGCTGCGCTGATGAAGGTGGTCGACGAAACCGATACCGAACTGGTGGTGCTGGCGCGCTACATGCAGATTCTCTCCGACGACCTGTGCAAGCAACTGGCGGGGCGGGCAATCAACATTCATCACTCGTTTCTGCCAGGTTTCAAGGGCGCCAAGCCGTATCACCAGGCTTATGAGCGCGGCGTGAAATTGATCGGTGCCACTGCGCATTACGTCACCAGCGACCTGGACGAAGGCCCGATCATCGAGCAGGAAGTGCAGCGTGTCGATCACGTCTACCTGCCTGAAGACCTGGTCGCAGCAGGCCGTAACAACGAAACCATCGCGCTGTCTCGGGCAGTCAAATACCACCTTGAGCATCGGGTGTTTCTCAACACTGACCGAACGGTGATCTTCCGATGAGCGCGCGCATCATCGATGGCAAGGCAGCCGCCGCTCGTGTTCTGGAACAGGTCAGCACCGAAGTGAAAATCTTGAAGGCCGACGGCATCGAACCGGCACTGGCGGTCATTCTGGTCGGTAACGACCCGGCCAGTGAGGTGTATGTGCGCAACAAGATCCTGCGCGCCGAGGAAGCAGGCATTCGTTCGCTGGAGCACCGCCTGCCTGCCAAGAGCAGCCAGGCACAGGTGCTGGCGCTGATTGCCGAACTGAACGCCGACGACTCGGTAAACGGCATCCTGCTGCAACTGCCACTGCCGTCGCACATGGAAGAAGCCCGCGCCTTGCAGGCCATTGATCCGGGCAAGGACGTCGATGGCTTTCACAGTGAAAACGTGGGCGGCCTCAGCCAGGGACGCAGCGTACTGACGCCCTGCACGCCCAGCGGCTGCATGCACTTGCTTGAAGAGACCTGCGGCGATCTGAGCGGCAAACATGCGGTGGTTATCGGTCGCTCCAATATCGTCGGCAAACCGATGGCCGCCCTGCTGTTGCAAGCGCATTGCTCGGTGACAGTGGTGCATTCGCGCAGTACCGACGCCAAGGCCTTGTGCCAGCTGGCAGACATCGTCGTCGCAGCAGTGGGTCGCCCGCGCATGATCGACGCCAGTTGGCTCAAGCCCGGCGCAATGGTGATCGATGTCGGCATCAACCGCATCGAGGATCAAGGCCGCAGCCGCCTGGTGGGCGATGTCGATTTCGACAGCGCCCTGAGCGTGGCTTCTGCCATCACGCCGGTACCCGGTGGCGTCGGGCCGATGACCATCGCTTTTCTGATGAAAAACACAGTGACTGCTGCCAGGCAGCAAGCCCTCGCACAGCGCAGCCAATCGGAGGCCGTATGCCTTTCAACCTATTGAAATACGGGCTCAGCCCGGAGTATCCGGTCGAGGTGGATCTGCCTGCGCCCAAGGAACTCAAGCCTTCCTACGACGTGGTGATCATCGGCGGCGGTGGTCATGGGCTGGCGACCGCTTACTACCTGTCGAAATACCACGGCATCACCAATATAGCCGTGCTGGAAAAAGGCTATCTGGGCGGCGGCAACACCGCGCGCAACACGGCGGTTATCCGCTCCAACTACCTGACCAGTGAAGGCGTGAAGTTCTATGCCGAGTCGGTAAAAATGTTTCAGGGCCTGTCCAACGAATTCGACTTCAACATCATGTATTCCGAGCGCGGCCAGCTGACCCTCGCGCATACCGACGCCACCGTGCGCTCGTTCCGTCAGCGCGCCGAGGTCAACAAGCATTTCGGTGGCCGCACCGAAATGATCGACCGCCAGCAGATCCGCGAACTGGTGCCGAGCCTCAATCTGGACCCCGGCCATCTGCCCGTGCTCGCGGGCCTGTGGCATATCGACGGCGGCACCGCACGTCATGACGCGGTGGCCTGGGGCTATGCCAAACAGGCGGCCAAGCGCGGCGTCGAGATCCATCAACTGACCGAGGTGCAGGAACTGGTGATCGAGAACGGCGCCATCACCGCAGTGAAAACCAATCGCGGCACCATCCAGTGCGGTTGCGCCGTGCAGGCAGTCGCGGGCATGAGTTCGCAGATGATGAAAAAGGCCGGAATTCGCTCACCGATCCAGACCTTCCCGCTGCAAGCGATGGTTACTCAACCCTTCAAGCCGTTCCTCGACCCGTTGGTGAGTTCGTCCGCCCTGCACTGCTATGTCCAGCAGACCAGCCGTGGCGAGGTGGTGTTTGGCGGCGGCTCGGACCCGTATCCACTGTTCAACACGCGCTCGACGCTGGACCTCAAGGAAAGCCTGCTGGCCCACGCCATCGAGATGTTTCCGTTTCTGGCCAACGCCAAACTGATGCGCCAGTGGGCCGGAATCACCGACATGACCCCGGATTACAGCCCGATCATGGGGCTTTCGCCGGTCAAGAATTATTACCTGGACGCAGGCTGGGGCACCTGGGGCTTCAAGGCGACGCCGATCTGCGGCAAGACCATGGCCGAACTGGTGGCCAGTGGCGGCAAGGTGCCTGAGTTGATCAGGCCATTCGCGATGGAACGCTTCTCGACCTTCCAGCAAGTCAACGAAATGGGCGCGACAGCGGCCAGCCACTGACGGAGAGCGACACATGAAAATCATGACCTGCCCGCTCAACGGGCCGCGCAACATCAGCGAATTCACCTACGGCGGCGAATTCAAGCACATGCCTGACCCGCAAACCTGCAGCGATGCGCAATGGGCCGATTACGTGTTCAACAGTGAGGACACCCTGGGCGTGGTGCGCGAGTGGTGGATGCATAACCCGTCCAGCTACTGGTTTCTGGCCGAACGTCATACCGGCAGCGACGAGATCATTCGCACCTTCGACCCGCGGGAAATATTTACCGCACGTATCGACTTCGCTTCCCTCCCATCCAAGGAGATCGCAGGATGACCACCCCAGCCCGCTTGCCCGAGCCCATGGGCCTGCTGATCGATCGCAACCAGCCGCTCACCTTCAGCTTCGATGGCAAAACGTATCAGGGCCTGCAAGGCGACAGCATTGCCAGCGCACTGCTGGCCAATGGTCGCTTTCTGCTCTCGCGCTCGTTCAAATACCATCGCCCGCGCGGACCGCTGAGCATGGCCGGACAGGACGCCAACAGCCTGATCCAGTTGCCACACGAGCCTAACGTGCTGGCCGACACTTTTGTCTTGCAGGATGGCTTGCAGGCAACCGGACAGAATTTCAGCGGCTCGCTGGACCACGACAGGGACGCCTGGCTGGGCAAGTTCTCGAAGTTCATGCCGGTGGGTTTCTACTACCGCTCGTTCTACAAGCCCAAAGGCATGTGGAAAGTCTGGGAGCCGATCATTCGCAAGAAAGCGGGCCTCGGCGTGCTGGATCTGGACTTTCAGCCTGAATACTACGACAAGGCGTACCTGTTCGCAGATCTGGCGGTAATCGGTGCAGGACCTGCCGGGTTACAGGCGGCTCTGACCGCAGCAAACGCCGGAGCCAGGGTGCTGTTGATCGAACAGCAGCCGATACTCGGAGGTTCGCTGACTTACGCGCGCTTCGATATCGACGGTCAGCGTGCCGGGCAACTGCGGCGCGAACTGGTCGACGCCGTGCAGGCGCACGCCAATATTCAGGTCCTCACACAGGCCACTTGCAATGCCTGGTTTACCGACAACTATCTGCCAGTGATTCAGGGCAAGCGTCTGTACAAGGTGCGCGCTACGCAATGCCTGGTGTGCAGTGGCTCGTTCGACCAGCCGGTTATTTTTCGCAACAATGATTTGCCCGGTGTGATGCTGACCAGCGCCGCGCAGCGTCTGATCAGGCTGTACGCAGTCAAGCCCGGCAAGCGCGCGGTGGTGCTGACCGGCAATGATGACGGTTACCTCGCTGCACTGGATTTGCACGATCAGGGTGTCGAAGTGGTCGCGGTCGCCGACATGCGCGCCAATCCGTCGGATCGGGGATTGCAGGTTGCGCTGGAGCAACGCGGCATCGTCTGCCACATGAGCACCACCGTGTATGAAGCGCTGCACGAGAAAGGCATGCGTCACGTAAGCGGGGCCGAGCTGCGCAAGATCACCGGCCAGGGTCAGGTGGCCAACAAGGGTTTGAGTGTCGAGTGCGACCTGCTGTGCATGTCCGGCGGCTACATGCCGGCCTACCAGTTGCTGTGTCAGGCGGGCGGCAAGCTGGCCTATGACGATCGGCAGGCCGAGTTCGCGATCAGCAGCCTGCCGCAGAACCTGGGCATCGCCGGTTCGGTCAACGGTTATCACGCGCTGGATAACGTTCTGACCGATGCGGCGAATGCCGCCGCCGGGGTGCTCTCGGCGCTAGGCCTGGAATCGACCGACAAACCGGCCGCACTGCGCAGCGAAGCGCAGGTCAACTTTGCCTGGCCGATTTTTCCGCATCCCGAAGGCAAGGATTTTGTCGATTTCGACGAAGACTTGCAGGTGCGCGATATCGTCAATGCCACCCGCATTGGCTATCGCGACATTCAGTTGGTAAAGCGTTATTCCACTGTCGGGATGGGGCCGTCGCAGGGTCGTCACTCAGCGTTGCCAACCGCACGACTGGTGGCCGCGTCTACCCAGCGCAGCATCAGCGAAACCGGTGTGACCACTGCCCGGCCGCCCTTCGAGGCAGAGAAACTGGCGCACGTCGCGGGACGGGCCTTCGACCCCTACCGCCAGACGCCCATGCACCAACGGCATGTGCAGGCAGGCGCGAAGATGATGCCGGCCGGGATCTGGCAGCGTCCAGCGTTCTATGGCAAGCCATCGCAACGCGATACCTGCATGCAGCAAGAAGCACTGCATGTGCGCAACAAGGTCGGGATTATCGATGTGTCGACACTCGGTGGCCTGGACGTGCGCGGACCCGATGCCGCCGAGCTGCTCAACCGCATGTACACCTTTGCGTTCCTCAAGCAGCCGGTCGGGCGTTCACGCTATGCGCTGATGACCAACGAGCAAGGCGTGGTCATTGACGACGGCGTTTGTGCACGCTTTGCCGACCAGCACTTCTACGTCACCGCCACCACCAGCGGTGTGGATCGCATCTACCAACAGATGCTCAAGTGGAATGCCCAGTGGCGTCTGAATGTGGACATCACCAACGTCACAGCGGCCATTGCTGCGGTCAACGTGGCGGGCCCGGATTCACGCAAGGTACTGGAGCAAGTGTGTACCGACCTTGATCTGTCCGCCGCAGGTTTCCCCTATCTGGGCGTGCGCCTGGGCACTGTTGCCGGCATCAAGGCGCGGCTGTTGCGAGTCGGTTTCGTCGGCGAACTGGGCTACGAAATCCACGTTCCGGCCCGGCATGCCCTGACACTGTGGGACGCGCTGACCGAGGCTGGCAAGGCGTTTGATATGCGTCCGTTCGGCATCGAAACGCAACGTTTGTTACGTCTGGAAAAAGGCCACGTCATCATCAGCCAGGACACCGATGGCATGACCCATCCAGCCGAAATCGACATGGGCTGGGCGGTCAGCCGGAGCAAGCCGTTCTTCGTCGGCCGCCGCTCAGTGGATATCCTCGAAGCCCAGCCACAGAAACGCAAGCTGGTGGGCTTCACCCTGCCCAAGGCCAGTCCGCTGCCGCTTGAAGGTCATCTGGTGCTCAAAGGTCCGGACATCAGTGGCAACGTGACCTCCTGCGAATACTCGTCAACCCTCGGCATGATTATCGGCATGGCTTATGCCGCGTTCGACCAAAGCACACCCGGCCAGCAGATCCCGATTCGCGTCGAAGACGGTGTTGTGGTTCAGGCGACCGTCGTGAAAATGCCCTTCTTCGATCCTGAAAACCAGCGCCAGGAGCTCTGAACCATGAATAGCCTTATCCAGGACCGCCCGGTCAGAGCTGGCGCGCCCTCACTGTGCACACTGCAAGACCTGACCGATCTGCCGCGCGTGGGGTTTCGCGGTACGCAAAGCGCCGAATACCTGACAGCACGTGGTTTCAGTCTGCCCGACACGCCGAACCGCGCGGTTACTCAGGCCGACGGCAGCCATGTTGCACGTCTTTCGCAGACCGAATACCTGCTGCTCGGCAGCCCGCTTGATAAAGGCCAGCGCATAGCCGATGAGGAAGCCCGTTGGGAACTGGACCATAACGCCAACTACCTGCTGCCTCGCGAAGACAGCCATGCGTGGCTGCAACTGAGCGGCCCGTGCATCCCCGAGGTGATGGCTAAATTGTGCGGCGTGGACCTGCGTCCGTCAGCATTCGCAGTCGGCTCGGTGGCGCAGACCTCGGCAGCGCGAATCAATGTGATCGTGATCAATGTTGGCGCGCAGAGCGAACCCTGTTTTCAGATTCTCTTCGATCGGGCTTCACTGGCTTACTTCAAGGAAGCGATGCTGGATGCCATGACCGAGTTTGGAGGGCGCCTCTCATGAACAACGGGTTACTGCTTCAGTGAATAAAGGCCGTTTCGTGCTCATGAACGACAACAAGTGTCTGTTACCGCCAAGCCGCCTAAAGAATGCTGGCAAAAAGTCGTTGACCTCTTGGTAGACCATAAGAGCGACCCTCAGCTCAATGCCTCGGGTCGCAGACTGCATCCATGCAGCACCCGACACTTGCGGCAGTAACACGCCCCCCGGAGCTCAAATGAATATCAAACAGAAATTGACGTGGGCGTTCGCAGTCATTGCGTGCTTGCCCATATTAGTCGTCGCCGCCATCGTGGTCGTGAACCTGCGCGACAAGGCGACCAGTGATTTCGTGGACAGCAGCGCACGCGAGATTCGCCAGGTCGACAATGCCATGCAACTGTTTTTCGACGGCATTACGCAGAACGTCAATTACATCGCGGCGCACCCGCTGATCGCCGGGGCGAGCGATGATTTCCGCAACTACATGGGCGCAACGCCTCCCCCGCAGTCCGAGAATGACAGGCAGGCGACCGAGCTGTTCGCCAATATCGCCAAGGCTCACCCGGCCTACTCCTACGTCTCTTACGGGTTGATCAACGGCAGCTACATCATGACGCCGGAAGACCCGAAAATGAGCAACTACGACCCACGTGTTCGCCCGTGGTACAAGACCGCAATGGCCAATGCTGGCAAAACCGTGCGCAGCGATGCCTATTACTGGGCCAACGACGACGCGGTACTGGTCAGTACCATCCGGGCGATTCCCAATAAACTGGGCAACCCTGGTGGCGTGGTCAATATCGACGTATCGCTCAAGCAACTGACCAACATCGTCAAGCAGATCAAGCTCGGCGAAAGCGGCTACCTGATGCTGATGGAAAAGAACGGCACCGTGCTGGTCGATCCCAAACAGCCCGAGCATAACTTCAAGAAACTGGGAGAACTGGGCGACGGCTTCAGCGATTTGGCGAAAACCGCCAGTGGTCTGGTCGAGGTGACACTCAACGGCGAGCGTTACATGGCCAATGTGTACTCGTCCGAGCAACTGGGCTGGAACTTCATCGGCCTGATCAAACAGGACGAAGTGATGGCCTCGGCCACCCGCCTGACCTGGTTGATCGGCATCATCGCGGTGGTGCTGGCGGTGGTCTTTGCGATTGTCGGGGCCAGTTTTGCCAGCGTCATCGTGCGTCCGATCCACAGCGTGTCGAGCGGCCTGGAAGGCATTGCTGGCGGCGAAGGCGACCTGACCCAGAACCTCGCCGTGCGCGGCAAGGATGAAACTTCGCAACTGGCAGGCTGGTTCAACAAGTTCCTTACCGCGATTCGCAACCTGATCCAGCACATCGGCCAGGCTGCCGGGAAGATTCTTGAAGCCTCACACAGCTCCACCCGTGTCTCCAACGACATGGCCGAAGCCGCTGGACGTCAGCGCGAGGCGGTGGACATGGTCTCCACGGCCTTCCATGAAATGGTCGCCACCTCCAACGAAGTCGCTCGCTCCTGCAGCCAGGCCGCCGATTCGGCCGACAGCGGTCAGCAGCAGGCGCGTGAAGGTCAGCGACAGATCGACGATGCGGTGCGCAGTGTCGACCAGCTCAGCGAGGAACTCACCCGCTCGGCCAAAGACATGACGCAACTGGAAAAGGACAGCGCAGGCATTCAGTCGATCCTCAATACCATCCGTTCGATTGCCGAGCAGACCAACCTGCTGGCCCTCAACGCGGCCATCGAAGCAGCTCGCGCAGGCGAGCAGGGTCGCGGCTTTGCCGTGGTAGCCGACGAAGTCCGCGCGCTGGCCAAACGTACCTCGGACTCGACCGCCGAAATCGACAACCTGCTGGGCAATCTGGCCAAACGCACCGCTTCGGTGGCGCAACAGATGCACGCCAGCCTCGACGTGTCGCAGCAATCGGTGACCAAGATCGGGCAGGCACGCAGCCGCTTCGGGCAGATCCGTGAGTCAGTTGATGTGATTCGCGACATGAACACCCAGATTGCAACCGCCGCCGAAGAGCAGCATCAGGTGGCCGAAGACATCAACCGTCACATCAGCCAGATCCATGGCGACGCCCAGTTGATCGCCGACCTCTCGGACTCCGCCCGTGCGGATTCCAGAAGTCTGGAACTACTGTCCAGCGAACTCGACGGCCTGGTGCGCAAGTTCAAGACCTGATACTGCACACTCGGAGCGTGAGAAACGATAGGTGTCTGTGTGTCCCCTATCGTGCCCATGCTCCGCGTGGGCATGCCGTTCTGGACGCTCTGCGTCCTTTGCGCAGCAGGTGATCCAACCTCAAGGCTCTGCGCCGCTCCTCTCAAACCATTCAGTCAGAAAATCCAGCATGGTGCGCAAGGTGGCCGACTTGTGATGCCGCGAGGTGTAGATCGCGTGGATGCCCAGCGCCCTTGGCTGGTGGTCGGGCAGCACCGCGATCAGCTTGCCACTTGCAATCAGCGGCGCTGCCGAATGCACCGGTTGCAAGGTGATCCCCGCGCCAGCCACTGCGGCCTCCAGCAACACCACTGAATCGTTGGCGCTGAGGTTGCCGCCCACCGGAACGCTGAGCGGCAACTGCTGCCGGGTGAACTCCCACAGGCTCTTGCCGAAGTACGAATAGGTCAGGCAGTTGTGTGCAGCCAGTTCTTGCGGACTGGAGGGAGTGCCGTGCATGGCGAGGTAGGCTGGAGAGGCACAGACAACCGAATCGCAATGCCCCAATGGACGGGCAATCACATTGGGGTCCAGCTGATTGGTGATGCGGATTGCCAGATCGATGCGCTCGCTGATCAGGTCCACGGCCTCGTTGCCAATCAGCAGATCCACCGAGGTGCCGGGGTAGCGTTGCAGGTAAGCCGTCACCGCTGGGGCCAGAACCGCCAGTGCCAGTGACTGCGAACAGGCAATACGCAGCATGCCACGCGGCTCATCGACTTGCGTATCGGCTGCCAGCGGCACTGCGTCAGCCAGCTCGACAAGCCGCTTGCAACGCAGCAACGTCACCTGTCCGGGCGCAGTGAGCCCCAGCTTGCGCGTGGTGCGGTGCAGCAAGCGCGCTCCCGCCCAGGTTTCCATCTGCGCCAGATAACGGGTCACCATCGCCCGTGACATGTCCAGCGCCTCAGCGGCAGCAATGAGGCTGCCGCGTTCGTTGATGGCCATGAACACCCGCGCCGCCATGATCCGATCCATGATTCATCCGATATAAGCAATCAATAGTTGCCAATATTGGGGCTTTTGTTTCATTTTAAGCAACATAAGATAACGACCTCAGTCCTGCTCTATAAAAAGGTCGTACCCCATGCTACGCAATTCCCTGCTTGCTCTATCGTTCGCGGTGCTATTCCCGCTTGCAGCACAGGCCGCTGATCCACTGGCGATCGAGGTCTACAATCCGGCCGAAAAAGCCATCTTCCCGGTGTCATCCGAACTGATCACCGGCAAGCATGATGCGGTGCTGATCGATGCGCAGTTTCAGCGTAACGATGCTCAGGCGCTGGTAGAGAAGATCAAGGCCAGCGGCAAGAAACTCACTACCGTGTACATCAGCCACAGCGACCCGGATTACTACTTCGGGCTGGACGTCATCAAAGCTGCTTTCCCCGATGCGAAGATCGTTGCCAGCGCTCCTACCGTGAAAGCGATCAAGGCGTCGATGCAGGGCAAGCTTGCCTACTGGGGACCGATTCTCAAGGACAATGCTCCGGCCAGACTGGTCCTGCCAGAGGTGCTCAAGGGTGACCATCTTACCCTTGAGGGTCAGCCATTACAGATCAAAGGCCTGAACGGCCCGGCCCCCGAGCGCAGCTACGTATGGATTCCATCGCTCAAGGCGGTGGTCGGCGGCGTCGTGGTGTCCAGCGGCATTCATGTCTGGATTGCTGATACCCAAAGCCCGAAATCGCGTCAGGACTGGCTCGCGACCCTCAAGGGCATTGAGGCGCTGAAACCGGTCACGGTAATTCCGGGCCATTATCTGGGCGAGATTCCAGCGGGCACCAAGGCTGTGACGTTCACCGCCGACTATCTGAAGTCCTTTGAACAACAAGCGGCCAAAGCCAAGGATTCCAAGGGCCTGATCGATGCCATGCAGAATGCCTGGCCACAACTGGCCGAACCGAGTTCGCTGGAACTGAGTGCCAAGGTCATCAAGGGCGAGATGAAGTGGCCGAACTGATCTGAAACCAGGGAACTGTTGCCGCATCGCCGCAATTGCGCGCAGCAGTTCCGGGGGATGGTCAGACGCCCCCGTCAATCGCTATGCTGCACCCATGAATGCTCCTGTCAAAATCCGTAACCCCTGCCCGCCCGGCGCTTGCGACTGCGAGCGCGAACGGCTGGATGCGGAAGACGCCGACTGCGCATCCTCAAGCTGACCCGTGATGCGGAAAACACGCTGCTTGAGCGCCTGAGCCGTGTCGAAAGCCTGAAGGATCTGGAGCACATGCAGCGCAGGATTTTCGAGCAACTGGGTGTGCGCGTCGAAATCGCACCGGGCTTCAACGAAGTACGCACCATGCGCGGCATCAGCATTGTCGTGCAGAAAAAGACCGGCCTGTGCCGCAAGACGCGCAAGTCGGTTGCAAGCGCAATCCGCAGTGCACTTGAGGCACGCCCGCAGATCGCCTATGAACTACTCAACGCCAACGACCTGCTGCGCGACGCGTGAGTCAATACAGAGCCCGAACAGGCCTTTGAAACCATAACGCCCGATCTAAAACAGACCGGGCGTCATGTGCATTGTCCTGTAGACTGATCAACAGGCCCCCGGCGGAATACCACCCTTGTTGAAGTCCTTCAGGCGTTCCTTTTCTTCTGGCGTCGAGTGCGCAGGCACATCGTTTGCCGGTTCCGGCTTTTTCTCGTCTTTCTGGTCAGTCATGGTCATTCTCTCCGCTCGTGGACACTCAAAATAAGGCCACGCGCGAAGCATTCGGTTCCGATTGATTAGCGCGCTGCCACTCGTTCGGCGACATTGCACTCCAGTTGCCTGGCCAGCCCCTGCAAATCGAGCAGGGTTGCGCGCCAACTGCGTTCCTGACTGCCGACGCTGACCAGCGAGCGCACTCGGTCATTGACCGAGATCCCCTTGCCGGTATTGGCCTGCCAGCCCTGCTCGAGCATGGCCGGGTCGAACTGATTGAACGCGTCGATCGCATCGACCCGGCTCACGGCAAAACCGAAGCACAGGCGCTCGCCACGCACGATCAGGACACGGGACGCTTCACACGGGGTTTGCGCCCCCTCGCCCAGCAGGCTGCTCAGGCAGATCAGCGGCACTTGCTCGCCACGCAGATTGAATTGCCCTAGCAGGTGCGTCGCCGGTTGCGACAAACCGATCAGCTGTTGCGGCACGCTCATGATCTCGACGATCTGACTCAACGGCGCGACGAAGCGGGTCGGTGCGTCAAACAGCAGACAGGCATGGCGCAACATCGCCTTGGTCACATCGTGCGAGGCTTGTGCAGGTTTGACGTCGTGCTGGTAAACCTGGGTGTAGCTTTTGACTTCCGGGCGCTGCAACAGCATTGGATGATCCAGCAACAATGCCTGTTGCCCCTCCTCCAGGTTCATGACCCCGGCCAGCAGTTCAGGATGCGGCAGGCCGTAACCCGGTGCCGCCAGAAGGCTGCCCGGGTCCTGACGCTGGATGGCGACCATGCGGTCGTAACCAAACCCGCATACCCGACCGTCCGGAGCCGTCAATAGCAACAACTGCGGCTTGGAGGTCTGGCGTTTATGGTCCAGACCAAGGACTTCGGACAGATTGAGCGCCGGGACCTTGGTGCCACGCACCGACGTAACGCCAAAGCAGCAGTCACTGGCAAAGTCCGACGCCGAAATTTCAGGATTATCCACCAGTTCGGTCACGACGCTCGCATCGATACAGAAGTTGCGACCGTCACACTCGAACACCAGGTAATGCAGCAAACGATTCTTGGCCGCGAGCGCTTCTTCCTTGAGCACCTGCGCGCTCGGATCAGCAGCAAACAGTACGCCTGGCAAGCTACTCAGAAAACCCAGGTCGAGCTTGTAGATCATCCGCGATTCTTCTGCGCCCATCAGCAGTGATGGCAGCAACCCGACGCTGGTGCCGCCAGGGCCCAGCGGGCTGAATTGAGAGTCGCGGGCCTTGAGAATGTCGCATACCGCATCAATCGCCAGCCCCAGGTAGCCACCGCCGTACTTGAGAATAGCGACCAGCGGCGTGGGCAACGATGTATCGCCGCCCTCCGCCACTGGCCCCGCAGGTCCACCAAAGGCACCGGTTTGCCGCGCAAGGTAAACACCCCGCGCAACGCACCGCGAGTCAGCGGATGGGGGTACAGGTCGGCAGGCCAGTGCACGGCCTCCATCAGCGCTTCGGCAACCACCGCCAGATAAACGCCATTGATCTGCACGACGCCGTAGGCATTCAGGCCGCTCATGCAGGTTGTCCGATGGATACCTTGTTCAGAGTTTCGGTGTAGCCGGTCAGGTTGGCTTTATGCAGCTCCACGATCAGTGTCTCGACTTCCTGCGCCGACAGACGTTGCTTCTCTGTCGCCGTGTTGATCCCGTCGATTGCCTGAGTGGTCTGCATCACGCCTTCCACGATGTGTTCGAAGGCTTCGCCGGCACTGCGCGAAATCTCGTTGCCCGACTCGATCCGGCTGACTGTTTCGAGGATCAGCTTGTTGATTTCCTTGGTCGCACGCGAGGACTTCTCGGCCAGCTTGCGCACTTCATCGGCCACCACCGAGAAGCCCAGGCCGTGCTCGCCAGCCCTGGCCGCCTCGATAGCGGCGTTGAAGGCCAGCATGTTGGTCTGACTGGCGATCTCGCTGATCACCTGGATGATGTCCTGAATGCCCTCGGCCGACTTGGCGATCATGCCCATCGCATCGGACGCCTTGACCAGAGTCTGCGAACCGGTACTGGCCTGCTCACGCGTCATTCTGGCCAGATCGGTGGCCGTCTCGGTGCTTTGTGCCACGTAGGGAATGGCGTTCATCAATGCTTTAACCGACTCGCCCATGGCGCGGGTCTTGGCTTCTATCGCCTGCTCCATCTCGACCTGACGGGTAATGTCAGTGGCGAATTTCACCACTTTGAACGGCAGCCCGTCATGGTCTAAAATCGGGCTGTACGTCGCCTGAATCCAGATTTTCTGCCCGTACTTGCTGACGCGCATGAAGCGTCCGGAATAGAACTCGCCCTGCCCCAGCCCGTGCCAGAACTCCCGGTATTCAGTGCCACGCACATATTCCTCATCACAGAAAATACGGTGATGCTGGCCCTTGATCTCCTGCAGGCCATAGCCCAGCGCTTTGAGGAAGTTGGCGTTGGCCGTAATAATGTTGCCAGCCATGTCAAACTCGATGACGGCCTGGGCGCGGTCGATTGCATTCACCTTGCCGTGGTGCTCGACGCTGGTTTCCTTGGCAACTGTCACGTCGAGCGCGAACTTGACGATCTTGTAAGGTTTGCCCTGCGCGTCGAAGATCGGGTTGTAGGTCGCCTGAATCCAGATTTCCTTGCCATCCTTACGCTTGCGTTTGTACTCATTGGCGTCGTATTCGCCACGCCCCAGTTTTTCCCAGAGCTCGCGATACTCCAGACTGCTGACAAACTCCTCAGAGCAGAACATCCGGTGGTGTTCGCCGACAATTTCCTCAAGGTCGTAGCCGAATACCGCAAGGAAGTTGCGGTTGGCATGCAGCACCTTGCCGGTCAGATCGAATTCGATAACCGCCTGAGAACGCTCGATCGCCGTCACCTTGCCGGCGGACTCGGCCTGACGGACGCGGCTCTCGGTGACGTCGTTGGCGAACTTCACTACTTTGTAAGGACGACCATCAGGGTCAAAAATCGGGTTGTAAGTGGCGCTGATCCATAGTTCGCGACCGTTCTTGCCGATGCGCTTGTACTCGCCGGAGTCGTACTCGCCACGCTCCAGCTTGGCCCAGAAGGCGCGATAGGCCGGGCTGTTCAGGTAGTCGTCTTCACAGAACATGCGGTGATGCTGGCCCTGTATCTCATCCAGACGATAGCCCAGTACCTTGAGGAAGTTTTCGTTGGCGTTGAGCACGCGGCCGTTCAGGTCGAACTCGATGATGCTCTGCGAACGATCGATCGCTGCGACCTTACCTTCGTACTCGGCGTTGGTCTTGCGTTGCTGCGTGACGTCGGTGGCGAATTTTACGACCTTGAACGGGTTGCCCTGTTCGTCGAAAACCGGGTTGTAGGTTGCCTGCAACCAGATCTCGCGACCGTTCTTGCCCAGGCGCTTGTACTGCCCTTCGTCAAAGGCACCTTTGCCCAGTTTTTCCCAAAACGTCGCATACTCAACGCTGGAAGCGTGTTCCGGGGTGCAGAACATGCGGTGATGCCGACCCTGGACTTCGTCCAGGCGATACCCGACGCAATCCAGAAAATTGGTATTGGCCCGCAGAATATTGCCTTCAAGATCAAACTCGATCATCGCCTGCGAACGGTCAATGGCCGCCATCAGCGAGTGCAGGTCCATCTCTAGCTCGGCCCGGTCCCTGGGAGTGCTTTCAATTGTGGTCGACATGTAAAATACTCTGCGAGTCAGCATCTATGGAAGTATTGTTATAAAGCGCCGGTCTGTGCGGGCCCGGTCAAACGCTTCAAACATGAGGAGCGGACTGACTATGGTGCCTGCCGATAAAGCCGGTTAATCGTCTTTCTCAATGCCTTCCATAGCACAAACTTCAAGGCCGTCAGAGCCAGGTGGAACTATCGAAGTCACTCGGCAATGAGCCGTTACATAAACATCGGCTTCAGTCAGATTAGCTTTAGCGCTGCCAGACCACTATTTAGCCACTATCAACGCACACACTTCTTGGCCCTACCGATCACCGGCAAGGACCGCTTCGTACACAACGTCCTTCCCCTGCTGAAAACCGTTGCGTCATCAAGCATAAAACCAGATGACGAGAATCACGGCCCCCGTCCATCCCAAGGTGAGTAAGAAAGAAAGCCCAGCAAGGCGCGGGTCCATGGAACTCCTGTTCTAGAAGGCTTGGGTAAGCAGAGCGCTGCATACGTAGGGATATAACGGCTGGATCACAGGTATATAAACTATTTTCACCACCTTGAAACACTGCCGGAACAGGGGTCTTGCTCTGGATCAACGTCTGATAACCGACGTATGGTCTGGTCACCAGCAAGTCTTTGAACGAAGCGCCGTTTGACGGCAGACTGAATGTCAGGGATCAGAGTAGCGTTACCTTCACCCGCATCCAGTCTTCCTCTACATCACCGGCGATTGCAGCAAGACAGGGAGTCTCGGCAAGGCGCTGGCGATATCGTCCTTTACGATAGCGCACAACCTTATGCATGCAGTTACCCCTAAGGTGACGATCGGAGCTTGCTGACAGACGTAGCCAGCGCCGTGGACGTGGTCGGCCTTGGCATTGCCGAGCACCTGCCGTGGGATGCTCTGGCGCTGCAGAACATGCTGACGAAACTGCCGTTGCTTGGCGATTGGCTGCCAACCCTCGAGGCTGACTCCTGAAACAGCGAGCAAAATTCAATTTATGCATATTTAAATACTGAATAATTATTTAATTTAATAATTAACATATAACAAAATAGAATTTCACTGCGGGTTTTTATAGGCATATCGTCATCCTATACCGACCCCTTTCTCCAGGCGGAGGTGCATCCACCTTTCTGAACCGTCCGGAGCAAAACCATGAGCAGACAACGACACCTTAAACTTGGCGCAATGGTCCACGGGGTCGGCCATGGCTGGGGCGAATGGCGCCATCCGCACGCACTGGCCAACGCCAGTGTGAATTTCGGCTTTTATCAGCAGCAGACCCAGTTGGCCGAAGCGGCGCGCTTCGATTTTGTGTTCATCGCCGACAGCCTGCACATTCACGAAAAATCCAGTCCGCATTACCTGAATCGTTTCGAACCGTTGACCATTCTCTCCGCACTCGCAGCCACCACCCGGCATATCGGTCTGGTGGCAACGGTGACGGTCAGCTACACCGAACCCTTTCAGGTAGCTCGCCAGTTTGCTTCGCTGGACCACATCAGTGGCGGTCGGGCTGGCTGGAATGTGGTGACTTCCTGGCTCAGTGGCACCGCTGACAACTTCAGCAAGGGCGAACACCCACCGCACGCCGTACGCTACCGCATCGCCAAAGAGCACATCGAGGTGGTCAAGGGTCTGTGGGATTCCTGGGAACGACGCCTTCGCCTACGACAAGCAGAAAGGCGAATTTTTCACGCCTGGCAAACTGCACGCGCTGAACCACAAGGGCGAATTCTTCTCGGTGAAAGGCCCGCTCAACATCGCCCGGTCGAAGCAGGGTCAGCCGGTGATTTTTCAGGCAGGCACCTCCGAGGCCGGGCGTAACTTCGCCGCTCAAAACTCCGACGCGATCTTCGTCCACGCCGAGAGTTTCGATGAAGCGCGCGTCTATTATCAGGACCTGAAACAAAGGGCTGGCGGCTTTGGTCGCGCCCCTCACGCACTGTCGATTCTGCCGGGCATTCGCCCGATTGTCGGGCGCGATGAGGCTGAGGTGGAGAGCCGCTATCGCCAGGCCGTGGAGTTGGTGACGATCGAAGACGCCATTGTCGCCCTTGGCCGCCCCTTCAATGATCACGATTTCAGCCAGTATCCACTGGACGAACCCTTCCCGGAACTGGGCGATCTGGGCTCCAACAGCCAGAAAGGCGGTTCGGACCGGGTCAAGCAACTGGCCAAAGACGAAGGCCTGAGCCTGCGTGAAGTCGCCCTGCGCTTCTCCCTGCCCCGCCGTGACTTTGTCGGCACACCGCAACACGTCGCCGACGCGATACAAACGTGGTTCGAAGCAGGCGCAGCCGACGGTTTCATCATCAATAGCGTCCTGCCGGACGGCCTGCAGTACTTCACAGAATGGGTGGTGCCGGTGCTGCAACAACGCGGACTGTTTCGCACCGAATACAGCGGCAATACGCTACGTGAAAACCTCGGCCTTGAGGTGCCTGTCAATCGTCATGCGAAGGCTGTCGCCCATCAATCTGACGAGGCGGTGGCATGACTCGACTCGTGATTGCCAGCCAGCTGGATGATGATTTCAATCAGGTGATTCGCGAGCGGCTTGCAGTGACCCACCCTGAAGCCAGGCTCATCGGCGTACCTGCCGGAGTGCCGAGCGACTTGCCCGGCGAGGTCAGCATTCTGCTGGCGCGCCCTATCAACGTGCGTGGTTATGAAGCCCCGGCCTCGCCGCCTCCGGGCTGGCCCTATGGCCTGAAGTGGATTTAGGTGGTGTCTTCGGGTATCGACTTCTACCCAGGCTGGCTGTTCAACGGGCCGCCGGTGAGCACCTCGCGGGGCAGCGCGGCAGAAAACATCGCCGAGTTCTCGCTGGCCGCCATTTTTGCCGCAGCCAAGCATCTGCCGGATATCTGGGTGCATGACTCGCAATGGAACTTCACCGCCCTGACGCCGCTCAAGGGCACCACGCTCGGGATTCTCGGCTTTGGTGCCATCGGTCGCAGCCTGGCAAGCAAGACCCAGGCGCTGGGTATCAACGTGATCGCATTGCGGCAAAGTCCGGCTCCGTTCGAGGTTGACGGTGTCGAGGCTGCACGCGACATTCACGACCTGTTCGCGCGCGCAGACAATCTGGTACTGGCCGCGCCGTTGACACCGGCCACGCGGCACATCGTCAACGCCGAGGTGCTGAACAGTGCCAAACCCGGCCTGCACTTGATCAACATCGCCCGTGGCGGCTTGCTTGACCATGAAGCGCTGCTCAATGCGCTGGATAATGGAAACATCGGCCTGGCCTCGCTGGACGTCACCGAACCCGAGCCCCTGCCGGACGGGCATCCACTGTACTCACACCCTCGCGTGCGCCTGTCACCGCACACCTCGGCGATCTCCAGCAACAGCCGTAACGAAATAGCCGACAGCTTTCTGGCCAACCTTGAGCGTTTTCTCAATGGGCAGGCCTTGCAGAATCAGGCTGATCGCCAGCGCGGCTACTGACACAGATCACACCCATTACGCTGCGTGGAAATACAACTCCTGAAACTCAGCGTCACCCTCAAATACCGAGCGTGCCATGCCCAAACCGATAAAAAACACACAACCTGGATACCGCCCTCCGCTGCTGGCAGGTCTGCTCGGGGCGTTGGTGTTATGCATCGCCCTCCCCGTCGAAGCACAGCAAACGTTGCGGATCGGTTACCAGAAGTCTTCCACGCTGATCACCCTGCTGAAAACACGCGGCACGCTGGAAAAAGCCCTTGCGCCACAGGACGTCACCGTCACCTGGCATGAGTTTCCGAGTGGTCTGCCGCTGCTGGAGGCGCTGAACGTCGGCAACGTCGATATCAGCGCGGATGTGGCAGACACCGTACCAATCTTTGCCCAGGCAGCGCAGGCCAGGCTGACCTACTTTGCCCAGGAAGCGGCCTCGCCTTCCGCGCAGGCAATCATCGTCCACAAAAACTCGCCCGTGCAGCAGTTATCGGATCTGAAAGGCAAAAAAGTCGCTATCACCAAGGCAGCGGGCTCTCACTACCTGCTGATTGCTGCGTTGAAAAAGGCCGGTCTGGCATTTTCGGATATTCAGCCCGCCTACCTGTCGCCCGCCGACGGCCGGGCGGCCTTCGAAAACAACAAGGTGGACGCCTGGGTCACCTGGGAACCCTTCCTGACCAGCGCACAACGGCAACTGCCAACGCGCACCCTGGCTGACGGCAAGGGGCTGTCCAGCTACAAACGCTATTACCTGACCGGCACTGGTTACGCCAAGGCTCATCCGCAAGTGCTCAGCGTGGTTTACGAGCAGTTGCACAGCGCTGGCATCTGGCTCAAAGCCAACCCGCGCGAAGCCGCCCAGGTGCTGAGCCCTTTATGGGGCAATCTGGATATCGAAACGGTCGAAATCGCCAACAGCCATCGGACTTATGAGATCCAGCCAGTCACGCACGATCAACTGGACGAACAACAGCATATCGCCGATGCCTTCTTGGCAGCGGGCCTGCTGCCCAAGGCGGGGGATACGCAGGATGTGGAGGTATGGAAGCCTTGAGGAATGAAGGGGCACACCCGCTCGCATGGAGCGAGTATGCCACTCGATCAGTCTCTGAACTCAAACACCAGGCGGCCTGGGAAACGCTCCGCGGGCGGTTTCATAAGCCTGCGCGACACGCAACGCCAAGGCATCCTTGAAGCGCGGCGCGACAATCATCATGGCGACCGGCAGGCCCTCGGCCAGGCCTGCCGGGATTGACGTGGCCGGGTGGCCGGTCAGGTCGAACGGCGCGGTATTGGCGAGCATGTTCAGGGCGCTGTGCACGTACTCTTCAATCGGCGCATCGGCGGCGGTCAGCGTGGTAGCTACAAAGGGCATGGTCGGCAACACCAGCACATCAAAATTCTTGAATGCTTCGTCGTATTGACGGGTGAGTTCCGGCACCAGCATCCGCGCCTTGGCGTAGTAGGCACCGTGCAGGTTTTTCAGGCTGTAATGCCCGGTAAGTGCCACGGCACGCACGCTGCTGGACAATGCGTTGGCATGCTCACGACGCCTGGCACCGAAGTAGCTCATGATGTCGGGGTCGTAATAGCCGTCGACATTCATGCCATAGCCGTTGCCTTGCAGCATCTGATACGCCGCACCATCGGTGGCGATGACATTCCACATGTCCAGCGCCACACCGCGGTGCCACGGAGCGCTTGCCTCTCCGACCGTCTCACCAAGGCTTTCCAGCTGTGCCACTGCGGCGCGAACCAGGGCGTCTACCTGCGGTTCGGACATGCCGGGAATCGCAAAACCTTCGCGCAGCAGGCCGATTTTCAAGCCGGCAACGCCCTGATCGAGGGTCGCGACACAACTGACCGCCGGCGGTTTTTTCTGCCTTGAATCAAGCCCGTCGGCCCCGGCGATTACGTCGAGCATCACCGCGCAGTCGCGCACGTTATTGGCCATCGGACCGACATGGTCGATGGTCCGCTCGATCGGAAAAGCCCCGGTATAAGGCACAAGGCTGTAGGTCGGCTTGTGCCCGACGATGCCGCTCCAGGCCGACGGCATGCGGATCGACCCGCCCTGGTCGCCGCCGATGGCCATGTCCACTTCCTGCAAGGCGACCAGCACGGCGCTGCCGCTGGAGGAGCCGCCTGCGTTGCGAGTCAGGTCCCACGGGTTTTTTACCGCACCGGTAGCCGAGGTAAAACTGGCTCCGGAGAAACACAAGTCTTCACAGACTGATTTGCCGACCACCGTCGCGCCTGCGGCCAACAAGCGTTTGACCACCGTGGCATCTTCGGACGGCACGTAACCATCAAGGCTCAGCGAGCCGTTGGCCATCGGTACGCCGGCCACTGATACGTTGTCCTTGATGACCACCGTTCTACCCGCCAACGGGCCGCTCGCCGCACCGGCTATGTGCGTCTTCACGTACCAGGCGCCATGCAGGTTTTCGGCCTCTGTCGGTTTGCTGTGCTCGCGCAGCGGCGTGGGCTGCGCAACGTGAGCGGCGTACAGCTCATCAATGGCTTCGTAGGAGCCCAGGGTTTCGTCAGCAAGGCTCAGGAACGATGCCATCTGGCTGTCTGACAGGTCGTACCCGTGATCCTGGGCGGCAATCAGAAAGTCGGCTTTGTCGGGGCGTTTTACGGACATGGTGTTCTCCAGATAACGGTAAGGGCCGCCCGGGATCGGGCAGGCACTGACTGGAGCCGCCTGCGCAGGATGCGCAGGCATGGGCTCGATCCGGAGGACGCCGTTGTCCATGCCGGTCGCCACGCGGTGTTCCATACCTGCCGGTTCAGGGCGTATGGCAAGCGTCCGCGCAGAAGAGGATCAGACCGATGAGGCCCGACACTCGAAGCGAGTCTGCAGCCTGTCAGGAACAGGCTTGTTGAAACAGTTCGTGGGCCTTGACCAGCGCCTCGGCGATTTTCTCCACGGGCTCACGCTTGGCCATCGCCTGATCCCGCAGCGCGTTGTAAGCGTCTATTTCAGACATACCCTTGGTTTCCATCAGGATGATTTTTGCCTGCTGCACGGTACGCATCACCGCCATGCGCCCTTCCAGGCGCTTGACGTGTTTTTCCCGTTCCCGTGTTTTGCGTGCCTGGCTAAGAGTGATGGCCAGCGCCGTCAACAGGCCGAAAGACCTGACCGGCGAGGGAATAACCGAACAGGCATTGAGCTGCACCAGCGCCTCGACAATGATCGGGTTTTCATAGGCGATCACCGGAATGATCGGCGGCGTCGAGCTGTGCAGCAGCCAGGGCGTATTGGTCGACAGGCTTTCCGGCGACACCGCCAGCACGATCACGTCAGCCTCACTCTGCAACCGTTCGGGGATCGGCCACTGCACGCGTACCTGGCAACCAATACGCTGCAACTGGGCGATCAGGTTGCGACCGTCTTCATCATCGGGGTGCATCACCAGCACGCTGATGTCGCGCAGGTCCTTGATGCCGCCTGCGCTGTCGTTACGCAAACGTTTCTTGGCGGCACGCAGGGTCATGGACGCCTCCCGGTCAGGCTGGACCAGCCGTTGAAGTCAGGCGCAACGGCATAAGGATCAGGCTTAAGCGCTTTCTGACTTTCGTAAAGGATGTCGAACTGCCCGTCGCCATTGGCCCGGCCGATCCGCGAGTACAGGTAGGTATGGTGATTGTGCTCATCGATGCGGACCCGTCCCTGAGGCGCGTCGTATTCCAGACCGCGCATGGTCTGCAAGACGTCCTCCACCTCCGTGCTGCCCGCCCGGGCTATCGCCTTGGCCAGCAGATGGACCTGAAAATAAGCGGCTTCCCAGCAGCGATCGGTCACTTGATGCTGGCCAAACATATCCCGGTATTGCGCGATGCACTGGCGATTGAGCGGCGTATCGATCGATTGGAAGTAAGTGGCTGCAGAAATGTGCCCTGTGCCCAGATGAACGCCCATCTGCTGAATATCGGTTTCACTGGTGGTCACACTGGCAATCGGCATGACCGCAGGGTCGAAACCGGCATCGGCGTACGCTTGGTACAGGTGCGCCATGGTGTCACCGACCACCGTGGAAAAGATGAACGACGGTTTCAGCTCCCGGGCCTTGACCATGAGCCTGGCGAAGTCCTCTGGCCTGGCGTTTTTCAATGGCAAGTAGTACTCGCCCAGCTTGCTGCCACCGCGCTCGTAGAGCAGGTCGCTCATCAGCCGATTGGTTTCGTACGGGTAGACGTACTCGGAGCCGATCATCAGCACGCGACTGCCGAAGTGATCGAACATATAGCTGCCCAGTGGCACGGCGTTATGGTTCGGCGTGGCACCGGTGTAAATGATGTTGCGCGAATACTCGAAGCCCTCGTAGTAAACCGGATAGAGCAGCAACGCGTTGTAGCGTTCGACGACGGGCAATACTGCCTTGCGCGCCGCCGAGGTGTAGCAACCGAAGAAAAACCGCAGGTTCTCTTCACGAATCAGCGATTCAACGTGCATGGCAAACAACGTAGGCGTTGAATCCGGGTTACGGGTAATCAGTTCCAGAGGACGGCCATTCACGCCTCCTGCCGCGTTGATCTGATGGATTGCAAACTGTGCGCCGCGCATTGTTGAACACTCACCGGCAGCAGTAACGCCGGTATTGGAAAACAGACCTCCTATGCGGATCGACGGGTCAACCATGTCTATGAACCTTGTTCAACGTGAGGTGAGACGCCCGAACCTGGCCGGGAGCCTGAAAGAAGACTGAGCGAATAACCGTGGATTCAACGGTGGCTCTCAGGCGGTTGTGCCTGGGGCTGGCGTGACGGCAGTGTCAGGACCAGTCGTGCGAGGGACCTTCCACACCTGCCGAGAGTGGGCGTGTGGCAAGGGACCCTGCGAGGGTATCTGCTGGCAGTCATGCAGATAGCGGGCCATGCGTCGTGTATGGGTGTTGATGATTCGTGTGTCTTTGGCTGGGGCGTTCCCTTGGTAGCAGGCATTTGTTTGCAAGGGTGGTCGTACATTCGCTGGGGTTGTGTCGCATGACACATCGTCTGAGACTGTCAGAAATTTTGTGTTCGGGCATAACATGTAGCTAGAGGTGCATGTATGCCGACCAAA
>NZ_LKBW01000262.1 GCF_002699855.1 Pseudomonas amygdali | reverse complement strand
CCGAGCTGGTAAAACAAGGGCCTGCCTGACGGCAGGCCCTAACCAGCCCGAACACAAAAAAACTGATACTCCCGGTACAGAGGAACCGCTTCGCCCGGTTTCACTACGCTTTCCGCTGTGACGACCAACTGATCGGCTACCAGGCCAATCGATATTTCAAAATGCCCCCACCCCTTTGGCATGCCCTCAAACCTGCCCCCCAAACTGAAACTCGCAAGAGGATCGCGCAGCAAATCATTTGCCTGCCCACGAACAACCGCATCGCCACTCTGAATTGATCGTGTGATGTCTTCAAGACGGCTGCCTTTGGCCAGCCAGTTGAGCAAGCGAATGGCTTCAAGGACGTTGCTCTTGCCCGAAGCGTTGGCACCGATTAAAAAGGTCATGGCTGCCAGCGGAAGACTTGCACTCTCGTAACTCTTGAAGTTTTTCAGTTCAATCGAAATCAACATGCTTTCGAAACTCGCACACGCGTCATCAAGTCGTTCTCCAATAATCGATGTTGCCCAAGTGCATGGAATCCCCGCCGCCTTGAGCTTTTCATACTCAGGTCAAGAATTTAAAACTATTCCTGACATGGCAAGTCGCCAATGCTGCGAGCGCAGATTACGATTGCTCGGCTCCGTGACGCTGACTGACAGGCGCATGCTCGGCCATCAGCTCGGTAATCCAGTCAATGAACACACGCACCTTGATGCTGATATGCCGGTTCGGCGGGAATGCCACGTACATAGGCATGCTGTCCAGCTGCCAGTCTTTGAACAGCGGTATCAGGTCGCCGCGCACCTGATGCTGCCTGGCCATGTAGTCCGGTAGCCAGAGAATGCCCATTCCGGCCAGACCTGCGGCAATGTAGGCATTGCCATCATCCACCGCCAGCGCATAGCGGCCCTGCACATGGACCTTTTCACCGTCGCGGTGCATTGCGTATGGCAGCGCCTTGCTGGTGCGCGCCCACAGGTAGCCAACGATACGATGGGCAGAATCTTCAAGTTCGCGCGGGTGAACAGGCGTGCCCATTCGCGTTAGATAATACGGCGCGGCGTACACACCCAGTTGCAGGTCGCCCACCCGCCGCGCGATCAGTGACTGATCGGTTATTTCACCACCGCGCACGACGCAGTCAACATTTTCGCCAATCATGTCGACAATACGGTCGCTGACACCCATGTCGATCTGGATGTCCGGATAGCGGGCATGGAAACCAGGCAGCGCAGGCATCAACAGCATGCTGGCAAACGGGCTCGGCACGTCCACGCGCAATCGACCTCTGGGCAGCGACGTCGCGTCGGAAAGGCTGGTCTCCGCGTCATCCATGTCGGCCAGCAGCCTGACCACGCGCTCGTAATAGGCTGCGCCGTCGGCAGTCACGTTGACCTTGCGTGTGGTGCGGTTGAGCAGCCTGACCCGCAGGCGTGCCTCCAGTTGCTGCACCAGCTGCGTCACGCTGGTCTTGCTCATGTGCAGCGTGGCGGCAGCTTTGGTGAAGCTGCCTGTTTCCACCACTCGGGCAAACGCTTGCATCGCGTCAAAACGGTCCATTCTCGCCCTGCCTGTCTCGTCACGCTGGCCTGCCGGATTGTTTGGGTTCTCCAAACAGTGCTGAGTACGGTTGCTCGTTTATCGGTTCGGCGCAAGTCCCTACAGTGGCTTCACCACTGATTTCAGGTCACTCGACCCTTTGATGGAGGCACCCATGCCACACCGTGACGTCGTTTTCCCCGCTGGTCGTCAGGCGCTTTACGAGCGCAATCGCTATTCGCCCGCGGTACGTTCCAATGGTTTTCTGTTTGTTTCTGGACAAGTGGGCAGTCGCCAAGATGGCTCACCGGAGCCGGATCTCGAAAAGCAGGTGCGCCTGGCGTTCACCAACCTCAACGCCATTCTGCTGGCCGCTGGCTGCACGTTCGATGATGTGGTCGACGTGACGGTGTTCATTGTCGACCCCGAAGCGAAGTTCGAGCGTATATGGAAGGTGGTCCCGGAATTCTGGGGCAACGCGCCGCACCCGCCCCTGACGGGCGTCGGCGTCACCTGGCTTTATGGCTTTGATTTTGAAATCAAGGTGATTGCCAGGTTGCCGGAAACTGCACGCGGCTAGCCGCAGCCGGCAGCTCAGTTGCTGCGAATCGGTACCACGCGGTCGCTGGCATAAACAGCCGCGGGCTCTTCAAACTGCTGGAAGAATTTTCCGGACACCACATGATCAAGAAACTGTGCCTGGTCTTCAGTGGCGTGCAGCATCGGCGAGTAGCCATCGGCATCGGGCACTGCAAAAAGACGAGCCTTGCGTTCATGCGCCACAGCGATGAACGCTCTTTTCTCTTCGTCGGACATCGCCGAAAAGTAGTCAGACAGATTTTCCAGCGAGCGCACCGCCAAATCCTGGTCGAGCTGATCGTCATCCGTGAACATCAAATGCCAGACGAAATCGAAAGAAAGCTCAGCGAGGGCACGCATAGACGGGTTCCGTAGTGTTGAGAGACGCGAGAGTCACTGTTCACTTCAATTCGGTCAAGCGCTAAAGGATGACCTGCGTCAAGTGCAGCGCTTGAAATGGCTGAGTGTCGCTTTCGAGTCATGGATAAGGGGGGCAGGCTCAGCGGGCAATGAATGCCGGATTCTCGATCAGCAGCGCCATACCCTGCCCGCCGCCTACGCAGGCGGCGGCAATCCCGTAGCGCAGGTTTTTTTCGCGCAATTGCCGCGCCAGAGTCATGACCAGACGCAATCCGGTGGCAGCCAGCGGGTGGCCCAGGCCCAGTGAACCGCCCAGACAGTTGAGTCGTTCGTTGTCCAGTTCCAGCGTTTGTGTCACCGCCAGCATCTGGGCCGCCTGCGCTTCGTTTATTTCCAGCCGGCCAATGTCGCTCAGCGCCAGCCCGCTGCGCTGCAATAACAGCTGGATGGCAGGCGTCGGGCCAATGCCCATGAACTCCGGAGCGACGCCAATCACAGCACTGGCCAGCAGGTGCGCCAGTACCGGCCTTTGTGACTGCGAAGCGCTGCCCACCAACGCCGCTGCCGCACCATCGACCACCGCACAGCTGTTGCCTGCAGTCTGCACACCATCAGCATGAATAGCACGCAAACGGGATAAAGCCGCCAGGGTGGTTGCTCGCGGATGGCTGTCCTGTGTGACCGTTTCAACCCCTCGCGGCAACTCGATGCCGCGCGGCTGATACCCCTCCAGCTCAAAGCGCTGGCTGTTGACCGGCACAATTTCGCCAGCCCATTGGCCGCCAAGCTGCGATTGCAGTGCGCGCTGATGGCTGAGCAATGCATAACCGTCGACGGCTTCACGGCTCAAGCCGTAACGTTTTGCAAGATTGTCCGCCGTAGCGATCATGTCCATTGCCGGTGCCGGGTCGTACAACGCTTCCCAGAGAAAGTCCTTGGACTGCACGGCACCGCCCAGCGGGAAACCGTCACGATGGGTATAGGCCGCAATCGGGTTGCGCGACATCGATTCGGCAGCAACGCACAGCGCCATCTGCCCGCCTTCGCTCGCATGCTGAGCGGCCTGACGCAACAGTTCAAGACCTGTGGCGCAGATGCGTTGCACGCCCAGCGCCGGAACGCTTTGCGCGACGCCGCTGTAGAGGCCGATATGCCGGGGCAGCAGGTACGCATCGAAACTGGCTTGCGCCATTGAGCCAGCCAGTACACTGTCAACCTGATCAGGCTGAATGGCAGCACGCGCCAGAACCTCACGACCGACCTTTATACCCAGATCGATGGGTGAAATATGCCCCAGAGCGCCGCCCAGATCGACCCACGGCGTGCGCACTGCGTCGACAATGGCCACGTCGCTGAACGCCAGATATTGCCCGCCGCTGCTCATGCCGTCGGCTCGGCACTGATTTTGTCCGGGGACTGATCACGATAAAGCGCTTCGACTATTTCTGCCCGCCACTGCAGCACCGCACGCTGGTTGATAGACCCCTTATCGGTGATTTCGCCACGATCAATAGACGCGGGTTCGTCAAGCAGCACGATCCACTCCAGACGGCTGGC
Organism: Pseudomonas amygdali; assembly: GCF_002699855.1. Taxonomy (GTDB): domain Bacteria; phylum Pseudomonadota; class Gammaproteobacteria; order Pseudomonadales; family Pseudomonadaceae; genus Aquipseudomonas; species Aquipseudomonas amygdali. The sequence goes on along the minus strand of NZ_LKBW01000262.1, from coordinate 39,002 downwards.
ATTGCCATTCGCACCTTGATTCAGGCGGGTCAGCCATTCGCCAAACCACGCACGTACCGGCGCACTGGCCAACACCTGCGCATCAGAGGCCTGCGCATCCAGCCCGGCCAATTGGCGACATTCATGCAACCTTGGAAACACCAGCGCACCCAGGCATTCACGATCAGGCTGGGTGATGACCACATCCTGCACGTACGGCGAGCCTTCCAGCACGGCGCGGTTGCGCATGGGGCCGACACTTACAAACACGCCGGACGACAGTTTGAAGTCCTCGGCAAGACGCCCGTCGAACATCAGGCCCAGCTCGGGCGCCGCAGGATCGGCGAGCTTGATCGCATCGCCGGAGCAATAAAAACCGTTTTCGTCGAACACGTCGGCAGTCTGCTGCGGCGAGCGCCAGTAGCCGGGCATGATGTGCGGACCGCGGAAACGGCCTTCCAGCTTGCCGTCCACCGGCACCAGACACACTTCGCAACCGGGCGCAGGCAAGCCGATATAGCCAGCCATCGACAGCGGTCCGGTGGTGAACGTGCAGGAAGGCGCAGCCTCGGTCATGCCCAACCCCGCCATCATGCGAATCCGTTCGCCACAATGCTGCTCGGCGACACGGTCAAGGCGATCCCAGATACTTTGCGACAGGCCGGCTGCGGCGAAGAAGAACAGTTTCATGCGCGAGAAGAATCGCTCACGCAGTTCGGCGTCCTGCTCCAGCGCGTTGACCAGCTCTTCCCAGCCCTTGGGCACGGTCAGGTAGGCCGTCGGCGAGATTTCCTTAAGGTTGCGTAGGGTTTCGGCAAAACCCTGGACGGTCGGTTTGCCGTTGTCCAGATAGAACGTGCCACCGTTGTACAACACGATACCGAGGTTATGGCTGCCGCCGAAGGTGTGATTCCACGGTAGCCAGTCGACCAGCACGGGCGGCTCTTCGCCGAACACCGGAAATGTCTGCAGCAGCATCTGCTGATTGGCACACAGCATGCGCTGCGTGGTCACTACGGCCTTGGGCAGTTTGGTCGAGCCCGAGGTGAACAGGAACTTGGCGATACTGTCCGGACCACTGGCCAGAAAAGCCGCCTCGGCTTCACGGCCGCCAGGCTGATCGAACAGGCTGGCGAAGCTCAGTGGACGCCTGCCAGCGAGTTGGCCGCGTACAGTGATGATCGGCGTATCCGCTGGAATGACCGCATCAATGGCGCGCTGAAACGGCGCGGCTTCGCTGACAAACACCAGCCCTGGCTGCACCACTTCGCAAACATGCCGCAGCTTGGCGAAATCCTGGGACATGACTGAATACGCTGGCGATACCGGGCAATAGGGAATCCCCGCGTACATGGCACCCAATGCAAGCTGCAAATGCTCGATGTCGTTACCCGAGAGCAGCGCCAACGGCCGCTCGGCGGAGAGGCCATACGCCAGAAGGCTCTGCGCGATGGCGCGCACGTCTGTGAGCATGTCGGCGTAACTGACCTTGCGCCAGCCACCACGGCTGTCGCGGGCGGCAATAAAGGTTTGCTGCGGACGGATGCTGGCCCAGTACACCAATCGGTCGAGCAAGCGATCGGGCAATTGCGCCAGTGGTTCCAGAGCGCGCATATGCAAAATGCCCTGCTCTTCCCGCACCTCGATGGGCGGATGACCGATGGAGACCTGGCGATAGCGTGGTGAGCTATCTTCACTGTGCAGCGTTGATGATCTGATATCGGAACTCACGTGCGTTCTCTCCATCAAGGTACGCAGACACCCAACGGCTTGCAGCGGTTCGGGCGGGGCGTAGCAGCACAGGCTGCAGCCTTGTTATTGTTATGCCTGACTTGCTGGCGACACGGTCTTTTGCAACATCGGTGACGCCAGCGCCGGAGGATTCAGATCGGGTAGTGCCGCGGCCCGTTTTGCAAGGTCACCCAGCGCAACTGAGTAAAATGCTCGACAGAAGCCTTGCCACCGAAACTGCCATACCCGCTGGACTTGACCCCGCCAAAGGGCATTTGCGCCTCGTCGTGCACAGTCGGTCCGTTGATGTGGCAGATACCCGACTCGACCCGCTGCGCAAGCGCCAGAGCGCGGCTGGTGTCGCGACTGAAAATTGCCGCCGAGAGGCCGAATTCCGAATCATTGGCCAGCCGCAATAACGCCTCGTCACCTTCGCCACGGATCACCACAGCCACCGGCCCGAAGGAATCTTCGCGGTACAGGCGCATGGTGTCAGTCACGCCATCGAGCAACGTCGGTTGCAGAATGCTGCCCTGTAACTGCCCGCCAATCACCAGCGTTGCGCCCAGATCCACAGCGTCATCGATCAACGCCTTGATGCGCGTGCCAGCCCCGACGTCTACCAGCGACCCCAGCACCGATTCACTGTCATCCGGGTTGCCGGCACGCAACGTTTCGATCTTGGCGCTCAGTTTTGCAACAAAGGCATCCGCCACCTTCCGATCAATGATCAACCGTTCGGTGGACATGCAGATCTGGCCCTGATTGAAATAGGCACCAAATGCGGCCGCTTCCACCGCCGCGTCCAGATCAGCGTCGTCCAGCACCAGAAACGGTGCCTTGCCGCCCAGTTCAAGCAGTGCCGGTTTCAGATGGCGTGCCGAGAGCTCACCGACGATACGCCCCACATGGGTCGAACCGGTGAAATTGACTCGACGCACGGCCGGGTTGGCGATCAGACGCTCGACAATCGCCGCAGCATCGGCAGGCGCATTGCTGATCACGTTGACGACACCGTCGCCCAGCCCGGCATCCTGCAATACCTGACCGATCAGCCGATGCACTGCAGGGCTGAGCTCCGATGCCTTGAGCACCACGGTGTTACCGCAGGCAAGCGGCATGGCGATGGCGCGGGTAGCAAGAATCACCGGCGCATTCCACGGTGCGATGCCGAGCACCACGCCGCAGGGTTGGCGCAGCGCCATGGCAAAGCTGCCGGGCACATTGGAGGGAATGACTTCACCGGTAATCTGCGTGGTCATCGACGCAGCTTCGCGCAGCATGCTGGCGGCCAGTTGTACGTTGAAGCCATACCAGTTGGCCATCGCCCCGGTTTCGCCAGCGGCAGCGATAAATTCGCCACTGCGCGCCTGCAACTGCTCGGCAGCCTTGAGCAGGCGCGCTCGGCGCTCGCCGGGTGCCAGCGCCGCCCAGGCAGGGAACGCAGCCTGAGCAGCCGCGACTGCTGCATCGGCATCTTCCAGGGTCGCTGCGGCCACACGCGAAACCACTTCGCCAGTCACCGGGTTACAGCGTTCAAATGTACGTCCATCATGGGCGGGGCACGACTGGCCGCCGATCAGCAGGGGCACGTCCAGCATGATCATTCCTCTTTGTTATTGTTGTTCAAGGGCTGCCTCGAACCTTGCAATGCAAGCCTCAAGTCAAAGCCTTACGCGTGCAGCTGCCATCTACCGCTTATAAGCTTCCAACCCTGGTTTGATGCTCTTGTCGTCGAGGAATTGCTTCATGCCTTGCTCGCGCCCGCCTTCCTTGTCCAGCAGTCGTGACTGATCGAGTTTGGCATACAGGTAGTCTTCGTTCTGCTCCCAGGTCAGTTCGCGGCAGCGCTTGAAGCCGTGCTTGGCGGCGCGCAGTACCACCGGGTTCTTTTCCAGCAGGTTGAGGGCCAGGTCGATGGTCACCTGACGCAGTTGTGCCAGCGGCACGCTCTCATTGACGAGCCCCATTTCAGCGGCTTTCTTACCATCGAAGGTCTTGCCGGTCATGATGTAGTAAAGCGACTGGCGATGACCCACGGTATCGGCCATAGCCTTGCTCACCAGGTTGCCAGGCGGAATGCCCCAGTTGATTTCCGACAGCCCGAAGGTCGCTTCATCGGCGCAGATCGCCAGGTCACATGCCACCAGCGGGCTGAAGCCCCCGCCGAAACACCAGCCGTTGACCATTGCGATGGTCGGTTTGGCGTACATGCGCAACATCTTCCATTGCCACTGGGAGGCCTCGCGACGGATTTTTTCCTGAAGAATCTCCGGTCCGGCGTCCACCTCACGAAAGTACTCCTTGAGGTCCATGCCGGCAGTCCAGGCCTCGCCCGCACCGGTCAACACCAGAACACCTGCGTCGGGATCCTGCTCGAGTGTTTCCAGCACATCGATCATTTCACGGTTCAGGGTCGGGCTCATGGCATTGCGCTTTTCAGGCCGATTGAGTATGACCCACGCGATGCCTTGCTCAATTTCGACCTTGACGGTTGCCCAGCGACCTTCGTACTTGCTCATGGCGATACTCTCTTGCTCTTGGCTTGACGATAGCTCAAAGCTAAACGGCAAATATAGTTATGTCAATTAACTGTTATATTTATTAATCAAAAAGTCGGCACTCTGCCTGCACAGGCTGGTCACAGTGACGTATACCCCATAGCTATCGTTCGCTAACCTCGGCAAACTGATCGGCTGATTGACCCACCCCATCAAAAGGACTGCACTTTCAATGGCCAAGCCATCCGACATTGCCGACATTTGCCAGGCCTCCGCACAGGTTGCCGAAGCAGCTTTGCCAACGGATTCTGCGCTGGATGATCTGATCGGTTATGCCATGCGCCGGGCACAGCTCAAGCTGTTCCAGAACCTGATCGGACGTCTTTCCGCCCACGACCTGCGTCCGGCGCAGTTTTCGGCGCTGGCGATCATCGAGCAAAACCCGGGCCTTATGCAGGCAGACCTGGCCAAGGCGCTGGCTATCGAACCGCCCCAGGTCGTACCGTTGCTGAACAAGCTCGAAGAACGTGCACTGGCCGTGCGGGTTCGCTGCAAGCCAGACAAACGCTCGTATGGCATCTTCCTCAGCAAGAGCGGCGAGACATTGCTGCGCGAACTGAAACAGATCGCCGCCGACAGTGACCTCGATTCCACTTCGGCGCTGGATAACCAGGAACGTCAGGACCTGCTCAGGCTGTTGAAAAAGGTCTACCATTCGTAAAAATCCGTCATCAACGGCGATTTTTGCCGTCGATGACGGGCTGATTACCAGAGTGGCAAGCTGTACTGAACAATAAAGCGCGTCTGGTTTTCATCGCGAAAGGCGGCGCCTGCGGGGAAGTCGTTGCGATAGATCGACTTGCGCGCCAGCAGGCCGATATTCTTCAGCGGGCCGCTCTGAACGACGTAGCCCAGCTCCATCTGAAACTCACGCTCCTTGCGATTATCGGCATTGAAAGCGGCCAGTTCGATGTTGTCGCCGCGCACATAACGCAGGCGACTGCGTAACCCGACAAGCCCCACGGCAGTGAAGTCATAGTCGTAAATGGCTTGCCAGGTACGCTCCCTGGCATTGAGAAAGTCAGAACTCATGGTCATCTCGCTCAAACCCATCAGTTCGGTGCCCGATACATAGGGTGTAGCGGTATCGCCGCTCGAATGCATATAACCAAGGCTGACGCTGTGCCCTCCCCACTTGTAACCCAACAGCGCCGACAGGTTCTGGTTATCCACGTCTCCGGCTTTCGCGCTGCCCGTGTCGCTACTGAAAAAGCTGCGCAGATCAGTGGTAAGCACGCCATCGCCGATTGCCAGTTTGTGTAGTAGCGCGAGCGTGTTCTGAGTATAAAGATCAGCCACTTCAGCGTGATACGCGCGTATGCTGAGCTCCTTGTTGACCTGATAGTCGCCCCCGGCATAGGCCATGTGCGATGACGTTGCTGCACCATTGAAGCGCCGGTTCGGCGAAGCGATGGTCATTGCCTGATAGTTGCTGGAATCGCGCTTGTTGACCCGATCAATATAGCCGGCATTGAAGGTCAAGCCGTCGATGTCCTTTGAGGTCAGCGTCGTGCCCCGAAAAGTCTGCGGCAACAGGCGTGAGGGGCTGGCGAAAGCAAACGGCAGAAAAATCGACACGTCGCCAGTCTTGATTGTGGTTTCGCGGAATTTAAGCTTGCCGGTCAGCGCCAGTCGGGAATACTCGTCAGCAGCCCGTCCGTCACTGGCCGATATCGGCAATAGCTCGGTACCGCTGCGGTCTGGCGAAGAATCAAGCTTTACACCCACCAGCGTTCGCGCATCAAGACCGAAGCCCACCGGTCCTTCTGTGAAGCCGGATTCGGCGTTGATAATGAACCCCTGCGCCCACTCCCGCGTGGCTGTTTTGGCACCATCGTCCTTGTAATCACGGTCCATATAATAATTGCGCAGCGTCAAGGTGCCGTGGCTGTCCTTCAGAAACCCCTGAGCCTGTGCGAGGTCAGGTACAGCGCTGACGCCCAGCAGGCCCAGCGCGAGACCGCAATTTTTTCCACGGAAAAAGAGAGTTGACACAGCTTTTGCTGCACCACGAGTGAGCGTTGGCATGTTGGATGTCCACTTATTGTTGTTGTTTTTGGATTCGGTCCGGCGCTGGCCGCAGGTCCGTGGAAGGAGAATTGGAGGATTTCGTATCGACGTCAATCCAGAGTGACCGATAATCGAACATTAATAATGTTAACTACTTGACTACCACTCTTTAAATACCTCCCTAACTAAATGTTTTAAAAAGACTAATTCGTGCTTTTATTGAATTCTTGGTCCGGATTCATTTTTTAGTTATTTTTGTTACCTTGATCAGCACCTGTCACAACGCCTCGTCGGCGCTCGGGAACAGGCTTTTCTCCACAACAAAAACAACAATGAGGCTTGCCATGAACAGTTCGTTGCGTCGTTCGACGCTGACCATCATCTTGTGTTTTATCGTCGCACTCATCGAAGGTTTCGACCTGCAGGCTGCCGGGACGGCGGCGGCGGGACTTCGTCAAAGCTTTGCCCTTGACCCGAAAATGATGGGCTGGGTATTCAGCGCAGGGATCATCGGGCTGCTGCCGGGCGCTTTTTTTGGCGGCTGGATTGCGGATAGCATCGGCCGCAAGAAGATTCTGGTAAGCGCAGTACTGCTGTTCGGGGTCTTCTCGCTGAGCACTGCTTATGTCGAAAGCTTTTCTGCCCTGTTGCTGGTGCGCTTCATGACCGGCCTGGGGCTGGGGGCTGCGCTGCCCAACCTGATCGCCTTGTGCGCCGAAGCTGTCGGCGAACGCCATCGCGGGCTCGCCATCAGCGTCATGTATGCAGGCGTTCCGCTGGGCGGAGCCCTGGCTGCGGTGGTCGCGATGTTTACCAGCGAGCACTGGCAGACAACTTTCATCATCGGTGGTCTGGTGCCACTGCTGGTGGTCCCGTTGATGATCCTGTTACTGCCCGAATCCAGTGCCTTTAAACAGCAGACGACTGCCAGCGCTGCCCGGCATTCAAGCGCCAGCGCACTGTTCGGCGAAGGCAGCGCTCGCACGACACTGGCCTTGTGGGTCGGCTACTTTTTTACCCTGACCGTCATGTACATGCTGCTCAACTGGCTGCCGTCGCTGTTGATCGGCCAGGGTTTCAGCAAACCTCAGGCGGGCCTGGTGCAGATGCTGTTCAATATTGGCGGCGCGCTGGGCTCGCTACTGGGCGGGCTGTTGCTGGATCGCTGCAACGGCACCAAGGTCGTGCTGTTCGTCTACGCCGGTTTGCTGGCTGCGTTGGCGGGCGTGGGCGTGTCGGTCGGCATCGTGCCGATGGCAATTGCCGGGTTTGCTGCCGGGGTATTTGTCATGGCCGCGCAACTGGTGCTGTATGCGCTGGCCCCTCCTTCGTACCCGACTTCGGTACGTGCCACCGGTGTCGGCGCTGCGGTAGCCATCGGCCGCCTCGGCTCTGTGGCCGGCCCTTTGGCTGCCGGGCATCTGCTCGGAGCCGGTGCGGGAACCGCTGGCGTACTGTTGGCCACCTCACCCGGCCTGGTGATTGCCGCACTGGCGGCGATCACGGTGCTGTCCAGGTCGGTCGCCCTCGAGAAGCGTGAACTCAAGGTTGCAGAGTCGAGGTGATCAGGTCGCTATGTCCATCGTCATGCACAAGTCTTGAAGAGCCCGAAAACATAGCTGAAATCCCGATACTTCTCGCTCCCACGCTCCGCGTGGTAATGCATTTCGTGACGCTCTGCGTCACATTGCAGCCGTGACGCATCATTCAATTCGGCCCGAGATACAGGCAGCACCAAAGCCTGAGACTGCTTCGCCCTTGATACCGCGCAAGGCTGCAGATTTGTGACGCGGAGCGTCACCCAATGCATGCCAACGCGGAGCATTGGCACGATAGTCAGCTGGACTCATGTGTAACGCCGAGCACTCCGCGTAGCGCCGCGAACTGCACGCTACGCATTGGCCGATCGCTATACGACGAGTAATGCCTTACAGCTTGTGCAGAAAATTCAGCACCAGCTTGTTGCCTTCGGTGCGGTTTTCCGCACCCTGCTCGAAGTAGCTGTTGACCGTCAGGACGTTCTCCTTGCTAAAGGCGTACAGGAAGCCGGGGCCGATGGCCCAGACTTTTTCCTTGCGGCCACTGACATCATGGCCATCCACCTGGGTGTCCGTGAACTGCTTGAGCCAGTAGCCGTTGAGCCCCAGCGAAAGCTGTTCGGTCACTGCGTATTGCACGGTCAGGTTGGCATGCAGCGCCTGGCCCGCCTGAGTGTCGGAGACATTGCCGAACCCGGCTTGCGGGTCGTCATTCTTGCCGTTCCACAAGTACATGAAACGCCCGCTGGCCGACCATTTCGGGGAAAACCAGTAAGTCGCTGCGTAGTATGGGTTGAACGACCAGAAGTTGCTGCCGGGGTTGATCGAACGATTGCGATTGTAGGCACCAACCGGGATCGCAATATCCGTCTCGATACGCTGGGTCAACAGTGGGCTACCGTCAGCACGAGTTATCGTCGGTAACTGAAGAAACGGGCCGATGATCACATCGCCAAACCCTGCGCGCGAACTCAGCACGGTGTTATCCAGACCATCGTCCACGTCGACATGCGCCAGCGACGTGTTGATTGCGGTAATACCCGGCATCGCGCCATTGGCCAAAGGCTGGCCGACGTAAATGAGCTGCGTGGTCACGGCCAGTACATCCACATCCTGTTTGGAAAGTTGCAGTTTGTCGCCATTCACGTCATTGAAGCGATCGGCCCTGGCGTAGTTCAGGTACTCCTCCAGATACCAGCCTGGCCCTGCCGGGGCTGGCGATCCGTCGTAGAAGCTGGTGTTGCCCAGATTAAGGCCGGGCAAGTCATAGGCATAGGCGGTCGATGAAAGGCCGATGATTGATACGGTCGCAACGGTACGCAAGATAGACTTGGGCATCTTGTGATTCCTGTACTTATTGTTGTTGTTTTCAATATCCCCGACGCCACGAGCGTGCCATCGGGGTTGCACCGCTTGCAGCCATTACACGTAAGAAGCTGCCAGCCCTCCGTCTACCGGCAAGTTGACACCGTTGATCCAGCGCGATGCGTCGGAACACAGAAACGCAATCACCTCGGCCACCTCATCAGCCAGCGCAGGACGCTTCATGTGCAAGCCGTCACGGGTGACCCGCTCCTGGCCGACCATGCTGACAAAATCCCCCAGAATAGGTGTGAACACCGGGCCCGGCGCGACGCAGTTGACACGCAACGACTGCTCGCGAAACCACTCTTGCGACTGCTGAAAGCTCCAGACAATCAGCGCCTCCTTGAAGTACTGGTAGCAGGTCTCCTGAGCGACCGGATTGGCTGCCAGCCACGCCTGCCCTTCGCTGTAGCTTTCAGTGGCGGCCAGCGCCTTGTGCAACTCCAGCCGTTTAACCCATTGGTCACCGAGTATCGACGATACGTTGACGATACTGCCGCCTGGGGCCATGCGCGGCAGCAAACACTGGGTCAGATGGCGCAGCCCCAGGTAATTGACTCGGGCGACCGCCTGAACCGGCGCAGTGCCGGGCACGCCGGCGATGTTGCACAGGGCGTCGATCTGTCTGGGCAAGCGCTCGACCAGCGCATTGATACTGTCAGGATCAGCCAGGTCCGCCTGGAAGAATCCGTCCACGGTCAGTTGCGGTTCATGAAGATCGATGCCAATCACTCTGGCACCTTGAAAGCGCGCCACCCTCGCCAGCTCAGCGCCAATTCCGGAGGACACACCCGTAATGATCAGTGTTTTATTATTCAGGTTCATAGTCACGCGCTCTTATTGTTGTTGGATCACGTTTTGTCGTTGCATCACATCACTACTTGCAATAAAGCATGGAAGCCCAGGCACCCTCAGAATGGGTAGGTCGGAGCCTGATTCTTCACGGTCACCCACTGCCACTGGCTGTACTCCTCCCAGTCTGAAGGGCTGCCTGCGCTGCAGCCGTTGCCCGACGCTCCGCGCCCGCCGAACGAGTTGATGCACTCATCGGCCACGGTCTGGTCATTGATGTGCAGCATGCCGCACCGCAGTCGATCGCCAATCGCCGTCGCGCGGCCCACATTCGGGGAAATAACGGCAGCGGCCAGGCCATATTCAGAGCGATTGGCCAGTTCAATGGCTTCCTCATCGGTGGAAAAACTGACCACTACGGCCACCGGGCCAAAAATCTCCTCCTCGAATGCACGCATACCGGGCTTCACGCCGCTGAGCACTGTAGGGCGATAGAACAGGCCCTCGTATTCACCACCGTTTTCCAGCTGCGCACCAGCTTGCAGGCTGTCGCTGACCACCTGGTGTACGTGCTGCAACTGGCGTTTGTTGATCAGCGGCCCCAACGCAGCTTCACCGCGTGCCGCATTACCGACCGTCAACGCCCGTGCCTTGCCTGCCAGCTTGCGGGTCAGGTCGGCGACAATCGATTCGTGAACCAGAATCAGGCCGGTGGCCATGCAGATCTGCCCCTGATGGAGCCAGGCTCCAAACGCTGCATTGCTGGCAGCCAGATCAAGGTCGGCGTCTTCGAGAATGATCAGGGGGTTCTTGCCTCCCAATTCCAGCGACACTTTCTTCAGATTGCGCCCGGCAGCCTCGGCAACTTTGCGTCCGGCCGCAGTTGATCCGGTAAACGTGATCATCTGTACATTGGTGTCGCGGCACAGCGCTTCGCCCGCATCCGCCGCCCCCGGCAACACATGCAACAGCCCTTTGGGCAGCCCTGCTTCCTCGAACAGCCTGGCAATCAGAAAACCGCCACTGATCGGCGTCTGCGGGTCAGGCTTGAGCACCACGGCATTGCCAGCGGCAAGCGCAGGAGCAACCGAGCGCATGGACAGCACCAACGGAAAGTTGAACGGCGAAATCACCCCCACCACACCGTGTGCGACGCGCCGTGCATAAGACAGGCGACCGGCAGCGCTGGGCAGCATCAGACCGTGACCATGAGCCTGCGAAAGCATACCCGCGGCCTGGCGCAGCAACACAATGGCCTCATTCACTTCGTGCTGGCCCTTGTGCAGACTGCCGCCGCTCTCCCGAGCCACGTACAAAGCCAGTTCATCGAACGCACAGACCGCGTGATCGGCGGCCAGCAAAAATATTTCAGCCTTTTCACGAGGCCCCAGCGCCGCCCAGGCAGGCTGGGCAAGCGCAGCTTCCCGGCAGGCAACGGCGATATCCGCCGCGTCAGCCATGGCAGTGTTCATCAACAGCTCGCCGGTCGCAGGCTCGATGACGGGCAATAACGGGGATGAGGAAGGAATCCAGTCGCCATTGAATACACATTCGGCTTCAATCGCGCGGTGCAACAGGGGGGTGCCATCAGACGCTGACATATTCAGACTCCGGCTTTTATGGTTGTAATCGCCTGCTCCACTCCAATGGACAGCACGCGCCGTAAACAGGCCTGAGCAAAGCCTGTGCCGGGATTGCAATCAGGTTGTCATATAGCCGCTCAACCGCTCTGGAACAAGACTTTTCGGCAACCTCATTAACGGAGCAAACATCAAGGACCGGAAATACTGCGCGGCCGAGCTTGTTCATTTGATAAAGTTATGTTTATTAACCAAGTCATGAATTGATCATTTAGACCAATGCCGGGCCGAGGTACAAGAATGAGAATTCCTCACTGCGAGCTTCCCGACCACAGCGTCTCCACTGAGCACTTCCTGCCTCGGGGCGACAGTAGTCAGCCAGACGCCAGTGGCTCACCGACCGCCGAGGAATTGACCGGTTGCCTGTTCTTCTCGCCTGACGATGGGCGCATCTGGCTCAACGATCAGCGCATTTTGCTGCTGCACACCTCATCGTTCGGCACCTTGCGCCGCGAGATCATCGAGCGTCTGGGGCAGGAGCAGGCACGCGGAATGTTCACCCGTGCCGGTTATCTGTCTGGCGCGCGCGACGCCCGGCTGATTCGCGAACGCTGGCCACTGGCTGATGCAACATCGGCGTTTCGTGCCGGTACGCACTTGCACACGCTGGAAGGCATGACCAAGGTCGAGCCGTTGCACTTCAAGTTCGACGCCGAGTCCGGGTTCTACGAAGGGGAGTTTCTGTGGCACCACTCCTGCGAAGCCGACGAGCATGTTGCGGCATATAGCATCGGGCAGGATTCGGTGTGCTGGACCGAAATCGGCTACGCCATCGGTTTTGTCAGCGGCCTGTTCGGGCAGATGGTGGTCTTCCGCTAAGTGGAGTGCCGCGGCATGGGCCACGCGAACTGCCGGGTCGTTGGCAAGACCGCGGAACAATGGGGCGACGTCGAGCGCGACCTGGGCTACCTGAACGTGGTCAAACCACCTGCCCCTGAACAAACTCCTTCACTGGCAAAAGCGAACCATGACGCAAGTCCGCCCACCGGCACCGAGCAGCCGCTGATTGGTGCCAGCGCCGCATTCAACGCCGCCACCCAGGCACTGCAGCGTGTGGCAATGACCCCGGCAACGGTATTGATCAGCGGTGAATCCGGCGTCGGCAAGGAAATGTTCGCCCGCCAGTTGCACCAGCTCAGCCGCAACCGCGAAGGCCCGTTCGTGGCGCTCAACTGCGCAGCCATTCCCGATAACCTGATCGAGGCCGAGCTGTTCGGTGTCGAGCGTGGGGCATACACCGGGGCGACGCACTCAAGGCCCGGGCGTTTCGAGCGCGCCAATGGCGGCACGCTGTTTCTGGATGAAATTACCTCCCTGAGCCTGGCCGGGCAAAGCAAACTGCTGCGTGCCCTGCAGGAGCGGGAGATCGAACGCGTCGGGGGCGGCCACGGCATCAAGGTCGATGTTCGGGTGGTGGCGGCGACCAACGTCGACTTGCGCAAGGCGGTGGCCGATGGCGAGTTCCGCGAGGACCTGTTCTACCGCCTGAATGTTTACCCGATCACCCTGCCCCCATTGCGCGAACGCCGCGATGACATTCCGTTGCTGATCAACGCTTTTCTCAAAAGATTCTGTCAGGAGTACGGCAGGACGCCGGCCGGCTTGACCATGCGAGCATTGAAGACGTTGCTGCGTTATGACTTCGCCGGGAATGTGCGCGAGCTGCAGAACCTGATCGAGCGTGGGCTGATTGCCAGCGACGAGGGCCAGGCGATTGATCTGGTGCATATCTTCCGCAACGAGTCGTTACCGGAGGACTCCTACTCGTTGAACCCCGAGGGCACGTTGCGGCAGACTTCTGTTTCAGAAACCCGGCAGGCATCGACTGCCAGACTGCTGGACACTTTGGGGCAGTCAGGCCAGGCATTCTCCATCGACGACCTCGAACAGCGCCTGATCCACGAAGCGCTGGACGAGAGCGAAGGCAACCTGGCGGCCGCCTCGCGTTTACTGGGCCTGAGTCGCGCCCAGCTTGCCTATCGCCTGAAAAAACGCAGCCAGGGGGCGCCTAGATCGGCAAGGTGCTCACCACACGCAGGGCAAGCCCTTCGTAGGCATCCAGCGTGATGGTGAACTCGCCCTGATCGGTCAGATCGCCCTCGACCCGCTCGTTGATGATATCGACCACCGGACCCGGCGCGATGCCAGGCAGGTGCAGCGTTTCGACAATAGTCTCTGAGCTGAAGTTGAGCGCGGTGATCTGCGTGCCCTTGCCGGCAGGCAACTCGTGCACCATGACCAACAGCCCTGGATGCTCGACGTCGGGAATCAGAATCTGGCGGCTTGCTGCAATGTCGTAGGCGCGGCGCACAGCAAGAATTTTCTTGAGCTGCGAGGCAAACGAGTCAGGTCGCTGGAGCTGACTGACCAGGCTGCCATACAGCGTCTTCGGACGCGGCATGTCACCAGCAGAAAATTCAGCTTCCGGGTCCAGATCCACCAGATCGTAGGCACCCCGATGAATCCAGCGCGTGTCACCGTCCTGCATCAGGTGGTCGACCTGCTCTGCCGGTAACGTCAAGGCGCCGACCAGGTCCCAGCCCGACAAGGCAAACACGCCAGGCTGCATGGCGTTGTACATCACCAGCAGCAGGTGGATGTGCTGGATCTGCTGAATGTCTGCATCGCTGATCGTGCTCAGGTCGCGAATGCCCAGCGCGGCGGTGATGATGCTGGCCGTTGTGCAGGAGACACCATTGGTGACGAACTTGAGGTTATACGGCGCGTGTTCACCGGACAACTTCTCGTACATCTCTTCACGGATGTGCTCGCGCAGGATATTACCCGGGAACGTCTGCCCCTGGTAATGGAAGGTGTCATGGGCGTGCAGCGTCCAGAAATGCACCAGCTCCAGAGTCAGCTCATCGTGATTCTGCAAGGCATGGATCAGCGATGCCGGATCAATGCCGTACGCATGCACCTGGCGCAGCATCAAGCGCAGGAACTCGGTGGTGCCGGTCAACAGTGCATGCTGATAGGCCGGTCGCGTGAGGAAGTCGTAGGACAGGTCAGCGCCGCCCTGCCCCATGGACGCGATGTCATCGATGGTCAGGTTGAGTTCCTGGAAGCTGAAACCGCCTGCCTTGCGGATCGCACCGGCCAGTAGCTGGTTGCCGGTGATCGACAGCGGATGGCTTTCCGACCAGGCAGTGCCTTCGGCGCGACGCTCCACGCCAAGGAAGCCGTTGGCGTCCAGACGCAGTACCCGCGCGCCCATCACATCAATGGCATGCAGCGCGTCACCGATGATCATCTGCTGCGCGGCAAAACTTGGGTCCAGCCAGTTCAATGAAGGCTGACCGTCCTTGAAATAATGCAGATAGACCCAGCGGCGAGCCTTGCCATCGACGCCATGCACCACGTCGGTGGCGCTCCAGTCGGTTTCCTTGACGCCAGGCTCGAAGAAAATCACCCGTTGCAACTGACCGACGATGTAATGCTTGTCGCGTAACTGATCGACCACATCGGGCATCAGGTTGACGGCGTCGCGACCGGTCGGCACTTCAGGTAACAGCGGCCAGTCTTCCTCACGGATCTCGACCATGTGGAACAGGCCTGGGTAATCCTCGTACGCCAGCTCGGCAAGACGGAAGTCTGCGCCCTTGCCGGTGTGCGACGGGATGATGTCATCGATGATCACCGCGTTGTGCGCTGCAGCGATGCGCGACAGGCTCAACAGTTGTGCTTCGGTGCCCAGATCAGGGTCGATGCCGAAACTGATGCGGTCGAAGTTGCCATCGATACTCGGAGTCCGCTCGCGGCCTTTCAGCCCGCCGGACAGCTTCAGCGGGCCGTTGTGAATGCCCTGAATGCCGATCT
The DNA here is from genome assembly GCF_002699855.1 of Pseudomonas amygdali. Taxonomy (GTDB): domain Bacteria; phylum Pseudomonadota; class Gammaproteobacteria; order Pseudomonadales; family Pseudomonadaceae; genus Aquipseudomonas; species Aquipseudomonas amygdali. The sequence continues at coordinate 23,567 of NZ_LKBW01000262.1, read as the reverse complement.
CCGACAGCGCGTGCCACAGGGTTTCATCACCCAGCGCTTCCAGCACCGACCCACCTTCGCGAGTGACGATAGAAGCCGGATAGGCGGTGAACCAGACTGACGCAATGGCGGATGCATCTCTGGGACGTGCAAGGGCGAAAGGACGCTGCCAGAGCCTGCCCTGCCCCGAATAGGTCTTGGCGCGCTGTCTTGCGGCATTAAGCATCGATTGCTCGACCAGCCAGTCCACGTACTGCTTGTCCGGTATCGTCATAGCGTCCAGTCTTCCTCTCGAATCGGCGACCTGAGACGCTCCGCAGGCGGAGCGCCCTGAATGTATTGCTTACGGATATGAGCCCAAAGGGCCCGATTCGTTGCATTCATGTCGCGGTCTGACGCTCGCCGACCGTGCTATGACGAAGTTTTGCGGCATCAATAAGGTTGAGGGATGGCAACAGGAGGCTTTTTCAGTGCCTGAATCACCGCATTGGCGGCATTGGAAAGCAGCGAGGCCGGCCGCGCCACCACACTGATGTGCCGCATCACGGTCAGCGGCAGCGGAATCGACTCCAGCTCACGGAAGCGCCCGTTCAACAACGCCCTGGGCAGAATCGAAATGCAATGGCGCTTGGCGACCAGATCCAGAAGTGTGTCCAGACAGGTCAGTTCGCCGCGTTGACTGAGCCGCACCTGCGCCGATGCCAGCTGCTGGTGCAAACGCTCGACCCCGGGATGCCGCCAGGCCACGTAACGTGACACCTGCGAAAGCTCGGCGAAGCTTTGCGGCGTTGCCTGTTTGCTGCGCGCCGCCACCAGCACGTAATGGTCCGACCAGCAATGATGCTCGAGATAATGCTCATTCAGGACAGTACCGGGCAGGATGAGGATGTCGGCTACTTCCTTTATCAACGCGTCCAGCGATGGGTTTTGTTCGGAGCGGTGCAGCACGTTCAAGTGAATATCGGGGTAGTGATGGGCGAGAAAGTCCAGCGAGGCGCTCAGGCTGGTCTCGAGGATATGCGAGTGGTAATGAATGGTTACGCTGCCGCTGACCCCATTTTTTTTAGTTGTTCGAGTGTGGCCATGATGTTTCCGAGGGTCTGGTTGATGACCTTGCCTTCAGGGGTGAGGGTGCAGCCCGTACGGCTGCGAATGAACAGGCGTTTTTCAAAGAAGTCTTCGACTTCCTTGATGGCATAGCTGATGTTCGACTGGCTGCAGCCCAGAATGGCTGCGGCCTCCGAGAACGAACCGTGCTGGGCAACGGTTTGAACGACTTTGAAGAAATGGGTTTTCATGTGTCCTGCACTCTGGTTTTGCAAAGGTGGGTGCGGCCCTGCCGCTGAGCCGAAGGCTCGGGAATACAGGAAACCCCCGCTGAAACACCGAACTGGCCGGGATATCGGCCGTTCGAATAAATGTCTCAAGCGGGGGTAAAGCGAACGCTGGCTATCAGGTTGAAGGCGTGGCTATGCACATTTCGGGTGCACGGCGTCTTCAGGGGTATCCGCAGCGGAACTGAGTGGCTCAGTCGTTCTCGGTCCAGTCGAAATCCATTTGCAGCGCCGTGCGTTCGGCCAATTCACGACTGTGCAGGCGCTCTACCAGGTGAAGACTCATGTCGATACCGGCGGAGATACCTGCCGATGTCACAAATGAGCCCTCGTCGACCCAGCGCAGGGTGCTGAGCACGTCTACCGAAGGGAACATTTCCTTGAGGTCGTCAATGTCTTCCCAGTGCGTGGTTACTTGCTTGCCTGCCAGCTTGCCGGTCCTGGCCAACAGAAAAGCACCGGTGCACACGGCAGCCACAACGCGCCCGGGTTCTGACTGATCGCTGATCCAGTGAATCACGTCGGGTTTTTCCAGTTCGGCAGTCACGACCCCGCCCGGGACGATCAGGCAGTCGATGGCCGGATGGTCGTTGATCGAAAAGTCCGGATCGACCTTGAGCCCGGCGCGGGCACGCACTGGTGCAGTGCTGCGCCCGATGGTGAACACATTGAACAACTGCCGGTCATCGCGGCTGTTGCGAGCATGCATGCGTGTTGCGGTGGTGAACACTTCGTAGGGGCCAGCGAAGTCGAGAACCTCGACGTCGTCATAAACGTAGATACCGATATTGAGTGGCACGAGTTGGCTCCAGGGCCTGCATGGCAGACCACTTGCATCATATTAAGGTTTAAGCAGTTTCAAGCGGTGACAGGGTGCAGATTACCCAGTAGCATCACGCCAAACTACTGGCTGAAATGCCAATATCCGGTAACATCGCGCCATGAAAAATCATCTCGTTGTCGCACTCATCTACAACCAGTTGTGCACCTTCGAATTTGGCTGCACGGTCGAAGTATTTGCGCTGAAAAGACCTGAACTGGGGGTCAACTGGTACGAATTCGCGACCTTCCCGGTCGACGATGGGCCGATCACCGCCGCCGGGGGCATTACCATCGTGCCAACGCCTGGCGAAGTGCTGCTGGAGAATGCCGATACAATCATCGTGCCAGGCTGGCGCGGAGTGGAGTCCGCAGTTCCGCAGCGGCTCATCGAACAGCTCCAGGCTGCTCATGCACGCGGCGCGCGGATCTGCTCGATCTGTACAGGCGCTTTCGTTCTGGCCGCGGCCGGTTTGCTCGACGGGCACAAGGTCACCACCCACTGGCGCTACACCGACCTGCTGGCAACCATGTATCCGGGCCTGACCATTCAACCCAACGAACTGTATGTGGACCAAGGCACTATCGTGACAGCTGCGGGCTCGGCCGCAGGGCTGGACATGATGCTGCACCTGGTGCGCAACGATCACGGCTCGCGCGTTGCCAACATGGTGGCGCAGCGCATGGTCATCCCGCCTCATCGCGAAGGCGGGCAATCGCAATATGCGTCCCGGCAACTGGTGTCGGCCAGCGACGGGCCGATTTCCAACCTGATGGACTGGATCCGCAGCGATCTGCAGCGCCCTCACACCATCAAGGAAATGGCCTCAAGGGCGGCGCTCAGTACCCGCACCTTGCACCGCAGCTTTATGGAAAGTACCGGCCTTACGCCTTACGACTGGCTGCTCGGCGAGCGCATTGCCTACGCCAAGGAATTGCTGGAATCCTCGAAGCTGCGTCTCAACGAAGTGGTGGACCGCGCCGGTTTCGGCTCCGAAGAGTCTTTTCGCCGACACTTCCGCAATCTGGTGGGCATCAGCCCGAGCAGCTATCGCAAGCAGTTTGCCCGGGCGTGACCTCGGGCCTGGCGTAGACCGCATCGACAAGCGTATCGGCAAACTCACCCCACGCGCCCGCAACAGCCGTGTTGGTCAGGACGACCATGCTGAGCGCAGAAACCGGATCAACCCAGTAATGACTGCCATACAAGCCGCACCACGACCAGGTCCCGACACCCTGTTGCTGCCCCCGCACCGCAGCGGGATCGGCAAGGATCATCGGCCCCAGGCCGAACTTCCAGCCAGGCCCCCGACTGGCAATGGTTATGCTTCCAATCGCGTTATTCAGCAAGCGCTCGGTACTGACGGCGCTCAATAACGGCGCGCCCCCCAGACGCAGGCACTCAAGCAGCCGAAGATAGTCATCAGCCGTGCCCAGCATGCCTGCCCCGCCAGATTCATATGCGCCAGCGTCGCGAGCCCGAGCCGACGACAACAGCGCCTGTCCGCTGTCGAGCAACAACACATCATTGGCACCGATACGCTGCGGGCCGTTGACACTGTCCTTGTAGGCGCTGGCCAGCGTTAGTTGCTGGTCGTGCCTGAAGGAAGTCGCATCCATGCGTAAAGGCAGGGTGACCCACTTGGCAACAGCCTCTGACAACGGCATGCCGGTGGCCTGTTCAATCACTGCGCCCAGCACATCAGTGCCCAACGAGTAACCCCAGGCGCTACCCGGCTCAAACAACAGTGGCAGGCGCGCCAACCGGGTCAGGTTTTCCGGTAGATCGAACGGCACCCAATCCAGCCCGTCCGACACCCCTGCCCGCTCATAGGCATTACCGGGCGTTTGTTCGAAGCCGTAGCTCAAGCCGCAAGTGTGCGACAGCAAATGCTGCAGTGTGATGACAGGCTCACGGCCGCTGACCAGCCGTGGGCGAAAGGCTGGCAGCCAGTCCGTTACCGAGGCTTGCAGGTTCAGGGTGCCCAGTTCGCAGAGCCGCAACACCAGCACCGAGGTCAACAGCTTGGTCAGTGACGCCAGACGAAAGCGCGTACTGCGAGTGACCGGAATCTGTTGCTCGCGATCTGCCCAGCCGAGTGCGCTGGCGTAAACCAGGCGTCCCTGCCGGGCCAGCAACAGCACCCCGCCAACGATCCGACGCTGGTCGATGAAGCGTTGCCAGACCTTATCGACACGCTGCACGGCGGGCTCATTCAAGGCAATCATCGCTCACAGGCCCTTCACTGCACGGCTGAAGATCTGCGCATACGCCTCGGCCGAATGACGAATCGGATTGGTGTGCGAGCAGCCGTCGGCAAATGCCATGCGTCCGACCCGCTCGGCGTCGCGATCGTCGATACCTATTTCGCCCAGCGTATGCGCAATGCCGATCTGCTCGCGTAGCGCCAGTAACCAGTCCATTACCCCGGTAAAACCGGGCGTGGGCAACCGCAGGTAAACCGCCAGATCATCCATTTGCTTCAGCAGCACCGAGCGATTGGCCTCCAGCACGTAGGGCAGCAGAATCGCGTTCAGTAAGCCATGATGCTGGTCGTAGAGCGCCCCAAGGCTCTGAGCAATCGCGTGTACGCCGCCCAGACCGCGCTGAAACGCGGCGGCACCCAGGCTGGAGGCCACCAGCATCTGCTGCCGCGCCTCCAGGTCCTGACCATCAGCAACAACCCGAGGCAAATATCCCTTGATCATCTGCATGCCCTTGACCGACACCGCTTCGGCCATCGGGTGCCAGGCCGGTGAACACCAGGATTCCATGCAGTGAGTCAAGGCGTCCGCACCCGTCGCGGCAGTCAGGTGCGTTGGCAGGTTCAGGGGCAGCGTGGCATCCAGAATCGCGATGCGCGGCATCATGCGAATGTGCAGGATGGTGCGCTTGACCTGTGCCTGTTCATCGGTAATCACCGACGCACGCCCCACTTCAGAGCCGGTGCCAGCCGTCGTCGGCAGCGCAACTACTGGCGCAATACCGTCTGGATCGGCGCGCAGGTGGTTCTGGCCGATGTCTTCGAAATCCCACAACGGGCGGGTCTGGCCTGACATCAGCGCCACCGCTTTGGCAGCGTCCAGCGCCGAGCCGCCGCCAAACGCGATGACGCCGTCGTAGCCACCGGTTCTGTAGGCGTGCAGGCCCTCGGCGACGTTGGTGCCGGTGGGGTTACCCTTGACTCGGTCAAACAGGCCGCAATGGCCTAATTGGCTGCGGCAATCCTCCACGGCGCTGGCGATCATATCGGTGCTGCCGAGAAAGCTGTCGGTAATCAGTAACGGCCGTTTTATGCCGGTCTTCCGGCAGGCGTCGACCAGTTCATTGACGCGTCCAGCGCCTGCACGGATTGAAGTCGGGTAGTGCCAGTCGTTGCTGTGCATGTACGTAGTCCCTTGCAGGTTATTTCAGTAAAAGAAGTTGGCGGGCAGCAAACCGATCAGCAGGCGCAGACCGAAGGCGATCATGAAAAGACCGGTGACGATATCGATGGCCTTTTTCATCCGTTGATAGCGCACCTGCACGGCAGGGATCGAAAACAACGTGGCCAGCAGCACGAACCAGGAAATTGCCAGCACCGCGATGATCGATACACCCGCAGTGCGCACCCACATCGGCATGCCCGGCGTGGTCACGGTGGTGAACACGCTGGTGTAGAACGCCAACGCCTTGGGATTGGTCAGGTTAGTCAGCAGGCCAAACCGATAGGCGCGGCTCAGGCTACCGATGCCCAGCGCACCGATGTCCCTCGGTTTGGGCTGGCTGCCAGCACTGCGCAGGCTCTTGGCGCCGAGCCATGTCAGGTAAGCGCCGCCCAGCAATTGCAACGCCGGCTGCAGCCACGGCAACTGCTGAAACACAAGCCCTAACCCGGTGGCTGCCAGCAAGGCCCAGAGAATGCTGCCCGAGGCGACCCCCAGCCCGGCACAAATGCCCTGCTGCCGTGACTGGCTGAACGAGAGCTGGGTGATTACCAGGAAGTTCGGGCCGGGACTGATGATCAGCACGATGAACGCCCCCGCCAGCGCGGTCAGTAAAGTGACTTCATACATATCAGTAATTCCTTTTTAATTAATAAGTTAAACAGCTTTATTAAACTTGAATGTGATGCTACTTGAAGTGTGCTTTCCCAGCGTCTCCAGGCATGACTCGACCGCCCTGCGCGCTTCGATCAGTGCATGGCAGGTCGGGTCAGGCGTGGGCACGTAGTGGTTGTAAAAGGTGCAGCCTTCTACGGCCGGCCCCAGAACCCAGAGCCGCTGCTGCACAGAACCATCGCGGCCAATGGCACGAGCAGACTCATCGGTTTCAATACCGTCGGCAGGCCAGGCGTGCGCAGCGCGAATCAGCCCTTGCTCGTACAAATCACTGATCAGCCCCGGGCCATTGCCCGACAGACCGCCGTGGGCGACCCGCGCGCCAATCATGCTGTCGGGGCGAAAATCGGCCCTTTGCACATCGTCCATCGGCGGCAGGATCGTCACGACGCCAGCCTCGATCAGCGCCAGCAGATCTTCCTGGCGCTCCTTTTGCGGCCCGCCGACCAGCCGGTTGCTCAACCCGGCCCATGTGCCATAAAACTCCAGGGTCGACGATTCAGTCAGGCCGTTGCGATCTGCGATCAGGCGCAACAGGTCGCGATAATCTCGCCAGACCTCCAGTGCCTGGCAGATCGGACTGCCTGCCGTGCCCAGGCGACTCAGCGCCAGGTCCCGTTTGATCCAGTCGACGAACCATTGGCCATACGCGCCTTGCGCACCCGACCAGCGTTGGGTCAACAGCCATTGCTCAGGGTCAAATTCACCCCACAGCTCGGCCAGCCGCTCAAACGCTGCCGGTGTGGCGGTTGACTCGCTCAGCAGACGCTGCACCGATGCCAACTGCGCTGGCGCATCGAGCCGGACCCTGGCCTGATAAAATACGGCGCGCATTTCATCCTTGATCAGCGGCAGCACATCGGCCCGAAAGTCGAGTTGCCCGCCCTCCTTTTGCTCGCGCAAACGGGCTATGGCGGCAGCGGTGAAGAACAGCCTCGGCAAGGGGGGCTGGCTGCAGGCATTCCATTGCGGCCGTGCATGAAACGGCAGCCCTGTGCGCGAGTACAGGAACACCTTGGGCTCGCGGCCGGACGGCAGATATCTCCAACCTGCAAAGCCTCCATCCCGCACGTAGCGCCCGCCGCGCCCTTGAGTCAGGCGGGCCAGTGTGTCCATCGCGGTCAGTCCCAGTCCCTCAATGGCCACCGTATCGCCGACCTCCAGTTGCACGCCGGTTTTAAAGGCATGCCCGCTGGTGAGGAACACGGCATCGACATCCATCTCCTGACTTCGGGTGTGCAACCTGAAGCCGGGGGCTTCCAATAGCGGCCCACAGGTCATGACCTGCTCGGCGTGATAGCGCACCTGCACATGCGCCGGGCAGCACTGCAGGAGCAGGCGATAGCTGTCCTGCAAGTAGCGCCCGAGCAATGCACGCGGCAAAAAGTCGCCAAACGCCACCGCTCTGCCCTGCCCGTCCGTGCTGACATGGCCGCGCTCGTCAAGGCGCACATCCTGGCTGAGGCACCATTGCAGAAAGGTCGGACCCGGCGGCGCACACGCCGGGAATGCGGAAGAAAACGCGGATAACTGGCCGGCCATGGTGTTGAGCATCAGGTAATCCGCCTGCTGCGCATGGTGCAGCCCGCTGCCGGGCGGTTGCGGGTCGAACACTTCGATATTCAGCGACGGCCGACCGGCATGGCGACTCAGGCCGATCAGCTGCTCCAGAACGCTCAAACCACGCGAGCCCAGGCCGATAATCGCGACGGTATGTGTCTGCATGGCCATCACCAGCGCTTCGACTCAAAGAAGAACGTCGGCACCGGCAACGCACTGCCTTCGGCTACTGCCTGGCGATACACGCGCTGGCCTACGGCAAGGTCCAGTACGCCGAGACCGAATGGCGAGAAGATCGAGGCTCGATCCGGGCTCAGTTCCACCTGCCCGGTCATCAGTTGCGCCAGCGTCCCGGTGATGAACGATCGGTCCTGATACTGCTGCACGGCGAGATCAGGAGAAGTCTGAGCCTTGAGGCAGTGCTCAACGTCATCAAGAATGTTATTGGCCTGCGCAATGACGTCCGGGCCCAGGTCACGCAACGAAATGTTCAGCAGCAGTTGCCCTGGCCGAAGCAGTGGTTCCAGCACATAAGGGCGCGGCGCGGTGGTAGCGAACACCACCACATCAGCCTGCAAGGCGGTCGGCAAGTCGCTGGGCTGGCTGTTCAACTGATGTCGACTGGCGGCATGCCGGACCAACGCCAATGCCGAGTCGTCGTGTTGATCGAAGACGGTTATTGCGTCCATCGTCCAGCCATCGCTGACGAACATGTCGAGGATGGTTCGGGCGATGAAACCGGCACCGATGAACGCCATTCGTCCGACGTGGCGCTGATGGCGGTTCATCCAGCGCGCACCGAGCACCGCCGAGGCCGCCGTGCGCATGGCGCTGATGCGTGAGGCTTCCAGACAGGCAAACGCATAGCCGGTGAGCGGGTCATTGAGGATCAGCACAGCCGAGGCGCGTTGCAGGCCCATTTCGATATTGCCCGGAAAACTGGATATCCATTTGATGCCACTGACTGCCTGCTCGCCGGACAGGCTGGCGGGCAAGGCAATGATCCGATTGGCCGGTGCCTCGGGAAAACGCAGAAAGTAACTGTCGGGGTTGATCGTGCGCCCGGCCTCGTGGGCCAGATAAGCTGCCTGCACATCCTCGATGCAAGCCAGCGGATCAGCCGCCAGCAGGCGCGCGACCACTTCGCCATCGACCACATGAAACGCCGCCTGCTTCAGGCGCTCGGCAGCCAGCCAGAAGGTTGAACACTGCTCCTGCGCAAGCGCACCTGCACCCGAAGGCGCTGTCGCCGACCCACCGCTTTCGCGAGCAAGCTCGCTCCCACAAGGGCTTGCGCACGTGCATACAACAGATTCACACACATCCTGTGGGAGCGAGCTTGCTCGCGAAGGCGTTTTCACGCTTCCCGGAAATGTTGCAGCCTCTGGTGAGGAAAGATCCGCCAGGGTCATGTTCAGCACTTCACGGCCAAAACGCTGCTCGACCCACTGGTCATCGTAGAGGGTGTCCAGATAGCGCTCGCCCCAGTCTGGCGACAATGCCACGACCACCGAACCCGGCTCGATGCGCTCGCGCCAGGCATGTACCGCGGCGATCACCGTCGCGGTGGACCCGCCAACCAGCAAGCCCTTGCTGCGCGCCAGAATGCGACACATGGCGACGGTACGGGATTCCGGAACCATCTCCAGCGCGTAAATACCATCAGCCTTGAAGATCGGCGGATGCTGGCTGGTACCCAGCCCCGGTATGAAGCGACGGCTGGCCGGAGTGCCAAAGGTCACCGAACCGACGCTGTCGACGGCAATGATTCTGGTGCTCGGGTGATGCCGCTGAAAATGCTGGACACAACCCATCAGCGTGCCGGTGGTCCCGGCACCGACGAACAGATAGTCGACATGACCAAAGTGCTGGCTGATCGAGCGTGCCGTAGTCCGGGCGTGAGCACGCGGGTTGGCCGCATTCTCGTATTGATTGAGCCAGACGTATCGCGGGTCGCTGGCGAGCTTTTCCCGGATCAGCGCAATGCGTGTTCCCAGAAACCCGCCGTTGGCGTCCGGGGCCTGAACCTGAATCACCTCGGCGCCATAGCTGCGCATCATGCGGACGTTATGGCTGGAGCTGTTGGGGTCAACCACGCAGGTAAAGGGTATCGCCCGCTCAGCGCAGATCATCGCCAGCGCCACGCCAAGGTTGCCCGACGAAGATTCGATCAGAATCGTGTCAGGGCCCAGCAAACCCCGACTCTGAAGGTCATTGATCAGGCCTACGGCGGTTTTGAGCTTGATCGAGCCAGCCGGGTTGAGTGATTCCATTTTCAGGAAAAAGTCTGCGCCCAGGCCAGACACCTTGAGGAAGGTCTGATCGTGAACGATGTCGCAAATAGAGTCGTACATAAGGGTCACTTCCACTGTGCCAGCAAAGGTTCGGCTGCCGGTTCTACCGCCCGCTCAAGCGCATTGGCGATACGCTCGGCGCGTAGCGCCATCAGCGAGAACGACTGGCTGTCGCTGATTCCGTGACTGCGTTCGGAAAGACCGTTGACCCAGATATTCACGTCGCACTCGCCCTGCATGGCGACGCGGTAATCCCGATCAATCAGCAGGCCGCCATCCAGATCGGCCTTGAGCCATGGCTGCAAACCACTCAATAACGGCGGTATCAGGTACTGCTGATAACCGGTGCCGAGCACAACGGCATCGACTTCCAGCACCTGGGTGCGCTGGCTGAAGGTGTCGGTCAACTCGATCCGGTAGCCCTCGGCGCTGTGCTCGATGGCACTGATCAGGCTGTAGGCATGGGTCTGCAGACGCTTGCGTCCGGCGATGGAGTCCTCGTAGATCAGCGAAAACAGCTTCTGACTTTCATCCGGGTCGATCCCGGCGTAGTTGGTCGAACGGCTCCAGTTGAGAAAGCGCTGCCGCGCTGCGGAGCTCAGGCTATGGAAGTAATCAACGTGATCCGGGGCAAACACCCGGTTGGGGAACTGCCCCAGTTGAGTGAGCTTGAAACCGGCAGAGCGATGCACTGACTGCACTTCGATAGCAGGATCGCGGCTGACCAGTTCCAGCACCGACTCACTGGCGCTCTGCCCCGAGCCCAGCACCAGCCAGCGCTTGGGCAAGTGTTCGCCAAAGGCTTGCAGGCGGGTCAGAAACTGCGACGTGTGAAACAGCGTCGGGCCAAGCAGCGCCTCGAACGCGTGTGGAATGCGCGGTGCGCTGCCGCTGGACAGCACGACATTGCGCGTCGTGAAGCAGGTTTGCGGCGTGCAGACCCGTACTTCGTGCAAACGACCGTTGCGCAGCACAGGGTCAATCCCGGTGACCGGCGTGTTGAAGCAGGTCTGGCTGTCCACTTGCCTGGAAACCCAGGCCAGATAATCCGACCATTCATGGCGACTGGCGGGACGGCCCAGCAGGCCGAAATCGAACATCCGCCCCTGTTCCTTGAGGTACATGGCGAAGGAAAAGCGGCTGCGCGGGTTGCGCGGCGTCACCAGGTCGCGAAATACGTGATGGTTGATGTCAGTCCCGGCCAGCAACAGTTCGCGGTGCCATTGGCTGTCTTGCGCAGCTTCCAGATAGCGGATGGACAGCGCGCCGAGCGGTTCATTGGCCTCCCGTGCGTCTTCAAAAGCACAGGCCAGCGCGATGCCGGCTGGACCAAAGCCGATACAGACGGCGTCCGAGTGCAACGTGTGTGGTGTCGAGTTACCCATGAAGTTCCTGTCCTTAGAGTTGGCGTGAAGCGATGTTCTTGGTTTTTCTTGCGGCTATCGGGTGACGGGGGTCAGTCCTGTGGGGCCCGGGGTCCAGACGCAGGTCATCGCGCCTGGCAGCTCGCCCCGATCAAAGCTGACTGCGCCCAGCGGTGTGTTGAAGGTGGTGTGCTGCAACGCATTCAGCAGTTGCCCGGCGTAAAGACGGCCGTTGGCCAGTTCGGCCAGCACGTAAAGCATCAGCAGGCTTTCGCGAAAGTAGGTGTGTGGCTCGGCAGCGAAAAACGTTTGGTGCAGCGCGCTGGCATGGCAGCCATTTCCTGGGTGGTCAGGAGTCCCGAAACCGATGACGAACGTCTTGCCACGCTGGTCCTCTGCGCAGCCCAGATACGGCGAGGCAGCGTCGTCAGTCAGCACCAGCGGGCGGTTACTCCCGGCCTGTCGTCGCGCCTGCCAGTGTTCACGACTGGGCTTGAGGCGGCCGGCAAATACCTCGACATCGGCGTGCTCAGGCTCTTCGACGCGCAGCAATCCGGCGCGTACCAGCGCTTCGCAGATAGCAACGCACAAGGCCTGACCGTGAGCGCTGTCATCAGACTGGACATGCACGCGGTGCCATTGACGGCTCGCCAGCCAGTTCACCAGGTCCCCCGCCAGTTGCCGGTCCGAAGGGCAAAAGCGAAAGACGTTGGGATGCGCAAGCGTCAGGCAATCTATCGTTGCTGCCGGTGTCAGCAGCGCGATACCGGCTTGCCGATACAGCGCGGCGGCGCTGACGGCTGCGTCCGAAGAGAAATGGCCGATGACCAGATCGGCTTTCCAGTCGATCATTTGCCGCGCCACTTCGGCCCCGCGAACGGCGTTGGCTCCGTCGTCGAGAAAGTGCCATTGCACCCGCGCAAGCCCCGGTACGCAATTGCGCGCCACGGCCAGCGCCCTCATGAAGGTCCGCGCGTGCGGCGTGTCGTGGGGGTCGAACAGTGCGCTGACCCCGACCCGCAGCCCCGGCACAGGTGACGCGAGCGGTGTCATGGCTGTATCCCCGCCAGACTGGCAGCGGGCATGTGTCGGCGTGGCGACAATGCCGACCAGNACCAGCCGAGGCTCGGCCGGTCCTTTCCTGCCAGATGACTGCGCAGTTGCTCGAAAGCGATACCGGCAACACCAGGAGCAAACTTGAACCCCAGTCCCGACATGCCTGCGGCCAGATAAACCGGGCTGTACTCGGCGCAGAAACCCAGCAGCGGACGACCGTCGGCGCTGTAACTGTCGAAACCCGGCAGCACATCCAGCACACGTGGGTGGGTTGCCGAACCGCACAGCCGGGCAATGCGCTTGCAGGCGTCTTCGGCATGCCGCGCATCAGGCTGTGCCAGATGCTCTGGCCAGAGGCTGTTATCGCGACTGCCGCAGCCGGTCTGCACGATATGGCGGGTCAGCGGTATAGCGTAGCTCTGAGTAACCGCATCGATCACCGGCATTGACCAATCGCTGTCAGTCAGTACCCGGGCAAAGGGAATAGAACGGGCTTCCAGCCCCGCCTGCGGCACCAGATGCTGACTCCAGGCACCCGCAGCCACCACTACGGCCCGACAACGCAATGTAGCGTCCCCCATGTCGATGTGTACGAGGTCCGCAGCACGACAGTCGATGGCTTTGATCTCGCGATGCTCCAGCAGCAAGCCTTGCTGACGAACCACGTGGCACAGCGCAGCGACAGCCTGACGTACATTGCCGACGCAGGCACGAGGTTCGAACAGGTTGACCCGCTCAACTGCCGGGCAGTGCGGATAGCGACCGCCATCGAGTTCACGGCCCGCCAGCAGACGCATCGGGTAGCGCTCGCTACCGTGCTGCTCGATAGCCCGGCACAGATTATCCAGCTGGTCCATGGCGGTCCGGTAGATCACCCCGGTACGTCGCAGTGCGCTTGCGTAAGTGGTCGCGAAAATGCCGTCGTCTATCAGGCTGATGGACCACGCCGCAAGCTCCATCAGCAATGGATCGCTGTCGTACAGGCGAACCAGTCCGCCGGAATAACCGCTCGCCCCCAGACTGCCGGCTGCGCCCTTATCGATCAGAGCGACCGACACACCTGCGCTGCACAGCTTCGCCGCGATACTGGCGCCGGTAATCCCGGCGCCGATGACCGCTATCTCGTAATCGATGAACATGTGGTGCATCCGTTCAGATGGAGTATTCAGCGGCCGAGCCGTTCATGAGCGTGGCGTTGACCCGGGCTTCGGGCAGTCCGAATGCGGTCATGATCTGCGCTGACATTTCCGGAATCAGCGCCTTGCCAGCCACTGCGATGAACGCCGCCAGATGGCTGACGGGCCGACCTTCGGCCAGACGTGCGCGAGCAATGGCGATGACGTCGAGCAGCACCTGAGCCATGCCCTTCATAGAGAACTGCGCAGGCTCTGCAGCCCTGCTCCATTGCAGGCGTAACGCTTCCAACAGCCCGGCATCGGCCCCACAGATACCGCTCCACCAGTTGTCATCTCGATGCTTTCCAGCGTCCAGCAACGCGGGAAAAAATTCGTCGAATATCTGCTCCCGCCATGCGCGGAAATGCGTCAGACGAAAATCGCCTTCGCTTTGCTCGGGTGCGATGCTTGCCAGATACAGGCGCGCACTGTCGGCACAGGCTTCACGGGCCAGATCGCCGACCCAGATCGCATGATTGCGGCTGGTCGACAGGTTCAGGCCGTCCAGTTTCAGAAACTGATTGGGCATGAAGCGCTGGCGAACTTTGATATCGCGCAGCGCCGACAGCTGCGCCGGGTAGACGATGGCGTGGCTGAACACGCAGTCAAAACCAAGAAAATGCACCAGCGTGCCCTGTCCCGACTGCCAGTACTGACGGAACAGCTCCGGACGCCCGACACTGTCGGCATATTCACGAAATGCCGCCATATAGCCCGCCAGCCCCATGAACCAGGTGTGGACCCGGCACGAACCGTCGGCCTGCAGGTCAAGCCCGCCGTCGCCCGGACGGGTTACGCCCCAGTCATGCAAGTGCTCCAGCGTATCGCGCAACCAGTTGTCGAGCGGCTTGCGCCATTGCTGGCCCAACAGACGATCACGCAAGTGCGGCTTGAAATCAGCCAGCTTCAGAAATGCACGATGGGCCTTTTTCCATTGCGACGGCTGCCTGCACAATTTGCAGTGCAGACCGGTCATCAACTCGGCGTCAGGGGCCTGAGCGCAGTTCTCGCACTGGCTGGCATCAGACTCGGCCCCACAGTAATTGCAGTTGCCTCGGGCAAATGCCTCGTAGCCCCACACATCGCAATCAGGGCAGTACGGCTCGCTGGAATCGCGAAATTCGATCGAGCCCGCTTCACGCAACGCGTTGAACACCTCGCCAACCGCCTCGGCAAACCATGGGTTGTTGTGCGGACGCATCCAGTTGTCGGGCTTGATGTTGATCGCCGCCAGCGACGCTTCGATGCGGTCGGAATTACGCCCGGCCAGCTCGACCGGATCAACGCCCTGCTCCAGTCCTTTGCGCAGCATGTAGGACTGGTAATCGTCGGAATAGGACACCAGCACACAGTCGTGACCGCGCTGGCGCTGGACCCGGGTGAACACGTCAGCGGCCAGAAACGGGCCGGCGATATGACCTATGTGCAAATCGCCATTCGGGGTGGGCGGCGTGATGGTCACGATGTACTTACTCATCGAGGCACCCCGTGGTTTCGCTGTGCTGAGCCACGAAAGCATTCACGTAGTTCATGTCCCACCACACCACATAGAAGTGGAAGTCCTCGGCGGAATCATTGATGACGTAATGATTGGTGTGTTTCGGAATCGCGGCGATATCGCCCACGGCGAAATCCATCTGTTTTTCGCCGACCACCAGACGGGCGCTGCCCTTGATGGCAATGAAGATTTCCTGATCGATCTGGGTATGCGCTTCGCTGCTGGTGCCCGGACGGACCACGCACCAGCCGCCAGCGAACGGCATCGGGTAGCCTTCCCAAGGCAACAGACGACTGCCATCGAGCCCGTACTCGTGTACCAATGAGTCGAAGCGGGTTTTACGGTGTATATCGAACTTTTCCATGCTCAGTCCCGTACGTTTCAAGTCCGGTAAAGCATGAAATTGTTGCCAATTGTTGGCTATCCAATTGCCGGATAGCTCGGAGGTGAGAAATCGATTTTGCAGATGGCTGGCCACGCAAACACGTGTGGGTCATATGTTTTTTGGCAATGACGGGTATCAATAACGCTGATAATTGAATCAGGGGCGGCGGTGTTACCGTTGTCGGCGATGAACGAACATATCTCCCGGCCTCGCGAATCCGCGTCGCGAGGCCAGTGAATCTCTGCTCTGCTTCATCACTCCTTTGGTTAGATCTTTTAAGCCACCCCGCTTGTGCGAGGTGGCTTTTTTTTGCCTAAAGATCAAACCCGTCCACCACATTGCGGCGCTCGTTCTCGCTGCGCATGTCGTAGCTCGCGGTGGTCGAAATATGCGTGTGGTGCGCAAGTTTCTGGGCAATCGACAGATCGAACTCTTCGATCACCCTGGTTATGAACGACCGCAGAAAATCGTGGGGCATGATGTTCACCCCCACCTGCCGCCCGCGTTGCTTGGCGATGAAGTAAATAGCGTGTTTGGTGATTCTGTCGCGAGTGATATGGCTGCCGCGGCGAATCCGGTTGAACAGGAAAGGGTCATCGCCCTGCCCCGGCTGCAGGCACGAGCGGCGCAGTTCCAGCCAGTCGTTCAGCGCCTTGAACGCCCACTCGGGGGCATATTTGATCAACTGCTTGTTGCCTTTGCCCAGCACCCGCAGGCTGCGTTCGGCGAAATCGATCTGTGACAGGTCCAGCTTGACCGACTCGGACTTGCGCATTCCAGAGCCGTACAGAATCGCAATGATTGCGGCGTCGCGACGCCCTTGCGGCCTGGGGTCCGCAGCGCAGGCCTCCATCAATTCACGAATCAGCGTGCGGCGGATATTACGGCCCTTGGCCAGACGCGTACCGCTGACCGGTTTGATCGAGCGAATCTTCAATAATTGCTCGTGGCTGATCAGGTCGTGCCGCCAGGCCTCGTTCATCACACCGCGAATAGCGTTCACATACAGCGAAGTGGTGTTGGGCGCGTAGTCGTCTTCACGCAGCGTCGCGACCAGTGCGGTCACGTGGCCAGGCTGCAGGGTGTGCCAGGGAATGTCATGAATATCGACGTCAGCCATGCCCAGACGATCTGCCGCGTCCTGCAAAACGTAAGTCATGGTCAGGCGGCTTGAGGGTGCCAGGCGGTCGAGATAGAGGCGCAGCGGCTTGTTGACGTCGGGCAGCGAAGGCTGGCTGACAATGCGTGAGTCCTGATCGGTACAAGGGTCTTGCGGCATGTGGAACGACGCCTTTTCTGGTGCAAGCGCGCGAACAGCTGCGGCGCTCTTCATTCATATTCAGGCAGCCGACTTTAGCACGAGGGCCCTGGTGCGACACCTCTGGCGCGGCTCGTTCAGCTCAGCAGCTTCAGCCCAGCCGGCAATCATCGGTAACACCCTGCAGCTTGAACGACGCGCTGTCTGAGATAGCCTTGGCCGACTTTTCCGGCCCTCAAGGCAAGCACGTATCTTGATTCCGCCCCTCGTTAGCAAAGCACATGGCCGTCGCGACGCGGCTGCGCATTTCTGGTTGCTGGCCCATCAGGTCAGTCAGCGCAGCGAGGCCGAACGCCTGGCGAACATTCAGGCAGGCCTTGCGCATGGCTGGATCCGCGCGGTACGCGACGCGCTGGCCCTTGGCCCGCGGCAAATGGAGGCGCTGTTCAATGCATCAATTTCAACGCTGGAACGTCGCCAGCGCCAGAAACAGCCATTGGACCCCGTGGCTTCGGAGCGTCTGGACCGCCTCGCAATGATCGCCAGTCACATCCTTCGCGTGCTTGAAACACCCGAGCGCGCCGGTCGCTGGCTGGTGGCACCCAACGCAGCACTTGGCGGTTGCATCCCGTTGCAATTATGCGAAACCGGGCTCGGCACCGCCCGGATGCATCGCGCACTTGAACATGCGCAGTCAGGTGACAAGGGCGAACCCAGCGTTTTTTGACCGACTCAGCGCCCGGTGTCCACCACAACCCGGCCACGGATCTGACCCGCGATCAATTGCGGCGCGATGTCGATCACTTCACTCAAGCCAACTTCACGACTGATCAGCGGCAGCAGCGCCAAATCCAGGTCGCTCGCCAGCCTGGACCAGGCTTCCAGCCGGTCAGCGCGCGGGCGAGTAACGCTGTCGATACCAGCCAGAGTGACGCCGCGCAGAATGAACGGTGCAACCGAGCCCGGAAACTCCATACCCTGCGCCAGACCGCAGGCCGCGACTACGCCGCGATAACGAATACCGGCGCACACATTGGCCAGCGTATGACTACCTACAGAGTCGATTGCCGCCGCCCATTGCTCCTTGACCAAAGGTCGCCCCGGCTGCGACAGGGTCGCCCGGTCGACGACCTGCGCTGCGCCGAGTTGATGCAAATATTCGCTTTCCGAAACACGCCCGGTGGAGGCAATCACCCGATAGCCAAGCCTGGCAAGAATAGCGATGGCTAAACTGCCGACTCCCCCATTGGCACCGGTCACCAGCACATCACCGTGGTCGGGTGTCAAACCGTGCTTCTCAAGGGCCAGCACGCTGAGCATTGCGGTATAGCCCGCCGTGCCAATGGCCATCGCCTGCGCGGGCGTGAAAGCATCCGGCAATGGAATGAGCCATTCGCTCTTGAGCCGCGCCTTCTGTGCCAGACCGCCCCAGTGTCCTTCGCCAACACCCCAGCCATTGAGCAGAACCTTGTCGCCCACCTTGTACTCAGGCGTATCGCTGGCTTGCACCGCACCCGCCAGATCAATACCCGGCACCATTGGAAAGCTGCGCACAATAGGGCTTTGGCCGGTGATTGCCAGCGCATCCTTATAGTTCAGCGTGCTGTGCGACACGTTTATCGTCACGTCACCTGCAGGCAACTTTGCTTCGTCGATATCGGTCAGATTGACGCGATAACCTGCATCGTCCTTGTCGATAAAAATGCCCTTGAACATGTGCGCCTCCAATTTAGACTGATCGTCTTTAAATAGCCCTGAAGAAAAAGTCATTGCGGCAAACCACGAAGATAACCGGCAATGAACGTGTTCAGCGGTGTGTCGCTTTTGACCAGCCGGGCGCGGAGCACCGCCCCTTCCCAGCCGATCCAGAAAAACGCGGCCAATTCATCGCAATCTGCACTTCTAGCCAACTCACCATGCGCCTGCGCGGCCCTGAGGCAGCAGGCCAGCTTTGACTGCCAGTCCAGCAGCGTCTGCTCCAGTACGGCACGAAACCCCTCCGGCAACAGACCGACTTCCTGGCCCAGATTGCCGACCATGCAACCGCGTCGATAATCATGCCGCGCCATGCCGCTCTTGGCGCTTTGGACAAAGCCCATCAGTCGCTCCAGTGGCGAAAGCGCTTCGTCCAGCAGCCAGTGGTCCAACCGCTGTGCAAAATAGCGAGCGTATTCATCCAGTACCGCCCGGCCGAAGGCTTCCTTGCTGGTGAAGTAGTGATAGAACGAGCCTTTGGGAATGCCGATTTCCTTGAGGATGTAATCCAGCCCGGTGGCCGAGAAGCTTTGCTCGGTGAGCACTTCCAGACCGCGGCGCAACAGTGCCTCGCGGGTTTCGAGGTTGTCGCGGTCCACTTTCGGTGGCCGCCCGGGGCGTCTGGTTTTTACAGGTATTTGTGTCATGCAGTAATATTAGACCGATCGTTTTTTATGTCAACCTCGCCGCGCGGTCTATGTGTTGCGCCGGAAATGCCGTTTGCCATTCACGCTATTCTCGCGCTCAATGCCCTGTGCATGACTGCCCGAATACAAGCCGGAGAAACACATGAGCCAATGGCCGGACACCCGCATTATTGACCTGTTAACTATAGAGCTGCCGGTGCTGCAAGCGCCTATGGCCGGAGCCACCGGATCACAAATGGCCATTGCTGTCGCGAAGGCTGGCGGGCTGGCATCGCTGCCCTGCGCAATGCTGACCCCTGAGCAAATCGAACAGGAAGTCACCACCTTTCGGCAACACACCGGCAATCTGCCCCTGAACCTGAACTTCTTCTGCCATCAGGCTCCGGCCTACGATGCCGAACGCGCCGAGCATTGGAAACAGGCACTTAAACCCTATTACGAAGAGTTGGGGGCCGATTTCGATGCACCGACGCCCGTCTCCAACCGTGCCCCTTTCGACAGCGCCACCTGTGCTCTGGTCGAGCGCCTGAAGCCGGAGGTGGTGAGCTTCCACTTCGGCCTTCCCGAGCGAGCGCTACTGGAACGGGTCATAGCCACCGGGGCAAAGATCATTTCATCGGCGACCACGGTCGAGGAAGCCGTCTGGCTGGAGCAGCATGGCTGCGATGCGGTAATCGCCATGGGCTACGAAGCCGGTGGTCATCGGGGCCTGTTCCTCAGCGATCAACTGCACACTCAGGTCGGCACTCTGGCGCTGGTGCCGCAAATAGTGGACGCCGTGCGCATTCCGGTCATCGCTGCGGGTGGTATAGCAGATGGTCGCGGGGTTGCGGCGGCGTTTGTTCTGGGTGCCTCGGCGGTACAGGTAGGTACGGCGTATCTGTTCTGCCCTGAAGCCAGCGTCAGTGCACTGCATCGCCAGGCGCTGCACACTGCAACGGACAGCCAGACTGCGCTGACCAACCTCTTCACCGGGCGTCCGGCGCGCGGCATCGTCAACCGGATCATGCGCGAAGCTGGCCCCGTCAGCTCACTCGCCCCTGCGTTCCCTCTGGCAGGCGGTGCCTTGATGCCGTTGCGCGCACAAGCGGAAAAACAGGGCAGCAGTGACTTTACCAACCTCTGGGCAGGTCAGGCAGTTGGTATCAAACATCAGTTGGGTGCGACCGAACTGACTCGGCAACTGGCTAAAAACGCGCTGAAAATTCTCTCACCCCGGTAAAACAGTGCTTTCAGAACAACAGGCTATCGCTATATATTTAACTATATAGCGAAACGCCTTTATTTCGACGGCGTGCGTTTTCATCATCAAGGAGCTGTTCCATGCGAACGACCACGCTGCGCGCCATTCTCAAGTTCTCTGCCCTGGCCTTCGCCGTATCAGTTACAGCCAACGCGTTTGCCGACGAGGTGCAGGTCGCCGTCGCAGCCAATTTCACAGCGCCCATTCAGGCGATTGCCACTGACTTTGAGAAGGACACCGGCCACAAGCTTGTTGCCGCGTTTGGCGCTACCGGTCAGTTCTACACACAGATCAAGAATGGTGCCCCTTTCGAGGTGTTCCTGTCGGCCGACGACACCACCCCGGCAAAGCTTGAGCAGGAAGGCGACACCGTCAAGGGCTCGCGTTTCACGTATGCGGTGGGCACCCTGGCGCTGTGGTCGGCCAAGGACGGTTATGTAGACAGCAAGGGCGAAGTGCTCAAGGCCAATCAGTATCAACACTTGTCCATCGCCAACCCAAAAGCTGCCCCTTATGGTCTGGCAGCGACGCAAGTGCTGAGCAAACTGGGTCTGACCGACGCAACCAAAGCCAAGATCGTGGAGGGCCAGAGCATTACTCAGGCCTACCAGTTCGTTTCCACCGGCAATGCGGAACTTGGCTTTGTGGCCCTGTCGCAGATCTACAAGGACGGCAAACTGACCAGCGGGTCGGCCTGGATCGTGCCGGACGCCCTGCATGACCCGATCAAGCAAGACGCCGTCATCCTCAACAAGGGCAAGGACAACGCCGCTGCCAAGGCGCTGGTCGAGTACCTGAAAGGGCCGAAAGCCGCCGCCATCATCAAGTCCTTCGGATACCAGCTATAAATGCCACTGGGAAGTGCCGACATCGCGGCGATCTGGCTGACACTGAAGCTGGCGTCATTGACCACCGTCATCCTGTTGATCATCGGCACGCCCATCGCGCTGTGGCTGGCGCGCACTGATTCATGGCTCAAGGGGCCGATTGGCGCGGTCGTCGCCCTGCCCCTGGTTTTGCCGCCGACAGTCATCGGCTTTTATCTGCTGCTGTTGCTTGGCCCCAACGGAGCTGTGGGCCAGCTCACCCAGAGCCTGGGACTGGGCACGCTGACTTTCAGCTTTGCCGGACTGGTGATCGGCTCGGTCCTGTACTCGATGCCTTTCGTCGTCCAGCCGCTACAGAACGCGTTTGCAGCCATTGGCACCCGTCCGCTGGAGGTGGCAGCCACGTTGAGAGCGGGTCCATGGGACACGTTCTTCCGCGTGATTCTGCCGCTGGCAAAGCCTGGCTTTATCACTGGGGCGATTCTGGGATTCGCGCACACGGTCGGCGAGTTCGGCGTGGTGCTGATGATTGGCGGCAACATTCCCGAGAAAACCCGCGTGGTGTCGGTGCAGATTTTCGATCACGTCGAGTCCATGGAGTACCTGCAAGCACACTGGCTGGCCGGAGCGATGCTGGTGTTCTCCTTCCTGGTGCTGTTGGCGCTGTATTCCAGCGGTAAATCCAAATCAGGATGGAGCTGAGTCATGGCCTCACCGATAGAAGTCCGCCTGCACATGACCTACCCGGATTTCACCGTGCGTACCGACCTGACCCTGCCGGGGTCGGGCATCACAGCACTGTTCGGGCCTTCGGGCTCGGGCAAGACCACCTGCCTGCGCTGCATTGCCGGGCTGGAAAAAGCTGGCCAGGGCTTCATTCGTGTTCATGATGAAGTCTGGCAAGACACTGAAAAAGGCGCTTTCCTCGCTCCGCACAAACGGGCGATCGGCTATGTATTTCAGGAAGCCAGCCTGTTCCCGCACCTGTCCGTGCGGGCCAATCTGGAATTCGGCATGAAACGCATCCCGCGTCAGCAGCGCAACATTCAATTGCCGCAGGCCACTGAACTGCTCGGCATCGACCATCTGCTGGAGCGCAGTCCTGACAAGCTGTCCGGTGGGGAGCGTCAGCGCGTGGGCATTGCACGCGCACTGTTGACCAGCCCGCGCCTGATGCTGCTCGATGAACCTCTGGCAGCGCTGGACGCCAGGCGCAAAAGTGAAATCCTGCCGTACCTCGAACGCCTGCATCGAGAGCTGGACATCCCCATGCTGTATGTCAGCCACGCTCAGGATGAGGTTGCACGCCTGGCAGATCATCTGGTGCTGCTTGAAGCCGGCAACGTACTGGCCAGCGGCCCGATTCGCGAAACACTGGCGCGGCTGGACCTGCCACTGGCCATGGGCGGCGATGCGGGCGTGGTCATTGAAGGCACGGTCAGCGCCTATGATCGTCATTACCAGTTACTGAGTGTGACGCTGCCCGACAGCACATTGTGCATGCGCGTCGCACACGCCGAAATGCAGATCGGCACCCTTCTGCGCGTCAAGGTTCAGGCCCGGGATGTCAGCCTGAATCTGCAACCCGACGATCAAAGCAGCATTCTGAACCGCTTGCCGGTCACGGTGATGGAGGAAGCGCTGGCTGACAACTCGGCACATGTGCTGGTGAAACTGGACGCCGGGGGCACGCCTTTGCTCGCGCGCATCACGCGCTACTCCAGTGACCAGTTGAACCTGCACAGAGGCCAGTCGCTCTGGGCGCAGATCAAGGCGGTTGCCGTACTGGCCTGATGCCCTGAAAAACCGGTCAGTCAGCAAATAAACGGCACCACGGTAAAAGACCGAGGTCAGTGTTTTTAACTGACTTTGGAAATTAGCCATGCCTGACTCGACTGCCATCAGCCAGCCCGCCAGTGACCTGCATTATGTAGACGACACTCAGCAGGGCCTTACGCGCAAGGTACTGCGCGGCAAATTCGCCTACTTCAACATCGAGGGTAAACGCATCAAGGACGAGTCGGAGATCAAGCGCATCAACGCGCTGGCAGTCCCGCCCGCCTACACCGATGTGTGGATCTGTGCCGACCCGATGGGCCACCTGCAGGCTACCGGACGTGACGCACGCGGCCGCAAACAATACCGCTACCACCCGCGCTGGCGCGAGATACGCGACCAGGACAAATACTCGCGCCTGATAGAGTTTGAACCGCCCCGGGTTTCTCGGAGACTCCAACCTTTGAGAGGATGGAGCGATGAAAAAACTACCGAA